>DAOUCZ010000111.1:0-19136 GCA_034431675.1 Anaerolineae bacterium | reverse complement strand
AAATGATGTGCATGGGGTTGCTGGCAACCTGTTTAATCAGGCCAAGATTAACACGTTTACGGCGCAAATCCTATCAATGTGGGGGTTAGTTGAATATCGGACGCCACTCCCCCACAACTTGGGTGGCGGGTGAGCGCACAATTCGCCTTATACTGGATAGACTGCCGCATCACGCCCACCCAGCACACAGGCAAACCACTCATGCCCATCCAAACCACCCGCGACACCGCAGCATGGTCTGCCCGTGTCACCCCTTATCTGCTGCAAAAAGAGGCCGAAAACAACCTGATTCTTGGCCTATCTTCCCTGCTGCAAAACTCCCCCGGCTTCTACAACGATTTCATGCTCGCCACCCTCACCGCCCCATCCGGCGAGCTGGCCGGCGCGGCGCTGCGCACCGCCCCCTACAACCTCATCCTCTCTCACCTCACCCCCCAAGGGCACGCCAGCCTCCCCCAGTTGGCGGCTCTGCTGCGCTCGCTGGATGACACCCTGCCCGGCGTCACTGCCTCTACCGCAGAGGCGCACGCCTTCGCCAGCGCATGGCAGGCCCAAACCGGCAAAAGCTGCACCATCGAGATGCAGCAGATGATTTATGAGCTTCGCACCGTCATTCCGCCCACCGGGATACGCGAAGGCCGCTTACACCCCGTCGAGCCCACGCATCTTGAATTACTCACAGACTGGCATCACGGGTTTATGCGCGACGCCTTTGTCCACACCGTGCCCGATCGAGACGCCAGCCGGCGCTGGGCCGAAATGACGCTCTCCACCAACGCCCGCCGCATCTTCTTTTGGATGGTCAACGGCACACCCGTCTCGATGGTCGGTGCAACCGGCCCTACCCCCAACGGAATCCGCATCGGGCCGGTCTATACCCCACCCGCCCTACGCGGGCACGGATATGCCAGCGCCGCTACCGCCGCCCTCAGCCAAAAAATGCTGGACGAAGGCCGCACCCTGTGCTTTCTGTATACCGATGCCGCCAACCCAACCTCAAACAAAATTTATCAGGCCATCGGGTATCATTATGTGTGCGACTCGCTCATGGTGCGCTTTAGCCCGCGGGAGTGAGGATTTTGTAACAAAAGGCAAGTTGTGCCATAATGTCTTTTTGACCCTTCAGAACCCTGTCCCAGCAGGTTATCGTCAGAGGTGTACCAACCATGACCGACTCCCCTGCGTTTCATATCCGCCCGCTAGACGTTAAAGACCGCGCGTGGGTGGCCGAGTTCATGGATAAACGCTGGCACTCCACCAAAATCATCTCGCGCGGGCAAGTGTATTATGGTCACCTGCTGGATGGTTTTGCCGCCTTTGCGGGAGCACAAGACACCGCCGGCACACTCACCGGCCTCGTCACCTATCGCACCGAGGGCGTCGAGTGCCAGCTGATGACACTAGACAGCGTGCAGCAGGGCTGTGGGGTGGGCACTGCACTGGTCGAGGCGGTCAAGCAGGCCGCCGCACGGGCCGGATGCAAACGCCTGTGGCTCATCACCACCAACGACAACCTGCCCGCCCTGCGTTTTTATCAAAAGCGCGGCTTTCACCTTGTGGCCGTTTATCCCAACGCCCTAGAGGATGCCCGCCGCCTAAAACCACAGATACCATTAGTCGGAAACGACGGTATCCCACTGAGAGACGAACTGCAACTCGAATTATCCTTGTAATCGGTGATACAATAAGAAGCCGAGCAAGTCCAAAGAAAGTTCAACCCCCCAATGGCACGTAAACCGCTGGTTGCCCTCGTCGGGCGGCCCAATGTGGGTAAGAGTACCCTGTTCAATCGGTTGGTTGGTGAGCGTATGGCTGTCACCAACCCTATCCCCGGCACAACTCGCGACCGGTTACACGGCGAGTCGTATTGGAACGGGGTACATTTCCGCGTGGTGGATACCGGCGGTATCGAGGTCTATCAGCCCAAAGGTGGGCGAGACGAAAACCCGCTGTCGGAAGGCAGCTACGAATTCGTCCCGCTGATTCGCCAGCAGGCGCTCATTGCCATCGAACAAGCCGACATCATCGTGTTGGTCGTAGACATCCGGCACGGCATCACTGCCGCCGACCGCGAAATCACCGAGATTTTGCGTCGCAGCAGCAAGCCGGTCATCGTGGCGGCCAACAAAGCCGACGACCTGACCAAAGCCGATGATCACTACGAATTCTATGCGCTGGGTGTGGGCGAAGTCGTGGCGTGCAGTGCAGTGCACGGCGTCGGCGTTGGGGATTTGCTCGACCATGTGATCGGGGCGCTGCCAGAAGGCGATTGGCAGCGCGACGACGACGGCGAAAGTGACCACTTGCGCATCGCTGTTGTCGGGCGGCCCAATGCCGGCAAATCTACCCTTATTAATAAGCTCATCGGCGAAGAACGTGTGATCGTCTCGCCGTTGGCTGGAACCACCCGTGATGCCATCGATACCGACATCATGTGGCACGGCCAGACCATCACCCTCATCGACACCGCCGGCATCCGCCGGCGTGGACGCGTGGAGCCGGGCGTTGAACAATTCAGCGTCATCCGTGCCATGAACGCCATCGAACGCTGCGACGTGGCTATTCTGGTCGTGGACGCCATCGAAGGGGTGACCGAGCAAGACGAACATATCGCCGGATATGTGATTGAACAATACAAGTCGCTGGTGGTGGTTATCAACAAGTGGGATGCCCTCGAAAAAGACTCCACCACCATGCTGCGCTTCAACGAGACCGCGCGTGAGCGCCTGCACTTTGTGCCCTATGCCCCGTTTATCTATATCAGTGCACTATCGGGCCAGCGCATCCATCAAGTGCTAGAAACCGCCAACCGCGTCTACGAAGCGCGGCACTTCCGCGTGCCAACCAGTGAACTCAACCGTCTGCTGCGCGCCGCCGTGCAGCGTCACCCGCCGCCCATGCGCGGCACACGCCGGCTCAAACTGTACTTCGCCAGTCAGGTTCGCACTGCGCCGCCCGTGTTTCTGTTTCATGTCAACGACCGTTCGTTGATCCACTTTACCTATCGGCGCTATCTGGAAAACTGCGTGCGCGAAAAGTTCCCCTTCGAGGGATCTCCCCTGCGCCTCAGCTTCCGCAGCGCCCAAAGCGCACCCGAACGCACCGGCGTCGATGTGCGCTTGATTCGCGGTGAGGATGACATCGACTTCGACGAAGTGGGCGACTATGACGCCCTGACCGCCGATGTCGAAGCCGAGTACCTGTCCTATGGGACAGACAGCGACTCCACCGACGACGACGGCTACTACATCGACACCGAGGACGACCGCGCTTGACCCAACGCCCGATCAAGATATTGAGGATTATCGCCCGCCTGAACATCGGTGGGCCTGCCATCCACGTCTCACTGCTCACGGCCCGCCTCAATGATGCCGAATATCAGTCTAAGCTGGTGTGCGGCAGCATCGAACCCGACGAGGGCGACATGAGCTACTATGCCCACCAACACGGTGTGCAGCCCATCTATCTGCAAGAACTCAGCCGCTCGCTTGACCCCCTGCGCGACCTGCGCACGTTCTGGCAGTTGTGGCGGCTGATGCGGCGCGAAAAACCCGACGTCGTACACACCCATACCGCCAAGGCAGGATTTGTCGGGCGGTGGGCAGCCAAGCTGGCCGGTGTGCCGGTCATCCTGCACACCTTTCATGGGCATGTTTTCGAGGGCTACTTTGGCCCGCGCAAAACACGCCTGTTTATCTGGCTAGAACGGATAACCAGCTTAATCACCGATACAGTCCTGACGCTGACCGAAGGCTTGCGTCGGGAATTGGCCGACAAATACCGCGTCGCCCGCCCAGAACGCATCACGGTGCTGCCGCTGGGCCTCGACCTCCAGAGGTTTGCCGATACACCGCGCAAAACCGGTCAGTTCCGGCAGGTGTGGGGCATCCCCACCGATGCGCCGCTGATCGGTATCGCAGGGCGCTTTGTGCCGGTGAAAAACCATGCGCTGTTCTTGCAAACCGCAGCACAAATCCATGCCCAGCGCCCTGATGCCTACTTTGTGATGCTGGGAGACGGTGAGCTGCGCGCCGACATCGAAGCACAAATTGACGCCCTCGGTCTGCGCGAGCGCGTCATCGTCACAGGCTGGCAGCGAGACCTCACTGCCGCCTACGCCGATATGGACGTGTTCGTGATTTCCAGCGTCAATGAGGGGACGCCGGTCACAGTCATCGAAGCACTGACAGCAGGATGCCCTGTTGTTGCCACACAGGTCGGCGGCTTGCCCGATCTGCTAGAAGGTGGGCGATTTGGCGCACTCGCCCCCTCCGGCGATGCCGCAGCGCTCACCCACGCCATCCTAGATACCCTCTCCACCCCGCCCGATACCGCCGATGCCCAGCACGCCATGCTCGACCGCTACAGCATCGACCGCCTCGTCTCTGACCTGCGCTCGCTGTATCGCGCCCTTCTCGACAAGAAAAGCACGCGCCGCTGATGACATCCGCAGGCACTGCCTGTCCCACCGTCACCGCCGCGTTATCTCTCATCTCCCTATTCCCACAAGAGGAAAACCCATGCAATTCAGCGATTTGAACCTGATTGACCCCCTTATGCGCGCCATCACCCAAGAGGGTTATACCAGCCCCACCCCCATCCAACAGGAAGCCATCCCTCATGTGCTCGAGGGGCGTGACCTGTTGGGCTGTGCCCAAACGGGCACCGGCAAAACCGCCGCCTTTGCTCTCCCCATCATTCAACGCCTTGTCACCCGCCCGGTGCAAAACCAGAGCCAGCGCCGCGCCATCCGCGCCCTCATCCTATCCCCCACCCGCGAGCTGGCCTCGCAGATTACCGAGCGCTTCAATGCCTATGGCAAGCACACAGGCCTGCGCACCGCGGTGATTTTCGGCGGGGTCGGGCAAAACCCGCAGGTCAGTGCGCTGCGCCGTGGGGTTGACATCCTTGTCGCCACCCCGGGCCGCCTCATCGACCTGATGAACCAAGGGCATGTGCGCCTCAATCAGCTCGAAATCTTTGTGCTGGACGAAGCCGACCGCATGTTGGACATGGGCTTCATCCATGATGTGCGCCGCGTGGTCAAAGCACTGCCCCAGCGCCGCCAGAGCCTGCTGTTCTCGGCCACCATGCCCAAAGACATCCAAGAGCTGGCCGATACCCTGCTGAACGAACCAGCGCGCGTCGAAGTCACCCCGCAGGCCACCACAGTCGAGCGCATCGAGCAGTCGGTCTACTTTGTGTCCAAGCAGGACAAGCGTGAGCTGCTCGGCCACCTGCTGGCCGACCGCGCCCTGCGCCGCGTGCTGATTTTCACCCGCACCAAGCACGCCGCCAACAAGCTGGCCATCCACCTCAGCGGTGACGGTGTGCGCTCCGATGCTATCCACGGCGACAAGTCGCAGTCCGCGCGCGAGCGTGCGCTGGCCGACTTCAAGTCGGGCCGCATCCGCGCGTTGGTGGCCACCGATCTCGCCTCACGCGGGATTGACGTGGACGATATCACTCACGTGATCAACTACGACCTGCCCAACGAACCAGAAAGCTATGTGCACCGCATCGGGCGCACCGCCCGCGCCGGCGCAAATGGAATCGCCATCTCGTTCTGTGATAACGAAGAACGCCCCTACCTGCGCGACATCGAACGCACCATCCGCCTGCGCGTGCCGGTGATTGCCGAGCACCCTTACACCGCCAATGCCAACGCCCCGCGCCCGCCCAAGCAGGCCCGCGCGCCGCGCGCACGTCAGCCGCTGGAGCAAGAATCGGCACGTCCGGCCAGCAGCAGCAATGGCCACGCCTCAAGCCACCCGGCCGTGCGCGAGCGTGACCAGCACCCACGCCAGCAGCGCCCCAACCGTGGGGGTGGTGGGCGTTCCCAGCACACCCATTCGTCGCGGTCACCCCGCCGGCAGGACTAAAGCCAGCTTTTAGCAACACCACAAAAAATGGACGGCTGTACGCCATCCATTTTTTGATTCCGCTGTTGGGCGTTTATTTAGGCCAGCACACCGGCTGAAACCTGCGCCTCGTACCACTGCACCGTCTCGCGCAAACCGACCTCAAACGGGGTGCTGGCCCGAAACCCAAAGGCGTGCTCGGCACGGCTAACATCGATATTGCGACGCGGCTGACCATTGGGCTTGCTGGTATCCCACACAATATCGCCGACAAACCCGGTCTCGCGCTGGATAATGCCAGCCAGTTCGCGGATTTGCACCTCTACCCCACTGCCAATGTTCACCGGTTCTGCCGAGTCGTAATGGGCTGCCGCCAGTGCAATCCCCAAGGCCGCGTCCTTGACATACAAAAACTCGCGCGTGGGTGTGCCATCGCCCCACAACGTTACCGTTGGGCGATTGGCACGACGTGCCTCGCTCATCTTGCGGATGAGCGCAGGAATGACATGCGAGGTCTCAAGGTCAAAGTTGTCTTCTGGCCCATATAGGTTAGTCGGCAGCACGTGGATGGCCCGATAGCCGTATTCTTGTCGATAGGTCTGACTCTGCACCAGCAGCGCACGCTTGGCAACCCCATAAGGCGCGTTGGTCTCTTCTGGATAGCCATTCCACAAGTCATCCTCTCGGAACGGTATCGGGGTAATTTTGGGATACTCGCAAATCGTCCCCACCCCGACAAACCGCTGCACCCCCGCCCGATACGCAAGGTCGAGCGTCAAAGTGCCCATCATCAGGTTGTCATAGAAGAACTGCGCTGGGTGCGCGCGGTTCGCCCCAATCCCCCCTACCTTGGCGGCAAGGTGAATCACCATCGTAGTATGGGGATGGTCAGCATACAGCGCGCGCACCGCATCCGGCAGGCGCAGGTCATAATCGGCGCTGCGCGGCACGACTACCTCGCCCGCTCCCAACGCCTTGAGCTGTGCCACCACGTTGCGCCCCAAAAAACCCGACCCGCCGGTGACAATCACCCGCTGGGATGCCCAATCAAAAGGGGGTTGTGTCGTCATTGTTGCTGTTTCCTCATCTGCTCCGGCACAAAAGGCCGGCAATACACCTATACAGTCACGCTATCATGATGGACGCCGCTGGGATAGGCGCGATTACCCGCCTGTTATCAGGCTGTGACCGCCGCTCGCCGATACCCATAACGATAGGCCAACGCAAACCCACAGCGTTGATACACCGTCTGGGCAGCTGCGTTCTCGGCGGCAAGGTGCAAAAACAGCCGACTAACTCCACGTTGATGGGCAGCAGTCATCAATGCTGTCAGGACACTACTGGCCACCCCCTGCCCGCGATGGTCGGGGTGTGTCACCATGCAGTACACCCCACCGCGTCCCTGAGATGCGCGCAGCACCCCCATCCCAATCGCCGTCCCATCCTGATAGACCCGCGCAAATAGCGACGGCCCGCCGGTCGGTATCGAAAGGATGTCTTGATAAACAGCGGTGTGGGCAGCATCAACCCCACGCAACTGCACATACTGTTCTACCCATTCGCTGCTGTATTCCCCCACCATCACCTCATGCTGTGGCTTGTGCATCATCTCTGGCAGAACTTCACAGGTCATCACCAGCGATTCGTTGTAGCGCTCATAACCACGCAGGGCCAGCATCGCATCTAGGCGTTGATGCTGAAGCAGCGGCTCGGCCAATTTGAACATCGGGGGCAGAGCACGCTGACGGTAATTCTGCGCCACCAGCTCAATTTTCTCCGGCACATCACGCACAGACGGGTATAATGGATAAACGGCATTGGCCCTGCCTGTCACACCATGGGCAAAGCGCAGCAGCCAACCGTCCAATGTCACTGTTTCTAGGGCGGGCCATGTCCGGCACGTCCATTCTTCTATCATCAAAGCATCCACACTGCCCCCCATCATGCCCCACTCCAAACCACCCAGAATTGTAATGCCAGCCCGTCGATTGTACAGGTGGACAGCCTTGCTGTGCTTTGCCGGCGCAGCCCTGCTGCTGTGGACGGCAGGCATTCCCCGACCACTCGATTATGTTGGGCTGGGCCTGCGCGATGGCAGTATCATTGCGCCAGTGGTTGGGGCTTATGCGCCGCCGCTCACCCTCATGGATGTCACAGGTCAGCCCATACACCCGCCCACTGCACGCATCACACTGATTAACTTCTGGGCCACATGGTGTCTGCCCTGCGAGGCCGAGATGCCAGCACTTCAAGCGCTCCATGCACGCTATCAGGCCAATGGGCTGTACATCATTGGCGTCAACATGGGCGAGACCCCCCAAACGGTACAGGCATGGGCCGACCGGCTTGGCCTCACCTTTGCGCTTGGCATTGACCACAGCGGACAAACCGTGGCAAATTACCGCTTGCGCGGCCAACCGACCACCGTTATCGTTGCGCCGAATGGGCGCATCACCGCCATCCTATATGGCGCTGTCGATTTACCCGCACTAGAACGTGCAATCACCCCGTTTTTAGACGCCAACACTGCTACGGAAGGCTAAAACCGCTATGTCATGGGCTGTCCGCTTAAATTTCTGGGTGCTTGGCCTCACCCGTCACTGGCTAAAAGGGGTCTTGGCCTTCTTCACGGTCTGGGCACTGCTGCCGTTTGCCGCCCCCACGTTGATGCACCTTGGCGCGCCAGATGCTGCACGTGCTATCTATGGTCTGTATGCCCCAATGTGCCACCGCTTTCCGTTTCGCTCGTTCTTCCTGTTTGGCGAACAAAGCACCTATCCGCTGGCGCCAGTGGCCCAACAAACCGGCGTGCGCTCATTTGAGGCTTATGCCGGCACATCCAACACGCTGGAGCAGATGCGCGCCGGCCTGCTGCCCCGTCCGCTGTTTGGCATCCGCACCATGGCCGAGTTTTCTGGCATCACCCTTGGCGATCAATATTTCGCCATCGACATCCCCACAGACCTCACCCCTACCACACAAGAAGAAGCCATGAACTTTGCTCGCGTGCAGTTGGTCTCGTCGGGGTTCATCGGCAACCCCCAGATGGGCTACAAGATGACTGTCTGCGAGCGCGATGTCAGCATGTATTGGGGCTTCTGGATTGCTGCTATCCTCTACAGTCTGCCGGTGATACGCCGCCGCTTGCGCCCGCTGCCGATTATGCTGTATCTGTTCATCGGTGTCGGCCCAATCGGCTTGGATGGCTTTAGCCAACTGCTGGGCTACCCGCCATTTAGCTGGTGGCCACCCCGAGAGACCACCCCACTGCTGCGCGTTATCACCGGCTTCACCTTTGGGCTGATGACAGCGTGGTTGGGATATGTCAACATCGAGGACTCGATGCGTGATACACGCCGCATCATCTCGCGCAAGCTGCGCCGTGCTGGCTATCTGTGATGCCGCTGCCCTAACCGAACGAAAAAGAGAGAGCGGGTTGTGACGCCCACTCTCTCTTTTTTTGTCTATTCCATGCAACCTGTGACGAGCTGAGCCGCCAGCATCAACCGCCGCCGCCGCCAGAGGTCGGCACGATGGTCGGGATGGGGGTACGGGTCGGCGCTGCCGGCGTACTGCTGGGGGTGAAGGTTTGAGTGGCCGTGCGCGTCGGGGACGGCAGCAAGGTATTGGTGCGCGTCGGGGTGCGGGACGGCGTGAAGGTCGGGCCCGGCGTATTGCTGGGACGCGGGGTGTTGGTGCGCGTCGGCGAAGGCTCGTTAACGCCAATCACGCCGGTGGGCTGCGAACCGCCACCGCCCGTGCCCTGACCATTACGGCTGCACCCAAAGTAGAACAACGAACCGCTGAAGTGGTGACGCTGCACCCCAAAAGCGTTCTGGAGGCTGCCGGGGAAGCCGTCGAAGTCCAGATACACACGGGTGAGGCCCGGCGGGATGATGGCAGCGGTCTGGAACGTGCCCTCTGCTGCGTTGGCCGAGCTGGTCGCCACATCATAAGGCAGTGTGATGCGGGTATTGCCGGTGGCATCCTGCCCCACACCGGTCGAAGTCCACACCTGCTGGGTGGCGATGTCGCCCGGCCCAGCGCCACCCACCGTCACACGCCGCAGATAGTAACTGCCGGCGGCGCGCCCGATTTGCGGGTGCGTTGGGTCTGGCCAAATCAGGGCGAACCCCACCAGATAGGTAAAGCCGGCACTGCCGTTGTTGATATTGAAGCTGACCGAGCCATCGAACGAGTCGAAGGTGTTGAAGCTGATGCTCAGCTGTTGTGCCGTGGCGCAGTCTGGCGTGCGCGACGGGGTCGGGGTGAAGGTCGGGGTGACATCGGGCGGCAGCGTGGGCTGTGGGGGGCGCAGCAGGAGCAGGTCGCAGGTCTGGTTTTGTGGCCCGCGCACCGTGATCTCGATCTCGAAATCGTTGATGCTGAACGCGCTGCTCAGGTTCTGCGGGCCGTTCAGGAACATCGCCTGCCAAACCGCGGAGTTCATACCGCCGATGGTGCGGAACGAATCGGGGTCAAACATGCCATTGGTGCTGGTGTTCACACGGGTCTGCGGCGGAGAGGCCACCGGCCCACCCTGCCAGTGAATGTCGTTATTGAGCGAGAAGGCGCGCGCATACATGTTGTTAAACAATGCGTTGGGGTACCACTCTAGGATGACGCGCTCCAGCGTGACTTGCTCTAGGTTCTCGTTCTGAATGCTGACAAACAACGTGTTGCCGCTGAACGGGTCTGCCGCCCACCGCAGCTGAATGTTGGAGCACTCAAACGGGATAGGGGTGTTGGTGGCCGTCGGCGGGTCAGGGGTGACCGGTGTCGGGGTGACCGGCGTAGCCGTGTCGGGCGGCAGCAGCGTATCTTCTGGTTCGGGGTCATCCTCACGTCCGGGCGGCACACTGCGCTGATATGCGCCAACCGCCTTGGGCGCGCGGAACGACTCGTTAATCGAGCTGCGGCGTGTATTAAGGGTGATAAACCCATTGGCTGGGTTAATCGGCGTAATCCACGGGTGATTATAGCGAATCAACACCGTTACCTGATCCCCCGGGCCGCCGGCGTCCCACCAGCGATGACCGGCGTTCTGAAGCTCGTCCGTGCGCTGGTTGAGCGGGTCGGGTGATTCGTTGTGCATACACAGCGGTATCGAGCTTGCATATTCACTCTTGAGCGCGCCCAGCACGCTGGCACGGTCTGTGCCGTTGCGGATGGTGACAAACCGGTTGAAGAAGCGGTTGTCGTTGGCCGGTCGTGATTCGGAGTCTAGGAAGGTGCGGTTGGAACAGATGTCTACATAGAAATAGCCGGCGGTGTCATATTCGCCCGGATACGGCGTCTGCCACACCCCATACAGGATGTTCTGAGCCATGGTGGGCGTAATGGCATCCCAATTATGTCCGCTGTAAGCCGGCGCAAGCCCCAGCCCACCAGACACTACTCGCGCCTCGTGGATGGCCGAGAAGATGCGCAGGATGTCGCGCCGCATCTGCTGATGGTCTTCGATGCGTGGGTCGCAGTTGGTGCCGTCATACCATGTGGCAAACAACGATTCGCTGCCACCAGCATAGCGCTGCATGTTGCCAACCGTCTGGATCGTGCCGCGCTCATCGGTGGTGGTGCACGGGATGATCGCGTCCATCACGCGCTGGTCGAGCGGCTTGGTCGGGTCGGCTGGGACATCAAAGATGTCCCATTTAACCGCACCGATGGCTGCATAACGCGCTGCCGCACGGGCCGAGTTCTGCATGGTGATATAAGCCTGCATCAGGCGCGCCATCTCGATGATGCCAAAGATGAGCAGGATGAGCAGAGGCAGCACCAGCGAAAACTCGACCAGAGTCTGGCCCCGCCGCAGCGGGAGGTGGAGAGGTCTCAAAGGCGTCACGGGATACGTCTCCTTCAGCATCATGGGGCGAGGCGCGTAAACATGCGCGACGCGATGTCATCAAACACCAATTGCAGGCGCGCTTGGTCAGGCGCGTTGTAGTAGTTGCCACAGTCCTGACGCGGCGGCAGCGGGCGGATCATCGTGCCGGTGCCCCCGTCGCGGGTGCTGTAACCGTTGCCCATCAGCGTAGCCACCGTGCCAGAATAAGCACCATTGGTAGGGCGAATATCTGGGTCTTCACATGGCCCGCGCGAGCCAAAGGTCTCATCGTCGCTGGCGTTCATCACACCATTGAGCTGCTGGTCTTGCTTCAAGTCTTGCTGATAGTCGGTATCAATGCGCGAGTTGTCGCCCACATCGGCAATATAGCGCAGCAGCTCTTCGCCAAGGAAGTCGTCGAGGTTTTCGGCAGCTGAGCCAGTGCCATTGCCAAAGTTGATGCCGAAGCCGATGGTGAAGATGGTGGGCAGCTGCTCAAAGCCGCTGTCCGACTTGGACAGACCGACATAGTCGGCCCAGTCACGCGCGTAGTCGTCCACGTCATACAGCAGGTCGCAGTTGCCCTCAGCGTTGGTCATCAACCCGCGCGATGACACCGCCCCGATGTCCACGTCATACACATTGCCAAAGCGCACGTTGTAGTCACTCTGGTTTTCGCCGGGCAGGGCGTTGGCGGGCGTGCCGGTATCGGCAAAGCACACATAGTCCACGTCCTTACTGCCGGGGGCAAAGCCCGGACGCAGCTGGCTTGCGCCCTCGCCAAAGCACTGCTTGCCGACCGCGCGGACATCACCGCCCGGCGGGGTGCAGAAGTGGCGAGTATGCGGCATCTCATCCGAGCAGTACGGGAACTCTGGCGGGTTTTCGTTGACGTCCATCAATTCGCCAGTTTCAAAGCCAAAGCGACCACCCGGCACACCGATTGGGCACAGACCAAACGAGCCATATTCCCCTGCAATACCATAACGGATGGAATTGGTTGTACCGGTGAACGGGTGCGTCTGCCACATGCCGGGGTTGGTGCCATAGTCACGGAAGGGATTGGCTTCGTACAGCTTGCGCCCATTGGCACGCACCGGATCGCTAGCACCTGCCGAGCCATCGCTCATCATGATGATGACCCATACCGTACCCGCGCGGCGCGTGGTGGTCGGGTCGAGCAGCGCGTTGTTGGCCTCACGCAGGGCCGCACCAAAGTTCGAGGAGCGGCAAGATGCGCGCAGGTCATAGCTGCTGTCCACGCGCAGGTTGATTGGCCAGCCATCTTGGCCCGGGCGCGGCGTCATGATACGGCGCAGGCCGGCATCGGCACTGCCGATTTGATAGGGGTTGGTGATGTCCCAGTTCCACAGCGAATAGCGGCTGAAGTAGCCATCCATGGTCGCATCGAACATCGGGCAGTTGTTGTTGACCGGATATTGGTTGAACGCACGGTTATCGGCAGTGTAGCCGCCCGAAGCGCCTTCACGGTAGTAGTCCACCGGCCTGCTGCGACCATCCACCGTCAAGCCGTCGGCAAAGCCTGTCCAACCGCCGCCATCTTCCTTCCAGCGATAGAAGTTTGGCTCGGCACGCACCCCCACATGGTTCATCAGTGTGATTTCGGCACGGCAGAACGACGCCATCATATGGGTGAGGGTGGTGCGTCCACCCGCCGGAGCAGGGTCACGCGGACAGCTGCCCAGCGCGGTCACATCGCTCGAACCCACAGCGCCATCCGGATCGACAAGGAACGCACCGCGGTCAAAAGTCACCAACGCCACACGGTCGCCGCGCTCAAAGTCCATCGTCTCAAGGAAGGCCCGCGTTGCGTCACGCGCTTGCTTAAACGGCTGACAAATCAAATCGACAAAGCGGCCATCGGCATTAACACTGGTGCCGGGCTGCCACGCGCCCGATAGGGTCGCGCCGGTATACACAAACTGGCCGCCCGTTGTGGGGTCGTTGCAGCACCCATAGAAGTCATAGGACGGGATAAAACCACCCCACTTGGCCTCTGGATCGGTCAGGGGCGTGCCATCCCACAGCGCGGCATACCCCGGAATGCTGCGGATGCTCGGCTCGATGAGGCGGCGGGTAGAATACGGCCAGAAGCGCACACGGCACGCCTCACGCGGGGCGGTCTGGCTGCCATAGCCCGGATAGTCGAACGAGCGCACGGCATAAGAGATATTGCTCTGGTCGGCCTCTGGCGCACTGCTCGCTCCACCATCATTAGGATAATACAGGCGGTCATTGATCTGGTCTGGCCAAACACGCGCATAGTTCGATACATCACCGTGCACATCCGCCGCCCAGAACTGCAAACGGTCGTCCAGTTGGTCGGTGGCGTCGGTGTGCGCATTGGGGAACATCCCGTTGGAGGGCCGACCGACAAACACGTTGCGGGCCAACTCCTTCTCATAGATGCTCTGCCCCGCGCGCGAGCCGCTGGTCGAGTCTAGGATGGGCGGCACATACACGCGCCCAAGCCCAATCTGTGCCCAGTCCTGATAGGTGGTGTCCAGCAGCATCGACTCCGAGACGTCCAGCACCATCACCACATCCAGCACCGCAGTCTCAGAGGTCGAAACCGCCGAGAGTTCCACGTCCTGAATCCCCAATAGGCGCAAGAACACCGTGGGCGAATTGACACGCGCCCCCACACGCACCAGCTTGCGGAAGCGGTTTTGCTCGTTGCACAGTTGATCGGTGGTATTGCCCTCGCCACCCAGCGAGGCGCAGGTTTGCACCAGCACCTCTTCGCTGTCAAAGCCGTGCATTTCGATCATCATGCGCGCCGCAATACCCACCTCGCCAAAGCTGCGGTCAGAGCGCATCTGATTGGCGGCATTGAGCGCAGCGCTGTCCACCGCACGCACCAGCTGGTTATGCCGCACCAGCAAGATTGAGACGTCGGTGACTAGCCCGACAAAACTCAATAACCCGATAAACCCCAACGCCAAAATCACCAATGCCTGACCGGACTGGTCTCGGCGGGCAAGATACAACGCGGGGCGTCTAGAAGTGTTCATACGGTCTGTCCTTCTCACGCGCTCACACAGTCATCACGGTTTGAAAACAAGCCGAGGCTCTGCCCCGGGCGCAGGAAATACCGCCCACACACGGATGACATCTGCCACAGAATTCGGGTCGCCACCGCCCAAGAACTGATACACCGGCGACCACTCTGCCGACATCAGCGGGAAATCCTCGAAAATCAAGCGGTGACGCCAGAAGATTTCGACCAGCACCAGCCCAACCGTCGGCAGGTACTGACGGCCATCTTCACTATCAAGGAAACTGGTCAGATTGGCCCGCTCTTGAATCCGCTCCAGCTTGAACTGCGAGCCATAGCAGTTGGTGCGGTTGCCGTTTTCGTCAGCGTAACGCCACTGCCCTGTCCACGCAAAGCCTACACGGGCTTCACTGGCATTGTTATCGGCATAGCCACGATAAGTGTTGGCCGCACTGTCCCACCACGCCAGCTCATAGTTCAGGCGTACCGGCGTAGTTGTGAAATCGACCGCCCCGTTGGTAATCCAATCGAACGGGTCGCGCTCGTTCCACAGATAGCACTCGTTGGCACTGGGGGGATACCGCCCGACCACCACCACCTGCGTCCCATTGTTATAGGACGTGGTACTGCCAAACGAAGCGGGGTTGATGTCGTCATTGCTGGTCGCCCCCACCCGCACGCGCTGGATGGCAAAGGCCGACACCACAATGTCGTCCTTGCCATTGGTTTGATCCAGCGTCAGCGGATCCATCGCGTCGAGCGTCGCACACACGATGGTATTGAAAAAGCCAAAGTCACCGTCATCAATCTGACTGCAATCGGCAATCCCCCCAGACCATCCGCGCACAGCCGCACGCGGGTCGCTCAAAGGGGTCGTGCCGTCCGGTGGATAGGTTGCTGCATCATCCCACGCCAGCGGGCTGAGGTCACCATTGAGAAATGGCGCACGGCGCGCCCCAACACGTGACGCCTCGGTCAGCGTCAAGATGTTCTGGGCAAACCAGCCAATCTCGATGACCCCCAGCAAGATAATCAGCAGCAGTGGCAAAATCAGGGTCATCTCGACCAAGCTCTGCCCGCGCTGACTGCGTGGAGTGGACGCAGGAACGCCGTCCAGTATGTCAATAAGTCGTCGAATAACGTTTCGCATCGCAGAACCCTCGTCTGTCACAGGACGATAGGCAGATAACAAGACACCTACGATGACGATACCATACGCACCCCAATAAGCCTCTTTTTCTTTTGATACGGTTTTGTTCGGTTTTGATAGGGTTTTGTCGGGGAAGGCCAAAGCTGTCAAAAAGGCGTAAGGATAGGGTCATCAAACAACGTTCTGCTGCCCATGTGAATACCATCCACCACAGCAAAATCCCCCTATCTTCAGCGATATGGGGGATTTGAAATGTCGCAGATAGCACTCGGGCTATTCGTTAAACAATTCGCCCACACTGCGCCCATGGTGCGCACGGGCGATGATCTCGGCCAGCAGCGGCCCAACCGACAGCACCGTCATGTTGGGCAGAGCGCTGGTGTCCTGCGCAATGGTATCCGTCAGGATGATTTCACGCAGGTCAAGCGCGCCAAGGCGCTTAAACGTCTCTGGGGTCATAAACCCATGCGTAAACGCCAGATACACATCCTTACACCCGTTATCGCGGCAGGTCCTCACCGCGTTGACGATGCTGCTGCCCGTATTCACTTCATCATCCACCAGCAAGACGTTGCGCCCTTCCACGCTGCCGATAATCGACATGACCTCGGGACGTTCGGCATTGTCCACACGGCGCTTTTCCACCAAGGCCACCGGCACATCCAGCGCCTCGCCCCAATTACGAGCCTGTTTGGCATACCCAAGGTCTGCCGAAACCACCGTCAGATCGGGGATGTTCTTGTCGCGCACATAATCGCTCAGCAGATAGAAGGCGCGAATCACGTCGCCGGGGATATTGAAAAAACCCTGCACTTGGCCGGCGTGCAAGTCGATGGTCACCCAGCGGTCGACACCAGCAGCCTCAATCATGTTGGCCACAAGGCGGGCAGTAATCGGCACGCGCGGCTGATCTTTCTTGTCCGAACGCCCATAGCACAGATAGGGGATGACCACATTCACGCGCGCCGCACTATCGCGCTTGAGGGCATCCACCATAATCAACATCTCAAAGAAGTTCTCATGCACCGGCGACCCCATGGTCTGTACCACGTAGACGTCCTTGCCGCGCACGCTTTCGCCCAACTTGATGAAGATGTTCTCATTAGAGAACTGCTTGCGCTCATATTTACCCGGCTCTAGGCCCAGATATGAGCAAATCGATGGTTCGAGGTGCTTGGCTGATGAGCCAAAGAAGATCTTAATCTCCCCCGAAGGCCGCCAATCGCGGTCTTGCGGGTCAAATTTGGTTCCGGGGATTCGCATGGTTTACTGCCTCCAGCCGCCTACCCACGCAGCATACCCTAAGAGTCTAGCCCGTCCAAACACCTGCGACAAGGTGCGACCCGTCCACTTATGGGCGCACACCCACTGCCCCACCCGCCTGACGAAGCTGGGCACGGATGTCATCGGTTGGGATTTCTAGATAGGTCACAAGACGCTCGGCCAGACGCCGGAACACCGGCGCAGCGGTTTGGCTGGCAAACGTGCCCGATTTGGGCTGATCCAGCTTAATCAAAACGCTCACCGTCGGGGCATCCGCCGGCAAATAGCCGATGAAGGTCACGTTGGTGGCATTGGTCAAATACCCCTCAATGGTGGGGATTTCGGCAGTACCGGTCTTGCCAGCCACCGTATACCCGGGCAGGCGAGCACGGTCATCTAGGCCAACATTCACGGCCTGCACCAGCATCTGTGTCACAATGGCGGCGGTCTGCTCCGAAATCACCCTGCGCACTACCACCGGCTCAAGCGTCGTCACTTCCTGTCCACGGATGACCTGCGAGACGATGCGCGGCTGCACCAACAGCCCCCCATTGGCAATCACATTAAAGGCATTCAACATCTGAAGCGGCGTGACAGACACCCCTTGGCCATAGCTGTTGGCGCCGAGGTCGCTTTCTGACCACAGCGCATCCCCCGGAATGCGCAAGATGCCGCTCTGCTCGCCATCAAGGTCAACGCGCGTACGCTGCCCAAAGCCAAAGGCCGACATCATGGTATAAAACGCCTGCGGCCCCAAGTGCTCTACCGCGATTTTCGCCGCACCGATGTTCAGCGAATCAACCAATACTGTCGTGGCATCCACCAGACCGTGCGGACGCCGATCCCAGTTCATAATCACCTTGCCGCCGACGGTATACTGCCCTTGATCGTTGTATACCCAGTCCGGCGTAATCACCCCGCGCTCCAAGGCAGCGGCCATCGTAATCACTTTCATCACCGACCCCGGCTCGTAAATATCCGAAATGGCCGGGTTGCGCAGCGCCTGCGCATCATTCAACGGGATATTGTTGGGATCTAGCGGAGGATAGCTGGCCATCGCGAGGATGTCCCCGTTGTTGGGGTTCATCACAATGATGGTGCCGCCGCCCGCGCCGGTCTCGCTGATGGCGCTGGCCAGCACCTCCTCTACTAGATGCTGGATGTCGCGATCGAGCGTCAGCACAAGGTCGGCGCCACTTTCCAATTCGCCCAGCTCAATCGGCAAATCAAACGGGATGGTGCTGGTGACCTGTGTCTGGGTGCGCCCAGCCAAAATCGGCTCATAGCGGCCTTCCACCCCGTTGTATCCCCTAAAACCATCCCCCGCGCCGGCCACAAATCCCAAAAGCTGACCGGCCAGCGCCCCCTGCGGGTAGTAACGGCGCGGAATCGGCTCACTGACAATGGCCACACTGCCCAGCGCGTTCAGCTGACTCCACACTTCGGGCGTGACATCAGTGGCCAGCAGCGCATAGGGGGTTCTGCTGCGGATAATCTCATTGAGGCGCAGCGGGTCGAGGCCAAGGATGGTTGAGAGGTCTTGAATCATCTTCTCGGGATTGCTGACCAAATTGGCACTGATGCCCACACGGTAACGCACCGAATTCACCGCCAAACGCTGACCTGTGCGGTCATATAAGATGCCGCGGTCAGAAGTCTGCCGGCGGGTGGCACTGTAATTGGCCTCGCGCACAGCCTGAACATAAGCTGCTACGCGCGGGTCTTGCGGGGTCTGAAAAACCACCATACGCCCAATCAAAATCAGCGTGATGATGACCAGCACCGCCACCACCACTGGCAAACGCCGGCGCAGTGTCTCTTGCTGAAGCGAAACCGCTGTGTCTGCTGCTGCCACCATCGCCTTTACCCCTCCGAAAACGCTTCGAACTGGCGACGCCAGTTATCAAACTGCTCTTGCAGCCATCCGCTAAAGCTCTCGCTGTACTGCGGCAGTTCATCCTCAACCACCTGAAGCGGCGCAACCGTGCGCGAGCGGTTGGGGGTATAACCATCCAC
>DAOUCZ010000110.1:0-2671 GCA_034431675.1 Anaerolineae bacterium | reverse complement strand
GCTATACCCGCCATCTGCGGGCCGTGACGTGCCGAGAAACTGCTGCCCCACATGCCGCAAACCACCCCAAACATCGTTCCCTGTACGTTGTCCAGCGCCATCCACAGCAAAATCGCGCCCATCAGCAGCACACCCAACAGCCCAACCTGCCACTGAAACGCATCACCCGAAAAGATAATGGTCGGCGAGATGATGAAGATGAGCACCACCACTATCCCCGCTGTCAGCAGAGACTGTGCCATCATCACCACCTCCCCCAACCTGCGCCCAACACGATACAAACGCAGACCGCGCACCGCCAACAGCCACGTCACCCCCAACGTGCCAATAGGCAGCAGGTACAACAGCGCCGAGCGTGCCGGATCGTCACACTCTTCTCCAATCAGGCGCGCCACATTCATGGATGCAGCAGCACCGCGCACTGTGCCACCCAGCACAATCAGCAAAAACAAAGTGACAAAACCAATCACCAGCAGGCCCGGCCAAACCAGCGAACTGACCAATGCAGCCGTGCCGCCCCCTACTACCACAGTCGTCTTGAACCATGCAGGCATCCGCCGCGGGAGTTCTTGGTGACTAAAGCGCACCAACAGCATCGGATGGCGAGGCGCGCGCCCCCAAAACTTGCGCCATAACCGGAAGGTCATCAACCAGTCCAACGCCACACCAGCCCCCTTTATTTAGGTGGTCTATCGCATCGTTTTCTGCGACCTTTGCCGTGCCTGAGAGAATGGCGCAACCATCAGCACAGAATCAAGGACGAAGCCCCCACGCCAGCACGTTTGCTGCCCCCATGGCAGGGAACACGCCCGCACTTACCTCATAAAATATCCCGCTTTCGGTATCCAGAGCAAATAGGATATGCCCGCGTGTGTCATTTTCGAGATCACCGGCAAACGCCAGATAGGTTCCATCTGGCGACCAGACGATGCGTGGGGGATTGGGGGAATGGTCACGGGTGGTATAGCCGCAGTAACTGCGTGTCTGCCCGCTGACCAAGTCATGAAGGTAGAGGGTAGCATAACCAGCCTGCTCCGGCTGACTGGCGTCGGTCAGGGGCGCAGCCCAAAAGGCGATACGGGTAGAATCCGGCGACCAACTGATACTGCTGACCGAAACCCCGCCAATGCGGTGTGGGCCAACTGTGCCTGCAAAATCGGTCAGGCGCTGTGGCAGCCGGTCAGCTGGGTGCACCACGTACAGCTCTGCCGTCGGATTATCCCCACTGACGGGCAAAACATAGGCAAAAGACTGCCCATCTGGCGACCACACCGCTGCATTGGCATAGCGCGCCTCTGGCCCAAGCACAATGCGCGGCGCATCCGGCGCGCGGCGCAGAGCCATATTCACCAACTCACGCGTGAATACCCCATCCGCGGGATTATAAGTCAGGGTCATCATCCAGAAACCGCCGGGCTGCACACTGACCGCGCCACCCGCATCAAGGTCATAACGGGGTTGATTCGGGCCAATCAGATAAGCCCGCTGCCCGGGTGACCACACCAACAAGGTGTCATCAGACCAAAAAAACACATCAGAGGCCGCGTCCGAAATCACCCGCGCACGTGACCCATCTAATGCACGCACATTATAGGTGCGCTCTGCCCCATCCAGATAACTAATCGAACGCGCATCGGGCGACAAATGACAGTTAGTGCCGCACGGCACAGCCCCCTCAATGGGGTAGCGAGAACGCGCATTCACATCCACCACCCAGAGCTGACGGCGATCGAAATTGGTCAATATCAAGCCGCCGGGCGGCAAAATGGTAGGCCGTGCCTGCACCGGATTGGCGGGGCACACCTCGTCTACGAAAGAGGCCGCAGAGACAGGCACGATGCCCACAACCAGCATCAAAGCGGCCCAGAACAGCAGTTTTCGCATCAGGCAAACTCGCAGAGGTTTTGGAAATGAACGAGGGCTACGCACCGCGCAGGCAGATTAACGTGCGCGGTCGTTCAGCCGATAACCAAGGCCGCGCACATTCACAATCAAGTCGGGATTCTGGCCAGACGCCTTCAGCTTGCGCCGCAGATTCGAGATGTGCGGGCGGATTACCTCACGCGCCTCGGCCTCATCGACAGTATAGGTGCGCACCTCGCGCACCAACTCGTGGCACGGCACAACGCGCCCCGAATGCGCCCCCAAATACATCAGCAAGTCGAACTCGGTGGGGGTCAAATCCACGGTCTGGTCACCCGCGGTAATCTGATACCGCCCGGGATAGACCGTCAGCGCACCAATTTGCACCGAGGCCACAGGGGCTTCTGGCTCGGCCCAACGCCCGCCGCCAACGCCGCCGCTGCCGGCGCGAGCAGGTGCACCCGCCCCCACCGCAGCTGCCCGCTCACCATCAGCCAGCGCCAGCTCATAAATCTCGTCTCGGATGGTATCCAAAAGCGCTTTGCGCCGGCGAAGACTCCGTGCACGGTCTACCCCGCGCGCCACCGCGTTACGCAGGTCATGCATCGACCCGGGTTTCATAAAATAATCGTTTGCCCCCAGCTTCAACGCCTCAACCACCAGCGGCACTTCACTGTAGGCCGTCATCAAAATCACCACAGCTTCGCTTGACTCAGCACGGATGAAGCGCAGCAATCCCATCCCGTCCATGCTGCCGGGCATCTTGACATCGGTCAACACCACGTCATAGCTGTTATAGCGCAGCATC
>DAOUCZ010000109.1:0-30137 GCA_034431675.1 Anaerolineae bacterium | reverse complement strand
CAATCCGTTCTTGACCTGTCTCTCATTGGCTTGGCAGTACGGGCATGTGTTCATCTCCTTATTTTACATCCGTTTTGTTTTAGTCACTCCCTGCCCAGTCCCCCGTTGCAAAAAATGCGTGATGTAAGAGCAGCCACAGCCGCCGTGTCTAAATAATGCGGGGTAAATCTCCTGCACATTTTTTGAAAACAGCGTTTTCATGGAGGTTTTGAGCGATGGCATTCGTCAAATTTATGGCCAGCAAGAACGGGCGTCTGCTGCGGATCGTGGCCGGCGTGGCTTTGATTGCGCTGGGGGCTTTGAATGGGGCGTGGCTGCTGGCCGTGATTGGGCTTGTGCCGCTGGCTGCCGGCGCAGCAGACATCTGCTTGTTTGCCCCGCTGATGGGCCAGCCCCTGTCAGGCAAGGCCATCCGCGGCAAATAGGCCAAACGAGTTAGTGGCGCGGGCCGGCGCGGCGCATCGGGGGCTTCACAGGGTTTTCGACCACCTCGTTCTTGCCCCGCATCCCCAGCTTCATATCGTTGATTCGGCGTGAGTGTGTGCTGTCGGCATCCTGCATGACCGGCAGCACCACCGTGACCACCGTGCCCTTGCCCTGCTGACTCTGCAAGCTGAGACGCCCGCCCACCAACTCGGCACGCTCCTCAAGGTTAATCATGCCAAAGCTGCCGCGCTGGGCATATTTGTCGCGGGTGGCTTCCACATCAAAACCTGCGCCATTATCGGCCACACGCGCCCACACCTCGGTGCCGCGCACCGCCACATCAATGCGGATGGTCTGGGCCTTGGCATACTTGCGCGCATTAGACACCGCCTCTTCGATGATGAAGAACAGCGCGTCCTGCGCGTCTTGCGACAGCACATCGTCTACCGCTTCGTCACACTTCAGCACCACGTTTTGCTGATAGGTCTTGCGCGTCTTCTCGGCCAACTGATCGAGTGCAGCACTCACCCCCTGCGATTCCAACGCCAGCGGGCGCAGCTTGAACAGCACATGGCGGATTTCGGCGGTGGCCTGCTGCGCCATCGTCTCGATGGCTGTCAGTTCGCTGACAATGCTCTCAATCGGCTGATTGCGCTCAATCATCAGCTTGGCCACACCAGCCCGCATCGTCACCGCCGAGATGGTCTGGGTGGGGATGTCGTGCATGTCGCGTACCAGCGCCTGACGGGCGTTGGTCTCCACCTGCATCAGGCGCTCTTTTTCGCGCCGCAGGCTGTTATACAGCGTGGCGTTTTGCAGCGAAACCGTCACCAGCGTGCCCAGCGCGGTCATCAAGTCAAGCCGCTCGTCCGTGAAGGCGTTTTCGTCGGCACTGGCAAACACCATCACCCCATAGTTGGTGTATTCCATCCGCAGCGGCACAGCCAATGTCGAGCGCGTGCGCGCCAGCGACACAAACGCCGACAGTTCGGGGTCTTGCACCGCCGGCCCGCCGATGTGCGGCGACGCTTCGCTCAGCGATCGGCCCACCACCCCGGCCTTGCCTTCCAACGGGCGCTCCACATCCAGATGCGTCAGCCCGCGGTGCTCAAACAGCACAAGTTCATCACGCTGGCCGTTCAAAAAAATCATCGAGACCATGCCGCCACCGTTCTCACTGCTCTTGCGCAGCGCCAGCAGCCCGATGTCCAGTGCGCGGCTGAGCACTTGCGTGGTGCTCTGCGAGCTTAGCTCAATCGAGACATCCACCACTGCCCGCATCATCTCGCGTGCGGCGGCCAAATCCTCTTGGGTGGCCTCCAGCTGACGCCGCAGGCGAGTGGGCAGGTCATCCCCCCACTGCGACTGCATCCCAGCCCACACCCATACGCCGGCGCAAATCACCCCAGCAACCACCCCAGACGGCACAAAGACCATCAGCGGCAGGTAGGGTGCGGCCAGCGCCAGTGCCAGCGCCGCGCCCGCCGCGCCGCCGATCGGGGCAAGCCCACTCCACGGCCAGCGCGCCGCAAGGATGTCCAACACCGCCACCGCAGACAACATCGGCAGCGCGACCATCAACGCATCGGTCTGGTCAAACGGCATCAGCAAAGCCGCGCCGCCTGCTGTCGCCCAGCCTGTCAGCAGCAGCACCCATGTCAGCGAGTCATAAAGCGCGGGGATAAACCAGCATACCACTAACACCAACGCAGCACCTGCGATGATGGCGATGCCGGGGATAAGGTAGGGAGAGTCGGGCGATGGCAGGCTGCCGGCGATGAGCCACGCAGCGATCACAGCCGCAGTGCTCACCGCAAGGCGCACCCCCAACAAAGCCCAGTCTTGACCATGAGGTCTGCCGGTTTTGGTCATTATATTTCTCAGTTATCGTGCGTAACATTAAATGAGTATAACACCGCAATCAGCAGGGATACGTGAAGATTTGTAAAAAAACGCCTGCCACATGTTGTATGGTGTATTCTACCCTCTTTGCCGTGCGGATTCATCCCGAATGTCTGAACTGCTCGATATTCTACTCAACGTTCTCTCACCGATTTTTATGGTGGTCGGCGCAGCAGCCTTCATTGGTTGGCGCTGGCGTCCCGACATCCGCGCGGTCTCGGCCCTGTTGGTTTATGTGTTCGTGCCGGCGCTGTCGTTCAAAACCCTGCTCCAGCTCGAAATCGACGGGGTGGCCGGCCTGATTGGCGGGCCGTTCGGGCAGGCTTTTGTGCACATCGCCTTGCTGGCGGTCTGCGCCAACCTGATGGCGCTGGGCATCGCACGCGCCTTTGGCCGAGACCGTCAGGCCAGTGCGGCTTTTGCGCTGTCGGCCTCGCAAATCAACGCCGGCAACTACGGCATCCCGCTGTGCACCTTTGCCTTTGGGGCGCAGGGTGGGGCATTTGCCCTGCTGTTTTATGTCAGCAGTTCCATCATCAACAACATGGCCGGGGTATTCGTCGCCTCGAGTGGTTCGGTCAGTGTGCGGCGGGCGCTGGCCAACGTCTTCAGCGTGCCCACCACATGGGGCGCAGCTATCGCCCTGACGATGAACCTGCTGAACCTGAGTCTGCCGCTCAACGTCGAACGGGCGGTCTTTCTGGCCGCCGACGCCACCCTGCCGGTCATGCTGGCCCTGCTCGGGCTGATTTTGGGGCAAATGGACGTGCGCAAGCTGAACGTACCATGGCGCTGGGTATGGGCCGCCTGCGGCCTGCGCCTGATTGGCGGAGCGGTGTTGGGATTTGTCATCGCCGGTGCGCTCGGGTTCAGCGGGATATTCTATGCCGTGGCCGTGCTCGAATCCAGCGTGCCGACCGCGGTGCTGGCCAACGCCCTCGCCGCCGAATTCGGCGCAGATGCCCGCTTCACCTCTGCTGCCACTCTCATCAGCACGTTAGCGAGTCTGGGTACAATAACCGTCCTTGTAGCCATCCTGAGGTAATCTAATCATGTCTCAACGCCCTCCCCATCGGCGTGCACTGCCCATCCTGCTAACAGCCCTGCTCTGGGTGGTGACGGCAGGATGCGTGGCCCTCAGCGGCGAGCCGCCCATCGTCAGCACCCGCCCTGCCACCACCGCACAACCCACCCCATCCCTTCCACCAGCCGCTGCCAGCGACCTCGGCTATCCGGCCACCCCGCCCGACCTTGCCAATGGCGCAAGCCTATACGCCCAACACTGCGCCGCCTGCCACGGTGACAGTGGGCGCGGTGATGGGCCAGTGGCGCTCAACGCCGGCATTTCCCCCGGCAATTTTACCGATCCGGCCAGCGCACGCGCCCAGACCCCGCATGAGTGGTTCTCCACCATCACCTATGGCCGCATCGAAAACCTGATGCCCCCGTGGCAAAACGTGCTGACCGAGCAAGAACGCTGGGACGTGGCCCTCTATACCTACACCCTGCACGTCACCCCCCAAGAGCGCCAGCTGGGCGCGATGCTCTATCAAGAATGCGCCGACTGCCACGGCAATCTTGGGCGTGGTGACGGGCCAGAAGCCCTCAACGTGCAGGCCCGCGTCAAAGACCTCACCAACCAGCAGGCCATGGTCACCCTCAGCGACCAGTCCATCTATCGCATGGTCGAACAGGGTTTTGAAGACGTTATGCCGGCCTATGCCGACCGCTTTACCGACTCCGACATCTGGGCTGTGGTGGCCTATACCCGCGGTCTGTCACTGCAACTGCCCACCGCCGACGCCGATGACGGGCAAACCATCGATGTCTCCGGCACGGTCACGCTGTATGGCCAAGACCGCCTGCCCGACGGCCTAACCGCCGAGCTGATTGCCTTTGATGCGGCCAGCGGCCAACCCGTGGCATTGGGCGCTGCGTCCACACCCATCAGCGCAGATGGCACATACCGCTTTGAAGATGCCCCGCGCCGGCCCGGCCTGCTCTATTTCACCTCGGTCAGCTATCAAGGCTACCCTTTTGCCAGTGCCCCCCGCCCACCCGAAACCGCCCCAACCCTGACGCTGGATGTCACGCTCTATAACGTCACCAGCGACCCAACCGGCGCTGTCATGGCTGGATGGGTGACGCAAATCACCGCCTATGATGGCCTGCTAGACATCGCCAGCGTGATGCAGGTGCGCAACCCGTCTGACCGCCTGATGTACAGCAGCGGCAGCTTTCTGCCCGATGGCCGCCCGATCGCCTTCACCGTCGAAGTGCCCGACGGGGCATCCCTGCTGCCGCCAGACCCACAAACCGGCCTGCTTGTGGCCGAAGATGGGCGCAGCTTGATTGATGTGCAGCCCCTGCCGCCGCGCGGTCAGCGCCTGCTGCCGCTGCGCTACACCCTGCCCTATCAGGACGGCCAAACCATCGAACTGCCCACACCCATCAGCATCGGCGGCACGGTGCGCGTTCTGCTGCGCCCGCTGGAAATGCGCCTAGACGCACCCAATCTGCCGGCGCTGGGCGAGGAAGCGCTGGGTGGCGAGTCCTATAAGGCCTATGGTGCACAGCTGGCACTCCCCGCCGGCGAGCCGCTCCGCTTTCGCTTGCAAGGGCAGCCCCTGCCGCAGCAAGCCGCCCCCACCCCTTCACCCACCAGCACCGCCCCGCCGGCAGGGCAATCCCCCACACCCGATTCGGGCCTCAGCGGCGAGGCCCTAGCCCCGGTGCTGGCGCTGGCCGGCCTGCTGATTGCCGCTGGCAGCCTCTATTTGATGCTGGCGCGCAAAAAACCGCAGGTCTAACCCCGCCCCTCAGAAAGGAGCTGCCCCAATGGCCGACTCGAAACGCCTTCAGCGTCTGCGCGACGCCGGCTACAAAATCACCAATGCCCGCAAAACCGTGCTGACCGCCCTCGAGCAAGGGGGCGGTCACATGACCTCGGCACAAGTGCTCGAAGCGGTGGCCCAAATCGATCCGGCCATCGGGCGCGCCAGCGTGTTTCGCACCCTAGAGACCCTCTCGCGCTTGTCCATCATCCGTCCCACCTTTGTCGATGGCAGCGGCGCGCCGGTGTTTGTGCTGCTGCCCGATGGCCATCACCATCACATCGTCTGCACCAGCTGCGGCACAGTCACCGAATTTGAAGACTGTGGCCTCGACCAACTCGCCGCCCGCCTTAGCGCCAACACCGGCATCCAGATTGCCGGTCATCTGCTGGAGTTTTATGGCCTATGCAGCGGCTGTCAGCAAGGCGGGGACAGCGCCGACGACTAACGCACTCCCCATCCCGTCGCTGTGAGATGACGAAAGAAACGTTTTCATCAATTCTTCACACAGCGCAGGATTGTATGGGTTTTTAGCGAGTGCTAAAATTAAAGTTGGGAAAAAATGCACAAAATACCGCCGTTTGACGGTTATTGCTCGTCCCTCGTTTTTTCATCCCCCATCTAGGAGAGCGACTAAAATGTCCAACCAAGGTTTACGCAATATGGCTGTCGCCGACAGCAACACTGGCCTCGTCAATGGGGCTGAGGGCAAGCTGATTTACGTCGGCTACAAGATTGAAGACCTCGCCGAGAACGCCCTATACGAAGAAGTGGTGTACCTGTTGTGGAACGGTCGCCTGCCCAACCGCGCCGAGTTCGAAGCCCTGCGCGCCGACATCGCCAACAACGCCGCCCTGCCTGAGCCAGTACTGGCTTTTATGCAGACCCTGCCCAAGGACGCCAACGGCATGGCCGTGCTGCGCACCGTGGTCTCGCTGCTGTCGATTTATGACCCCGAAGGCGAAATCCAAACCCTCGACGCCGTGCGCCGCAAGGCCGTGCGCCTCGTCGGCCAAATCACCACCGTCTGCGCCGCATGGATTCGCCTGAGCGCCGGCCAAGACGTCATCGCCCCGCGCACCGACCTGAACTTGGCCGAAAACTTCGTCTACATGATCAGCGGCAGCACCGACAAGACCGCCGTCGATGCCATCAACGTCTATCTGGTGCTGCTGGCCGAGCACGGCATGAACGCCAGCACCTTCACCAGCCGAGTCGTCACCGCCACCAACGCCGACCTGCACAGCGCGGTTGTGGCCGCCATCGGCGCGCTGAAAGGCCCGTCGCACGGCGGCGCCAACAGCGAGGCCATGCGTATGTTCCTCGAAATCGGCGAAGTGGCCAACGTCCAACCGTGGTTCGAGGAAAACATCAAGAGCGGCAAGCGCCGCATCATGGGCATCGGCCACGCTATCTATAAGGCCCTCGACCCACGCGCCAACATCCTGAAAGAGAAAGCCCGCGCCCTCGCCCACTCCTCGGGCAACTCCAAGTGGTTTGAGATCGCCGAAACGCTCGATAACACGGCCCGCGCTGACCAGTATTTCATCGAGCGCAACCTGTACGCCAACGTGGACTATTACAGCGCCATCGTGCTCTACACCCTCAACATCGATGTAGACATGTTCACCCCGCTGTTTGCCATGAGCCGCATCGCCGGTTGGAGCGCCCACATCATCGAGCAGATGCAAAACAACCGCCTAATCCGCCCCGACATGAACTACACCGGGCCGATGGATCTGGTGTGGACTCCGCTGGACGCGCGCTAAACCCCACGCCAAAGCCCCATCAATCGTCACAGGTCACCCCCCCAAGGGTGGCCTGTGTGATTTTCGGCGGCCTCAGCACCCCTCGGATGTCACCAGCACCCAGTCCAGCGGCGCACCCAGATAGCGCAAATGCGCCGGCAGATGCATCACCAGCACGTCGTTGGGCCGCACCAGCTTATCCACCGAAAAGGTCAAACGCCACTGGCCCGCTGATGCCGCCGTCACCACCGCCCGATAGACCCACCGCCGCTCGATGCGCTGCACATCGGTCTGCAACGGCTGACCGTTCAAGCTCAGGCGCACCGACGGGATTGGCGGATAATACAGGCTGTCCCACACCGCATACTCCACCACCCACGGCCCATCGCAACCAACCGGCAGGGTCAAGTCTGCGTCCAGCTGCGCAGACCATTGATAATCGGAGTCATCCATCCGGTCGATTTCTGGCTCAAACCACGCCTGTCCCCCGCGCGTGCCGTCAAAATCGTAAAAGCCGGCCAACTGCCCACGCTGCTCCGCCGCCCGCCGTGCCCGCTCGGCCTGAGGCTGAGCCGGCTTCGGTTGCGAAGGGGGCAGCACGCCATATAAAATCAGGTTGAATATCAGCAGAGCAGACCCAATGACCAGCATCCCTACCACCGCCGAACGCCATCCCGTCATGTCACCTCTCATCCGTTTTTATCAGCGCTTCCAGTTGCCCATCTGGGCCTTCCTCATCTCGCGCCTCATCTTTGCCGCGATACAAGCGTTTGCCCTGTCCTTCCCCGACAGCCTGCGCGCCGCACAGGTCAGCTCTTGGCTAGAGACATGGGTGCGATGGGACAGTGTATATTATCTGTCGATTGCTGCCGAGGGCTATACGTTTTCGTCTGTCACGTTCTCGACCGCGCCGTTTTTCCCGCTGTATCCCATCCTAATCCGCCTGCTCACCCCTCTTGCTGGCGGCAGTGCCACAGTCGCCGCGCTGCTCATCAGCAACGCTGCGGCGCTGGGGGCGCTCATCATGATGCAGGTGCTGGCCGAACTGGAGTTGAAAACGCCGGCCAAAGGCCGCATCGCAGCCCTGCTGCTGCTGCTCTATCCGGCCAGCTTTTTCCTCAGCGCCGCCTATACCGAAAGCCTGTTCCTGCTGCTCACGCTGGCCAGCGCCTACTGCGCCCGAACCCAACGCTGGACGAGCGCGGTGGTGCTGGGGATGCTGGCCAGCGCCACACGCCTCGTCGGCAGCCTGACCTTCATCATCGTCGTGCTGGAATGGGCAGACACCCACGGCTTTCGCTGGTCGGGCCTGCACCGCCGCGCGATGTGGGCCGCTGTATGGCAAGGCCTGCACCGTGAGGGATGGGTGCTGCTCGGCGCGCTCGGCATCCCGCTGACGCTGCTCAGCTTTGCGCTGTTTCAGGGCGTCACCCTCGGCTCGCCGCTGGCCTTTGTCGAGAGTCAAATCGTGTGGCGCGGCAGCATCGATCCCTTCAAGGCCGTCAGCGAATTCTTGCAGCTCATCACCGGCCAGTTGTACAATGCCACCCGTATCCTTGGCGCGTTGGCCGCGACTTCTGCTGTCGCGCTGCTGCCGGCCATGTTTCGGCTGCGCGCCGGTTATGGCCTATACGCGCTGCTGTCGCTGCTCATCCCGCTCAGCGGCGGGTTCTATGCCTATGTGCGGTATGTCGGGGTGATTTTCCCGCTGTTTATCGCGCTGGCCGGCCTATCTGCTCCCCGCCAAGCCGCAATTGCCACCCTGTTTGGGATAGCCCAGCTGATGCTGCTGTGGATGTTCTACAACGGCGCATTCATCGCCTGATGGGCGCAAAAAAACGCCCTGCCAGCCGGCTGACAGGGCGCACACATTCTCAATCTATCCAATCTATCGGGGATAAATTATTCCAGCTCCACCGGCAGGAACAGGCCGCGGATGTCGCCAAAATAGGTCTGGCCCTTGGTATGCAAGTTAAAATATAGGTCGCCCTGCCGCGCAATATAGGCCAAGCCGGCAATGTTCTTCACCTTGTCGTTGGGGATTTCGGGCACAATCGGGCAGCCCAACGTAAAGGCATCAATCAAGCCAGAGCTGTGGCTGGTGACCGCCATCACATCCTCGTTGGTGATTTCGAGGGCAAACATGCCATCGGCCAGATACTCGCTGACTCTGCCGGCCATCCCAAAGTCGATGATAATCGGCCCAAGCTGGCCCGGACGACCGCAGTGCAGGTGCATCATCACCACGTCCTCGGGGTTGATGTTCTCCACCGCCCCATACACATAGGCACGGCTGAGGTCATTGGCAAACTCAATCACCACATGCCCGCGCGAGGGGCGTTGATTGCGCGGCACAGACGGCGCGGTGGAGCGGAACTGCTGCGGGATTAGGCCCGGGGTATCCTCTTCCTCACCACCCTGCTGATGCGGGCTGGGAAAAGCCTGAAACACCAGACCAATGTCGCGGCCAGCCGACGGGTTCAGCGGTATCGGGCTTTGCCGCTCGGATTCTGGGCGTGCCGGCCCATCACCGCCGTGCTGATGAGGTTCATTGGCCATCACACTGCCGCTGAGCACAGCAGCAACGGCCAGCACCACCAGTGCCAGCACCCCCAACCGAACAATCTGATGATGAAAAGCGGGACGATACAACGCACTGCGGGTTTGCACTGGCATACATCCTCCTCCAGAAGTTGCCAGAACGGCCAGATGAGCATAGCATGAATGACCAGACTTGACCAAAACGGAGTTTATCCCCCTATGCACGCATGGACTCTCACGCCGACTGAGGCGGTAGCCCTCCAGCGCCAGTTGGTCGGGCAGCTCGACCATGCCAGCCCGCTCAACCTTGCTGATGTGCGCGTGGTGGCCGGTGTCGATGTCGGTGTGCGCGACGAGGTTTCGACCGCGGCAGTGGTGGCCCTGTCGTTTCCAGACCTGCACATCATCGAGTCGGTTACCGCCCGTTTGCCCACCCGCTTTCCCTATGTGCCGGGCCTGCTGAGCTTTCGCGAAGGTGAGGTGATTTTGGAAGCCCATGCCCGCCTGTCTGTGCAGCCCGACGCCTATCTGTTCGACGGCATGGGGCGGATTCATCCGCGCCGAATCGGGGTGGCCAGTCACTTGGGCTTGTGGCTGAACAAGCCGACCGTGGGCGTGGGCAAGACCCATCTGCTGGGCAGTTATGACGCCCCAGCCGACCATGCCGGCGCGTGGTCTCCGCTCAGCGACGCAGGTGAAATCTTGGGGGCGGTGCTGCGTACCCGTGCGCGCGTCAAGCCGGTCTATGTGTCTTCTGGCCATCGCATCGACCTCGCCTCGGCGCTGGCGCTGGTGATGGCGTGTACCACCCGCTACCGCCTGCCAGAGCCAATCCGCGCGGCGCATCAGGCCGCCGGACGCCCCGCCGATGGGGCGGGTGTGATACACTCATCAGGCTGATTCCGCTCACACCGACACAGGATAGACCGCTCATGCCCGACCCCGAAGTCAAACCGCGCATCGTCATCAAGGCCAACGTTAGCGACTCGCTGCTGGCCCAATACCGCGAGCTTGCGCCCGATTACCGCGTCGATCGCTACCCAGATGCCGTGCCCGACCATGTATGGGCCGAGGCCGAAATCCTGTTCACGGCGCGCGTGCTGCCCTCGCCAGAGCAAGCCCCGCGCCTGCGCTGGATACAGCTGGCGTCTGCCGGCTTTGACTGGGCGCTCAAGCAGCCCATCGGCCAAGCGCCAGACATCGAGCTGACCTCGACCAGCGGGATGCACGCCACCCCCATCAGCGAGTACTGCCTTGGCATGATCTTGGCGCTCAATCTGCGCCTGCCGCTGATGCTGGACATGCAGCGCAAAACCGAATGGCCCAAGTATCCCACCCCCTTTGGGCCTGCCCCCCTGCGGGGCAAAACGGTCGGCATCATCGGCTATGGCAGCATCGGGCGCGAGCTGGCGCGCCTCTGCGACGCCGTCGGCATGACGGTGCTGGCAGCCAAGCGAGATGTCAAACGACTGGACGCCGGCGAAGGCTGGACAGAACCCGGCACCGGTGACCCCAGCGGCGACATCCCCGCCCGCATCTACCCGGGCGCCGCCGTGACCACCATGGCCCGCGACTGCGACTTTGTGGTGATGACCGCCCCGCTCACCAGCGACACCCGCCACATGCTCGACCAGCGCTTCTTTGAGGCGATGAAGCCCACCGCCTTCTTCATCAACATCGCACGCGGCGACGTCGTGGACGAGCCGGCCCTAATTGCCGCGCTGCAAAATGGCAAAATCGCTGGCGCAGCGCTGGATGTTTTTGTCGAAGAACCGCTACCGCCTAGCCATCCCCTGTGGGCCATGCCCAATGTCATCATCAGTCCGCACGTGTCTGGCGACGTGCCAGACTACTTTGAGCGCGCTGGCCGCGTCTTTGCCGAAAACCTGCGCCGCTACATCGAAAAACGCCCGCTCATCAACCTGTTCGACCGTGTGAAAGGCTACTAACCCCCATGCCCGACCTGATGACCACCGTCAGCGCGCATCTGATGGAAGGCGAGACCACCGCCGCCCTCGCCGCGCTCGATGAACACCTCACCCAACATCCCGACGACCAAGATGCGCGCCGTCTGCGCGCGGAGACCCATCTCGCACTGGGCACGCCCGACGACCTACGCGCCGCCCTCGACGACTTCGCCGCCCTCAGCCCGCATACCTCGGATGACACCCTGTGCATCACCCGTGCCTATGAGCGGCTTAACCTGCCAGAGCAGGCCATCGAGGCCCTACAGGCCGGCCTCGCCCTCGACCCAACCCATCCACGCCTGCTCCAACGCCTCGCCGAAGTGCTGCTGTCGGTCGGGCGCTATCACGACGCACTGGACGAAATCAAAAAGCTGCCGCCCGATTGGCGCAAGCTCCAGATGGTCGGTGACGTCATGTTTGACCTTGGCCTAAAAGAGCCTATGGCCCGACCGCACTGCATCACGGCCTATCAATCGGCCCTAGAGATTATCCCGCTGCAAAAGTGGTCGCAGCCCTTCCGCGCGCGGATGCACCTGCGCCTTGCCGACGTCAACATGCGCCTTGGCGATTACAAGGCCGTTGAGCGCGAAGCTGCCACCGTCGCCAAGCTCATCCCCAACGAGCCGGCGGTTGCCTTCTATCAGGGCTGGGCACAAATCAAACGCGGCAAGCCCGAGCGCGCCCTGCCCATGCTCAAAAAAGCCTTTGCCAAGGCCTCAGACGTGGTACGCGCCGAGTTCCGCGCCGTCCTTGCCGATGACCCAGAGTGCGCGGCGTTGCTAGACTCGCTCGAAACGCTATAATGGTGCGACTTTCTGCACAAAAAGCACACCACAACGGGGGCAGGTAAAACAACATGGCGGCAGCGCGCGGCCCAATGCGGACGGAAGTTTTAACATGGCAAGATGTGGACAAGCTGGTTGATGTGCTTGTGCCACAGCTTCAAATCGCCGGCGCATTCGATACCATGATGGTCATCACGCGCGGCGGCATCATCCCCGGCGGCCTGATTGCCGAAGCAATGAACATCCGCAGCGTCCTGACCGCCTCGGTCGATTTCCCCGGCACCGAGCGCGCAGGTCTGATGGCATGGCCGGCCTTCCTCCAGTTCCCCGATGCCGAACTGCTCCAAGGCCGCAAAACCCTCATCGTTGATGACGTGTGGGGCAGTGGACGCACCAGCACCGCCGTCCGCGGGCGCGTCGAGGGGGCAGGTGGCATCCCATTCAACTGCGTGCTGCACTACAACCCCTACCGCTCGCTGTTCAGCAAGACCAAGCCCGATTTCTTTGCCGCCGTCACCGACGCCTACATCGTCTTTCCGTGGGAGGTCGATCGCGGCCTCAAGGGCATCGACTTGCTCACCCCCCAGCCCGAAAACTAACCCCTCCACTGCCGCTTTGCGCGGGGCACAACCGATTGTGTCCCGCACTTGCAGCTTGGGCAGGCAATTGGTCTGCCGGCACGCGCATAAATGGTTCTGTCACGCCGCTGGCCGCTGCCCGATAATCACCATACACACCAGTTCACCCTCAACATAGGTTCACCCCTGCTTATGACCGCTTCTTCGCCGGCGCGCCCATCGTCTGCCGATGCGCCATCCCCCGCCATCCAAGCCGAGACCCCACCCGCCACCCGTGCCGCCGAGTTCTGGGCGGGGGTGCGCGCGGTACTGCCGCTGGTGCTGGGGGCGATCCCGTTCGGCATCTTGTTCGGCGCATTGGCCATCGAGGCGCGCCTGTCCCCGATGGCGGCGCTGGGCATGTCGATGTTTGTGTTTGCCGGCTCGTCGCAGTTTGTCGGGGCGACGCTGGTCAAAACCCTCGCCCCCATCCCTGTCATCGTGCTGATTACGCTGGTGGTCAACCTGCGCCACGCGCTCTATTCGGCCACACTAGCCCCGCGCCTCAAGCATCTGGGGCAGCGTTGGCTGCTGCCGCTCGGCTTCATGCTGACCGATGAGGCGTTTGCCGTCACCGTTCAGCGCTTCGAGAGCCAGCACGGCAGTTCGCCGCACCGCCACTGGTACATGCTGGGCGCAGAACTGGCGATGTATCTCAACTGGCAGCTGTGCACCCTGATTGGCATCCTTGCCGGCAGCTTGCTGGGCGACACCAGCGGCCTAGGCCTCGACTTTGCCATGAGCGTGACGTTCATCGGCATCGTCGTGCCGCTCATCCGCACCCGCCCGATGCTGCTGGCCGCGTTGGCTGCCGGCGTGGTCAGCCTGCTGACCTATCAGTGGGACTATAAGCTGGGCCTGATGCTGGCCGCTGGGGCGGGCATCGCCGCTGGGTTCATCGCCGAGACGCTGAAGGAGAAGCACGCATGACCGACGAATGGCTGTTGATTGCCGGCATGGCCGGTGTGACCTTTGCCGTGCGCTATCCGGTGCTGGCACTGGTCAGCCGCATCACCCTGCCCGATTGGGCCATCCGCGCGCTGCGTTATGTGCCGGTGGCGGTGCTGACGGCCATCATTGTGCCGGCAGTGGCCGCCCCTGACGGGCAAACCGTGCGCACAGAGCTGGCCAATGCGCATCTGTATGCCGGCCTGTTGGCGGCATGGATTGCATGGCGCACGCGCAGCCTGCTGCTCACCATCAGCGCTGGGATGGCGGTCTTTTTTATCTGGAAGCTCGTATTTGCGGGCGGCTAGGGCGCTGCGCTGCCGGCATCTGCCACTCTGGCGGGCGCTGGCGGCGGTGATAAGCACGCCACTCCACCAGCAGTACCAACAGCGCCAGCACGGCCACCCACGGCCACAGCTCCAGACGGGTTTCTTCTTCTGGCGCGGTGGTCTGCACCAGCTGCCCGCTGATGCTCACCGTGCGCGGGGCGATGCTGCTTTCGGCAGGGCTAAACAGATTGACCGCAAACCGCTCCGAGCTGACCACCTGCCCCCCGCGCAGCGCCTCAACCGTATACACACCCAGCTGACCGGTGTCGGGATACACCACCTCGCGCCCGAGAATCGGCACGTCGCGCGCGCCGCCGTCCGGGCGAATCACCCGCATCGCATCGGCATTGAGCGGCGGGCGCAGCGTTTGCGACTGGCCGGCACGCAGCGCCGGCTCTGCCACAACGCCGGCAGGACGATACCATTCCATCAGATTAGCCATTAAAATCGGGAAGGCGATGTCCAGCGGCAGGTCGCTGTCGCTGAGGGCAAATGCCAGCACCGCCCCCTTGCGACCGGCCTGCTCGCCGGCCACCAACAGCGGCGCGCCGTCTGCGGTGGCCACCAGCGGGGCGGCCCACTCCACCCCTGACAGCGCCTTATAGCTGCGCACCGAAATCGGCGTCAGCGAAACATCGGTCAGGCGCGCATCATTTGCCCCCAACAATCGTGAGGTGCCGGGCACATCCGTCGCCCCCACCTCAAACCAGCCAGTCACCCCCGCCGGCGGCGCGATGAACAGCAAGTCACCGCTGGCCGGCAGCGCGGTTGGCACGGTGCGGTCAAAAATCACAAGGTCGAAGGGCTGAGCCGGCAGGGCGCGGTCGGGCAGCGCGCGAAAGGCCCGCACGGTCGGCAGCAGCGACAGCACCTGCTCCAAGAACAGATTCCCCTCGCTCACCAGCAGCACATTCAGCGGCTGAACTGTGCCTAACACCACCGACGCGCTGTTATCAAGGGACAGCAGGTCGCGGCTGACCGAATTGACCGTCGGGGTGATGCTGGCGGTCAAGGCGGTGACATCAGGCGGCAGGTCGGCGGTCGAGATAATCGGCAGGGACGCGCCGGCTGGGATGCTGTAGCGCTCACTAGCCAGCGGCACAGGGTCATCATCCGCCCGCAGGGTGAACACCACCTCGGCATCACTGACGCCGGTATTGCTGATTTCGGCAAACAGCTGACGCCCACCACCCGACGGCAGAGCGCGCACCGCCAGTGCCGTGAGTGCGATGTTATCTGCCGCGCTGCCCACCGCAATCACCCGCACGCTCCCGCGAATCAAGGCGCGGTTGAAGCTCTCTAGGCCGGTTACCCCGCCGTCAGTCAGCAAAATCAGCGCAAAATCGGCCTGACCAGTCGCGCCGGCAGCTGCCACCGTCAGCGCCCCCAGCCAATCGGTCTGGCCGGCAGACGGGCGCGCCGACCGGACGGCCTGCGCCGCGGCTTGATGGTCAAGGGTATAAGAAATCAACAGCTCTGGCGACTGGCCGGCACGCAGCACCGCCACCTCGCTGTCTGATGGGAGCGCAGACAGCACGTCCAGTGCCGCCGCCTGAGCGGCCTCAAAGCGTGTGCGCCCCTCACCGCCATCAGTGGCCGACATGCTGGCCGAGGCATCCAACACCAACACTACCCGCCCCGCGCTAATCGCCGGCACGGTGATGAACGGGCGCATCAACGACAGCACCAACAGCGCCAAAATCAACAGTTGCAGCAGCAGCAGCAAGTTGCGCCGCAGACGCTGCCACGGCGTATTGGCCTCACGGTCTTGCAGCACCCGCTGCCACAAAAACGTGCTGCTAATCACCTGCTCGCGCCGGCGCAGGCGCAGCATATACATTAACAAGATGGGCAGAGCCAGCAGCGCGCCCAGCAGTGCGCCGGGGGTCAAAAAAGCCACGTCATGCCTCGCAACAAACCGTGTCTTACATCATATGCCCCAACGATACCCCGTTGGGTCAACACGGTCAACCATCCTAGCGCGAGTCTAACGCCTGTGCCCGCCCGCGCTCACCAGCCGGTCAACTGGCGGATGCCGCTCATCACCAGCATCCCCACGCCCCACGCCAGATACCCCACGCCCAGCGCCGGCAGCAGCTGCCACCCCGCCCGAAAAGCCAGCCACACCACTGCGATAAACAGCACGGTCGGGAACATGTTGAAGGTCATCGTGCGTGAAAAATCGGCCATGCTGGCCGAGGTCTCCTCGCCGCTGTTCACAATCCACAGCGCCAGCGGGATGTTGATGGGCATGGTAGCGGCAATCGCGGCAAACGTGCGCGAATACTGCCGCAAAATCGCCACCGCAATGATGATCAGGATCGAGACGATAACCGGTGCAACCTTGCCCCAATCGATAGCCATATGCTGTGCCTTTTGCACTCCAACCCCATAATCAGCCCCACGCAAAACCGCCTGCGGGGTCACAGGCGGTGTATTGGGTGCGGAGAGGGCGGGATTCGAACCCGCGATGGCTGTTACACCATACTCGCGTTCCAGGCGAGCGCACTAGTCCACTATGCGACCTCTCCCAATGTATGGCGTATTATAACAGATACGGCCCGATGTAAAATAGGGCTGTTCTGAACACCTAGTATGAGAGGACAAGACCGCCATGTCGCTGTTCCGCCGCCAACCCCCATCCGACCCGACCCCGCCGCCGTCACCCGCCAGCGAGCGCCCAACCCAGCCTCCCACCATCCCGCCCACTCAGCCCATCCGCGAGCAGGCCACTGTGCCGCCGGTGGCCAACCCGATCGGCTTTGAGACCGTGCTGGGGGCGCATACCATGTTCACCGGCACATTTACCAGTCAGGCCAATGTGCGCATCGACGGCACATTCAGCGGCAAAATCGACATCGACGGCAACGCCCTGATTGGCGAAACCGCCAAAATCGAAGCCGACATCACCGCCAAAAACATCAGCATCGCAGGGGCGGTGCGCGGCAACGTCACCGGCAAAAAGGTGCAGATTTTGCGCACCGGGCGCGTATGGGGTGACATCACCTCGACCGCCCTCAGCACCGAAGAAGGTGCGTTTATCGACGGCAAAATCTCGATGGTGACCAAAGACGGGGCCAGCGCCACACAAGAGACGCGCGTGGTCAACCTGCCGGCAGAAGCCCCCGCCGCACCGGTCATCGAAGCTGCCGCGCCAGAGCAGGCCGAACCCGATTTTCTGGGCAACGTCGAACCAGACACCGACCCAGACAAAGCCTAGTCCGCCCCCAGTCCCTGCCACATCACACACAAAAATGACCGGTTTCGTCCGGTCATTTTTGCTGTTTCTCACGCTGGGGGGGCTTAGGCTTGAGGCTCATCCGCCGGCGCGGCAGCATCGCGAAAGTGACTGCGCGTATAGTCACCGGTGATGACCGCCCCCGATGCCAGCGTCAGCAGCCACTCGGCCAGCTTGCGCACCGCATAATGCACCCCGTCGGTCGGGCGGGTCGTGCCAATCGCGCCCAGCGACAGCACCCACTCGCCAGACGGCTGACTTTGCAGCGCCAACAGCCCCACATGCTGATGGATGCTCGGCTCGACCACATAGGCCTCCACCAAGACCGCGTCGGCTTTGGCATAGGCCGCCATATAGCTCACATGGATGTCGCCCTCGGCATGGGCGCGAAACGGGGCAAAACGGGCCGCGATGTCGGCGGCAAGCGGCAGGTCTTTCAGTTTGATGTGGGGCATGGGCAGGTCTCGTATCACAGGCAGGTCTGGCGCGGGGGTGTCGTTGCGCCGATAAACAAAATAGTGTCCGCCGCGCCCCTCGCGATAACCGCGCGCCTCGTACTTGGTCATCACCCCGATTGTGCGCTGGGTAACCCACGGCTCGGGCGCAAAGGTATTAGAGAGGCCGGGCGTCTGGGCCAGATGGGCGGCGCTCATCTCGGCATAGTCGCGGATGTCGGTGGCCAGCGTGAACAGCCCCCCGGGCTTCAGCCGGCTGGTGATTAAATCCAGCGTATCGCGCTGAATCAGGCGGCGGTGGGCATGGCCGGCCTTAAACCACGGGTCTGGAAAATTGACGTGGATTTCGTCTAGCGAGGCCGGCGCAAACACATGCCAAAGCGCAGTCTCGGCCCGCGCAAACATCACGCGGACATTAGGTATCTCACCACGGTCAAGCGCCGCTTCGGCTTTTTGCAAGCTAAGCGAATCAATCTCAATGCCCAACACACGGGCATCGGGCCGGCTGTAGGACAGCCAGCGCAAAAAATGCCCATAACCAAACCCGATCTCGACGATATTAGGCGCATCGGCGGGCAGCGCGGGGTACAGCGCCTGCCAGTCCAGCGGCCACGGGACATTGGTGGCGCTCAGGCGCGCCACCACGGGGGTCTTGCGGCGCGGCATCGCTAGGCCGTCACCTTGCACGGATTGGTCAGTGTGCCAAACCCGTCGATGCTGACGCTGACCACATCGCCATCGCCCAAAAAGCGCGGCGGCACTTGCCCCTTGCCAACCCCTGCCGGCGTGCCCGTCAGCAGGATGTCGCCGGGTTCCAGCGTCATCCACTGGCTGATATAGCTAATCAGCGCGTCCACCCGATGCAGCATCAAGCTGGTCGGGGCATCCTGCATCACCTGACCGTTGACGCTGGTGCGGATATGCAGCGCGTGCGGGTCGGGCACTTCATGGCGGGTAATCAACGCCGGCCCAAGCGGACAGAAAGTGTCGAGGCCTTTGGCCCGCGCCCACTGCGGCTCGGTCTGCTGAAGGTCGCGCGCGGTGATGTCGTTGGCGATGGTGTAGCCATACACCAGTCTGAGGGCATCGGCAGCGGCCACCTTGCTGGCCCGCCGGCCCATCACCACCGCCAGCTCGCCCTCCCAATCCACCTGCTGGCTCACCGACTGCGACCATGTAATCGGCGCACCGCTGCCAATCAAGGACGAGGTGGCCTTCAGAAACAGCAAGGGCTGAGCGGGGGCTTCGTTGCCCAGCTCTTTGGCATGATCGGCATAGTTGCGCCCAACCGCAATGATTTTGCGCGGGCGCAGCGGCGGGTGCAGGATGCACTCGGCCAGCGGCAGGCGCAGGCTGGTCTCGGTCGGGGTGATGCCGGCGTCAATCAGGTTAAGCATGTCGAGATTCCACGCCGCCACCGTCACCACATCATCGCGCAGGATGCCAACACCGTTGCGGAGTGAGTGAGAAAACGTCACAAGTTGCATGTCTAGGATGTCCTTATCATGGTTCAGAAGTCACGGATATGAGCCATAACGCACAGGCCCGTGTTTATTTGCGCGCACGCGCCACGGCAAGGTCTTTGAGCAGGGCAAGGCGCTCCGGTCGATAGGTCTCCAAATCTTTGCGCAGACGGTCAAGCAGTTTGGGCGTAAAATCGAGTTCGAGCACCAGCGCCGCCTGCTCGGTATTCAGCCGGTCGGCCAGCGCGTCCAGTTGGGCGCTACGCTGACGGTTATCAATCAATAGCGCAACCACCCGCCCGACCAAAAAGCCAAGCACCCCGCCCCCCAACATCCCGGCAGCGATAGCGCCCAACTCCAAAAGCAAATCGGCATTGGCACTGTTATAAGTGGTGACGCCCAATCCAATCGCGCCGGCCACAGCACCGGCAATACCGCCAAAAATGCCGGCCTCTTCGCCGCGGATTTCGTCGTCTACGATGATAGTACGGTCTGTTTTGGTCTTGGCAATCACCACGGCGCGGTGTATTTTCAGGTCGGTCAGGCTGGTCAAGTCGTCAAGTGCGCGGGTCAAGACCTCGCGCCGGGCAAAGATGACCGCAACCCATTCTGTCGCCATGCGGCACTCCCCTGCTGGCTCTGGATTGCCGCCTAGTGTAGCACATCAGATGCCAAAAACCGCATAGCGGCGCTATAATGCTTGGGCGAGTCGTCCAAAATGAGGTCGATACATGACCGATCATTTGCAGTTTGTGCCGATATTGGTGGTGGGTTTCATCACCGCGCTGGGCCTAACCCCCGTCAGCAGGCAGATTGCCATGCGCCTCGGCGTGGTGGCCAAGCCCAATCACCGCACCATCCACAGCGGACATATGCCCCTGCTGGGCGGCATGGCGATTTATGTCGCCTTTACCCTGTCGCTGTTGGTTTTTAGCCCGCCCGCCTATATCGCCCAATTCGGCGCGGTGCTGGCCGGCGCGGGGTTCATCGCCGCCATTGGGGCCATCGACGACCGCTATAACCTCAAGGTCAGCACGCGCTTCGTCGCGGCGGCGGTGGCGGGGTTATTTGTGGTGCTGGCCGGCATCCGCTTCGAGTTCTTCGGCATCCCGCTGATTGACGGCGGCCTGAGCGTGTTCTGGATTATGGCCCTAACCAACGCGGTCAACTTTCAGGACAACATGGACGGCCTATCTGCCGGCAGCAGCGCCATTGCCGCTGCCTTCTTTCTGCTGATTGCGCTGTCGCATGGGCTGATTCTGGTCAGCTTGCTCTCGGCGGCAGTGCTGGGGAGTGCGGTCGGGTTTCTTGTGTATAATTTTGCGCCGTCATCCACCTTTATGGGCGACATGGGCGCGCTGATGCTGGGCTTTGTGCTGGCAGTCATCGGCATCAAAATCGAGATGGTCAGCCCGCCGTTTGGGCCGCAGTGGCTGGTGCCGCTGCTGGTGGTGTGGCTGCCGGCATTCGACATCAATCTGGTCATCTGGACGCGCCTCAGCGAAGGGCGATCGCCCGGGCAGGCCGGGCGCGACCACACCAGTCACCGCCTGATGAGCCTCGGCCTGTCGCACCGCAAGGTGCTGTTCATCCTATACGCCTGCTGCGGGCTGTTTGGGATGGCCGGCCTTGCGCTGGCCAATCAGCCGTCGTGGCCGCTGGCGCTGGCGCTGATGGCCCTGATTGCCGCCCAATACTGGCTGGCGTGGAAAATCCGCAAGACCCATCAACTCATCTCTCAGACAGGTTAACCCAAGGACATCGTCTCTATGCGTTATGTCGTGACCGGCGGGGCGGGCTTTATCGGCTCGCACATCGCACAGCGCCTCTTAGCCGACGGCCATACCGTGGTGGTGGTCGATAACCTGCTGACCGGACAGCGCAGCAACCTTGATGTGCTGACCCCGTTCGGCGAGCGCTTCATCTTCTACGAGGCCAGCATCACCGACCTTCCCATCGTGCGCAGCGCCTGCGAGGGGGCAGACGTCGTGTTCCATCAAGCCGCCCTGCCCAGCGTGCCGCGCAGCATCGCCGACCCGCTAGAGACACACCTGCACTGCGCCACCGGCACGCTCACCGTGCTGCACGCCGCCCATCAGGCCGGCGTGCGCCGCGTGGTCTATGCCGCCTCTTCCTCGGCCTATGGCGACCAAGCCGGTGAATACAAGCGCGAGGACATGCTGCCCCGCCCGATTTCGCCCTATGGGGTGGCCAAGCTAGCCGGCGAGCTGTACGCCCAGATGTTCTCGCACACCTATGGGCTAGAGACAGTGGCCCTGCGCTACTTCAATGTGTTTGGCCCGCGCCAAGACCCCAACAGCCCTTATGCCGCCGTCATCCCATTGTTTATGCGCGCCATGCTGCGCGGCCAATCCCCGCTCATCCACGGTGACGGCTCTCAAAGCCGCGACTTCACCTATATCGACAACGTGGTACATGGCAACCTGCTGGCCGCCCAATCCACCGACGCCAATGGGCACGTCATGAACCTTGCCACCGGCGGGCGCGTCAGCTTGCTAGAGCTGGTGGAACAAATCAACGCCCTGCTGGGCACGCATATCCCACCCACCTTTGGGCCACCGCGTCACGGCGACATCCTGCACAGCCGCGCCGCCATCGACAAAGCCCGTGACCTGCTCGACTTTGCGCCGGTTGTCCCCTTCAGTGAAGGCCTCGCCCGTACCCTCAGCTATTACCGTGCGGAGTGGGGGATGTAATCGGGGATACCCCCTCGCTTAGACCGTCTGGCGGCGCAGGTGATAACCGGTTGCGCCGTCCGGACGGACAGGCGCTTCACGCATGGTCTGCTCACGCCCCGCCCCGTCAAAGGCGCGCACACGGAAGGTGTGCGTGCCCTCGGCATACGGCCAGTCATAGCGCCACAGCACCCACGTGCGCTCAGACAGCGGCTGCTTGAGGACAGCAGGCTGCCATTCCCCATCATCCACCTTGATTTCGACCCGACTGATGCCGCGCGCCCCTGCATAAGCGATGCCGCCGACCGGTATCAGCGTCTGGCCGTCGGCCTCATACCGCTCGCTGACCGCCACCGTATCCACCACCGAAGTCAGCTGCACCCGCGCCACATCCGACCAACCGCGCCGCACCCAATAGCCCTCATTCCAACGGTCTACAAACTCAAAGCCAGTAATCCACTTGGGCTGTTTCATGCCGTACAGGTCGGGGATATGAATGCGCAGCGGGAAACCGTGCTTTTGCAGCAGGGGGCGGTCGTCCCACGCATAAGCCAGCAGGATGCGCGGCTCGTTCTTCAGCACGTCCAGATAGATATACTCGTCAAACCCGTCTGCGCAGGTGATTTTGAGCGCAGCGGCTTCTTCCGTCGGTTTGACCAGCTCGAGGATGTGCTGCATCGGCACACCAGTCCACTTGGTGGTGCTAATCAGCGGCCCACCAATCGGGTTAGAGATGCACGACATCGTAATCAGTGCTGAAGCAGCAGGCATGGCACGCAGGTCATCCAGCGTCCACTCCGCGGGGTTCTCGACCAACCCGCTTACCGGCAAACGCCACGCCACCCCGTCAATGTCCGGCGGGTTCTGCACGATATCGATGCGGTAATGCTCAGCCAGCGGGGTATATTCAGGGCGCGTGCCGCCAGCGGGCACAAAATCGGCGGCATAGTCGGCCTCTATCGGAGCGGCATCGGTATCTAGACCGGCCAAAGAGAGGTCGGTATCGGGCAGGGGTTCAAGCTGCTCGGCGCTGCGCCCACCGATATAGCCCACCGCCGCACCGACCACCGTCAGCACCGCCGCGCTGCCCCCCACTCGCACCAAGAACTGCCGGCGGTCAAGCTGCTGCACCGCATCCGCATCATCGGTGGACGCAGCGGGCGCGCTCAGGTGCGCATAAACCGCGCCGGCGGCATAGCCCCACACCGCAAAACACAACAAGATAAAGGCGGTATCCAGCAGGATGGGCAGCCCCAACCGCGCAAACTGCACCGCCGGCAGGGCCGCGTGAATCAGCGCCATCACCGCCCCCAGCAGCACCCCCGCCCGCAGCGGCAAAGACCCCGCCGCCTCTGGCGCACTGCTGCGCTGGGTCAGGGCATAGGCCGCCCCCATCACCAGCCCGCACACGCCCAACAGCGTCAGCGTGCCAATCACCAATTCGGCAGGTTTGGCGGCCACATCAAGGCGGGCCAGATTGAGCGCGCTCAATATCTCCACCATGGCCTGTTTGCCAAAGTTCAGTAGGTCTACCGGCAGCACATTGGGCAGCGTATCCATCACATCAGAGGGGACAAGCGGCAGGCCCAACAGTGCATTGGCCGCCGACGACACGGCAATCAACGGCAAGGCCAGCAGTAGGCCAATACCGATGCCATATAAAAATCCGGGGCGATAGGGTTTGGGGGGTGTCATCATACAATTATCCTTGATCGTGACAGATATGAGCACCTGAATCGGGGATATTCCGGCACTATTTGGCAATTTACATCACCACGGGTGAAGGTTAGATTAGTGTCTGTATACAACAAGCCCACTTTTGCTTGTACGCCGGTGAAAACACATATGATTCTGCTGGATGCCCATCAAGACATTGCCTATAACGCCCTGAAATATGGGCGCGATTATCGGCGCAGCGCCCTGCTGCATCGACGGGCAGAGCCGGCAGACCGCGACCTTGCCACCATCGGGTGGCCAGAAGCGATGGCCGGACGGGTGGCGCTGGTGTGTGCCACGCTGTTTGTCGCCCCTACCGAGTCGGATTGGCAGCCGGTCGGGCGGGAGCGCACCTACAGCACCCCGTCACAAGCATATTCGGCGGCGATGGAGCAAATGGATTACTATCAGCGCATCAGTGAGGAATCGCCCGAAAAAGTGCGCCTTGTGCGCACCCAGCGCGACCTTGAGGCGGTGCTGGCGTCGTGGGCAGACGACGTCGACCTGCGCCAGCGGGTGCAGGGCTTGATTGTATCGATGGAAGGCGCAGACCCGATTATCGAGCCGCGCCAATTTGAAGAATGGTATGCGCGCGGGGTGCGCATGGTCGGGACGGCATGGGAGGCTACCCGCTACAGCGGCGGGACAGGCCATCCCGGGGGACTGACCAAGCTCGGCTTTGAGCTGCTCGAGGTCATGGCTGGCTATCAGGCCGTGCTAGACATCTCGCACATGGCCGAGCAGGCCGCGCTCGAATCGCTCGACCGCTACGCTGGGCCAATCATCGCCAGCCACAGCAACCCGCGCAAATTCAAAGACACCGACCGGCATCTCACCGATCACACTATCCGCCGGCTTGCCGAACGCGACGGGGTGATGGGCGTGGTGCTGTTTACCCGCTTTTTGGACAACTATTGGGCACGCGGCGGGCGCAAAGAATCAGTCACCATGGCGCGTGTGATCGAAGTCATCGACCACGTCTGCCAGCTGACCGGCTCAGCGGCGCATGTCGGCATCGGCACAGACTGGGACGGCGGGTTTGGCGCACAGCACATCCCCGCTGAGTTCGACACCATCGCCGACCTCTATCTGCTGCCGCAGGCGCTGCGCGCGCGCGGCTTTTCGCAGACCGATGTGGAAGCGATTGCCAGCGGCAACATGCTGCGCGTGCTGCGCCGCGCCTTACCGGCCTAATCACCCATCACACCATCGCAACACAACGGAGACCCCTTCGATAATGACTTCGACAACGCTGCCGGCATCCGGCGGACGCATCAGCTATGCCCCGCTGTGGATTTCGTTTTTGGTTGCCATTGCCTATGGCACGCCACAAGGCGTGCTCAACGTGGCATGGGGCATGATGAGCACAGAGCTTGTGCAATCGTATGACCAGCTTGGCGTGCTGCTCACCGCGGCGCTGGTTGGGCGCTTTTCGATGACGCTGTTTGGCGGGCAGGTGACCGCCCGCCTTGGCGTGTGGCGCTGCATGGCACTGGGCCTCAGCGGGATGGTACTTGGCTTTGTGCTGTATGCCACCGCCGCCACATGGGAGATGCTGCTGTTGGGCGCAACCCTCACCGCACTGGGCGCTGGCGTCATGGACATCGGCTTGACGCTGACGATTGTGTCGCGCTACCGTGCCGGCACGCTCAACTGGATGCACGCGGCCTTTGGCGTCGGCCTGATTATCGGCCCACTGTTGGTGACCTTTGTCACCAGCATGCAGTGGGGATGGCGCGCGGCCTATCTGTTCCCGCTGGCGCTGTCGGGTGTGGGGCTGCTTGCAATACTGCTGACCCGCCGCGAATGGCTGCTGCCCACCGCCTCTCAAGCAGATAGCAAGCCGACCAAAGCCGCATCCATGCCGGCCACGCTGGCGATGCCGTCGGTGTGGTGGTGGATGGCCATTGGGTTTGTGTATGGTGGGCTGGAAGTTGGGGTTGGCCAGCTGACCGGCGACACCCTGATTAGCGAGCGCGGCGTGGATGCCGTCACTGCCAGCACATGGATCAGCCTGTATTGGGGGGCTTTCACCATCGGGCGGGTGCTGACCAGCTTTTTGAGCCGTGTGCCGCAGTATATACTGATGCGCCTATATGCCGGCGGCATCGTACTGGGGATGCTCATCCTCAACCTGCCGGGCGCGCCGGCAGCGCTGATTGCACTGCTGGTGTTAGGGGCATCGATGGCCGGCTTTTTCCCCACCCATCTCACTTTGCTGCCCGGGCGGGTCGGGCCGGCCCACGCGCCCAACGCGCTCGGTTTCACCATCAGCGCAGTCAGCATCGGCCTGACAGTGCTGCCGGGCTATGGCGCGGCACTCGCTGCCGCTCACGGCTTTGCGGTCGTGCCGGGCTACTTTTTGATATGGAGTGTGGTGCTGCTGGTGATGATGGTGCTGACACGCCCCCGCACCCCCAGCCCCGCCTAGGCCAATCGGTGGTGCTGCCGCCCAACTACGACGGCAGCACCACCTTGGAAACGCTTTTAGATGCCCTGAGCCTGTGGGTGCAGGGCAGCCCACTGCTCGGCAGAGGCCTCCAGCTGCGCCATATCATCAAGGATGAACAGGGTGTTGTGCATGGCGTGCGGTGACGGGCTGATGCGCTCAAACGCCTCAATCGAAAACGGGGTTTTGGTCACCGCGTCCGAATAGGCATGTTCCAGCTCGCCCGGCGACGACATCAAGCCCGCGCCAAAGGCCTTCATCTGCCCATCTTCAATCATGAACCCAAATTCGATGGTATACCACCACAAGCTGCCCAACGACTTGCGCTCTTCGGGGGTGTAGCGCAGTGCCACATGCGCAAAATGCTGCACATAATCGGCATAACGGCGGTCGGTCATCAGCGGCAGATGCCCAAACGCATCGTGCCAAATGTCGGGCAGCGGCGTATACAGCAGGTCTTTCTCGTCACGGATGTACTCGGTGATCAAAAACTGGCGGCGGGCCAGATGCTCAAACCATGTCTGACCATCGCTAAAAATCACATCGGTGCTCACCAATTCCCACCCGACCAACTCTTGCAGCCGCTCGCTCATGCGGGCAAAATCAGGGATGCGATCGGGGGTCATATCCAGTTTGTGCAGACCATCTAACCACAGACGGCAGGCATACTTTTGGCAGTTTTCAATCTGGCGCTGCCACAACAGCCCCCAGATGCGGTCTTCTGACGGCGAGAACTGCTTAAACGGACGAACAGCGGTCATAGCGGAATATCCTTTGGCATGATGGGCGATGTAAAAAATATTTTTAGGGTTTTGTATATTTTACCAAAACACCGGCAATTCACCAAATGTTTATGCAGCTGCGTTATAGTGGCCGCAAACGTCAAACAGAAAGGGTTCTGACAGCATGATGCAGCGCTTGGCCGGCTTGCCCACAGGGCAGCGCTTGATGATATTCGGGTTTATTGCAGTGGGTGGGCTTGCGCTGCTGATTGGGGTGACGGTGCTGCTGTCGCTGCTGACGGTCAACACATCGCCGCGCTCGGTGGCAGTGCCCATCGCTGAGGGGGTGACGGTGACAGAGTACGCCGCACTGCCCGGGGATGATGCCTATCCGGCGGCGCTGGTCGCCGCGCCAGACGGCACGGTCTATACCGCCAGCTATTCCAGCGGCGAGGTGTTTATCATCAGCGCAAACGGGACGGTTTCACCTATCCCCAACACCCGGGACACCTTTGGCTCGGTGGCCGGCCTCGTCTATGATGACGACACACAAACCCTAATGGTGCTCGACCGTACCGCCGGCACAGACAGCACCGTCAGCGGCGCGACCTTCTACCGCCTATCGCCCGATGGGCAGATTGAGCTGACCTCGCGCCTAACCCGTGAGCGGGGGACGCTGGCCTTCAACGGCCTCGCGCGTGACGCGCAGGGCTATCTGTACAGCGCAGACCTGCTCGGCGCGGTTTGGCGCTTTGACCCCGACGGCGGCAACGCGGCCAAGTGGTGGGAAGCGCCGCGCACGGCAGGGGCAGATGCGCCGGTCATCACCGATGTGGCCTATGACCCGACTGCCGATGCGCTCTACGCCTCGGACTCACGCGGCAACACGCTGTACCGCCTTGACCCGCAAAGCGGCGCTGGCGACCTGATTTATCGGTTCACCGGCACACAGAACCCGCCCGGCCTCGCCGGCCTGACCATCGGCGCAGACGGGGCGCTGTACGTCACCGCGCTGGACGAAAAAGCCCTGATGACCCTGCGCGAGGGCCAGCTGGTCTATCTGGCCGGCTTGTTCCGCGGGCCGTGGGACGCCGCCATACTGCCCGATGGGCGCGTGCTGGTCAGCAACATCGACTCGCGGGCGCTGGCCACCCCGGGGGTTTCGCCCCAGCTGCCGTTTGGCATCGACGTGGTGGCCCTGCCTTAACCCGTGCGCCCTAGCGCACCACCATCAGCATCAGGCCGTCATAGCCTTTATCGCCCACCGTCTGGAGTGTGGTGGCCGTAACGCGCGGCTCTGCCGCCACCACATCCACCAGACGGCGTACGCCCTGCACACGTTCATCGGTGCTAGATGCGTCTAGCACATCGCCCTCGCGCACCACGTTGTCCACAATAATCAGTGTGCCGGCGCGCGACAGCTTGAGCGCCGCCTGAAAATAAGGAGCGTTGTTGGGCTTGTCAGCATCAATAAACACCATGTCGAAGGGTTCTACCCCCTCGGCCTCCAGCTGAGCAAGGCTGTCTAGCCCTGCTCCAACCCGCACCTCAATCCGGTCAGCAAGGCCGGCGCGCTCAAAGTTCTCGCGCGCCACGCGAGCATGCAGCGGGCTGTATTCCAGCGTCACCAAACGCCCATCCGGCGGCAGCGCGCGCGCCATCCATATCGTGCTGTATCCCCCCAACGTCCCGACCTCAAGGATGCGCCGCGCGCCGCGCGTCAGGGCCAGCAGATGCAGCAGCTTGCCCTGATTGGGCGCAACATGGATGGGCGGCAGGCCGTTGGCTTCGCTGTGGGCCAGCGCCGCCGCCAAAATCGGGTCTGCCGGCAGCAGATGCTGGTTAAAATAATCATCTACCGCTGTCCAAAGGGATTGCGTCATGTGTGCCACTCCTGATGCGTCAAAAAACCACTTGCCATCCCCAGTTGTACCACATATCGATGCCCCTTGGCCCGTCCCAGCCCCCGATTCAACAGCACAGCGCATCTTGCGGTTTTAGAACAAATAGTCTATCCTTAGTGGACAGGTTGCCGGATTGCGGTACACTGATATGCACACGACACCTTCAAGACCAAAGGACGCCCATCACCATGGCCGCAAAACGTAAAGGGAAACAGGAAGATTCTGACGCGCCGTTCGAAGGCGGCGCGCTGGATGAAGGCAAAAAGAAGGCGCTGGAGACCGCCATCGGCGACTTGACCAAGCGCTTTGGCGACGGCACGATCGTCGCACTGGGTGAAGCCACCCATATGATTGTCGAGACCATCCCAACTGGCTCGCTAACGCTGGACATAGCGGTGGGGGTGGGCGGCGTACCGCGCGGGCGCATCACCGAAATCTATGGGCCAGAATCCAGCGGCAAGACCACGCTGTGCCTGCACATCATCGCCGAGGCGCAAAAACGCGGCGGCTTGGCCGGCTTTGTTGATATGGAGCACGCGCTCGACCCGACTTATGCCGGACGGCTGGGGGTTGACCTCAACCGCCTGTACGTCAGCCAGCCAGACACCGGCGAGCAAGCCCTCGAAATCACCGAGACGCTGGTGCGCTCCGGCGCATTTGATGTGATTGTGGTGGACTCGGTGGCCGCGCTGGTGCCGCGCGCCGAAATCGAAGGCGAGATGGGGGACAGCCACGTGGGCATTCAAGCTCGCTTGATGTCACAGGCCATGCGCAAGCTGGCCGGCGCAATCAAGTCGTCCAACTGCGTGGTGATGTTCACCAACCAAATCCGCGAGAAGGTTGGCATCTCGTATGGCAGTCCCGAGACCACCCCGGGCGGGCGAGCGCTGAAGTTTTATGCCTCGGTACGCTTCGACATCCGCCGTATTCAGGGCATCAAGCAGGGCGGCGAGACCATCGGCAACCGCACCAAGGTGCGCGTGACCAAGAACAAGGTCGCCCCGCCCTTCCGCGAGGCCGAATTCGACATCATGTTCACCCCCGAGGAAGCCGGCATCAGCAAAAACGGCGAAATCATGGACTTGGGGGTCGATCTGGGCATCATCGACAAGCGCGGCGCGTTCTTTCGCTATGGTGAGCTGATGTTGGGGCAAGGGCGCGAAAACAGTAAGGCCTTTCTGCGCGAGAACCCACACATCGCCCTCGAAATCGAGGAGAAAATCCGCCAGAGCAACGTCAAGCTGGTCGGCAGCGAAGAATAAGCGGCGCTGCAACAACCCCCACCTATCACGACCAATCAAACCAATCAAACATGACTCATCCCAAAGTTTGTTGTAAGGGCAAAGGGATAGGGTCAGGATAAGCAAGCCAGAGCAGGGATAAAGCAAGACGTAAAC
>DAOUCZ010000108.1:0-10410 GCA_034431675.1 Anaerolineae bacterium | reverse complement strand
ATCTGGCCGATACACCGGTCAACACCACCACCATGGGCGCGATGGGGTGGGAGCGCTATCACGTCAGCGTCTTCGAGACGATTACCGAGCTGAAGAAAGAGCAGATCGGGGCGCTGGGCTGGGATGGCCCGCTGGCCGCCATCAGCCACACGCGCGTCAACCTTGCCGACTACTTCAAGGAGACGGTGGCGGTGGTAACCAATCCCGCCATCGACCGCGAGCGCGAGGGTGCACAGTTCAGCACGCGCATGATTGTCGGGTCGCGTCCGGCGGTTGGGCGGGCGCTGCAAGCCGATGAAATCAGCGTGTCACTGCAAACCCCGTTTGTGCTGGGCGGGCACAGCCTGTTGGGCCGCCCAGAGCTAATGCGCGAAGTGGCCAACAAGTTTGGCACCATGACGCTGGAAGACCTGCTGGAAGCCTTTGAGGGCCGCGTGGCCGTGCTGACCATGGCCGCCAACCCCGACGAAGACATCGAGTCGGCGGTGACGCGCCTCAAGACCGAGGCGATTGAGGCGGTCAAAGACGGCGCGCGCTGTGTGCTGCTGGACGACTCCGGCGTGATGAAAGGCCAACTGCACTGGATTGACCCGCTGATTGTCACCGCGGCGGTGGACAGCGCCCTGCGCGACACCGAGCACGACGGGCGCAATCTGCGCCGGCTAGCCGGTATTGTGGTGCGCGCCGGCGCCCTGCGCGACCTGCACGACCTCGCGATGCTGGTCAGCATGGGGGCAAACGCCATCAACCCCTATATGCTGTATGCGGTTGGGCTGGGCATTGCGCCCAAAGCCCCGCGCGAGCCGCTGGCTGATGACACCATCATCAATCACCTAAGCCTGCTCATCAACGTACTGACCAAAGGCATCGAGAAGGTGACCAGCACCATCGGCTGCCACGAGCTGCGCGGCTATGGGCACAGCTTCAGCAGCATCGGCCTTGCCAAGAGCGTGGCTAGCGTGTTCGATATGCCCAATTATCTGGGCAGCGAAGCGCGCGGCCTGACATGGGATGACCTAAAGCTGTGGGCCGAGGAGCGCGCCGCCGACCTGCGCGGCGAGACCAAAGCCATGTTGGCCAACCCCGACCGCCTGTATCCCAAGATGTGGAAGAAGGCCGAGGACGTGGCGCTGGGCGAGAAAACCCGCGACCAATACGACGCCGAACTGCGCGAGCTGGAAGCCAAGCAGCCGGTGGCCATCCGCCACATCCTCAACCTCAAGCTCAGTGATAAGCCCTCGAACCCTGCCGGCGTCAACCTGCGGGTGGGCAAGCACACCATGCCGCTGATGATTAGCGCCATGTCGTTTGGGTCGCAGGGCGAGCTGGCCTATAAGGCCTATGCCGAGGCCGCCTATCGTCTGGGCATCTACTGCATCAACGGCGAGGGCGGCGAGCTGTCCGACATCATGGGCCGCTACTATGGCTATCGCGGTCAGCAGGTGGCCTCGGCCCGCTTTGGCGTCAACACCGAATACCTCAACTCGGTTGACCTGATCGAAATCAAGATTGGGCAGGGGGCAAAGCCCGGCGAGGGCGGCCATCTGCCCGGCTTCAAGGTGACCGAGCAGGTGGCGGCAGCACGCCACACCGTGCCCGGCGTAGACCTGATTTCGCCCTCCAACAACCACGACCTGTACTCCATCGAAGACCTTGCCCAGTTGGTCGAAGAGCTGAAGACCGCCAACCCGCGCGCCCGCATCAGCGTTAAGATACCGGTGGTGCCGGGGGTCGGCATCATCGCGGTGGGGGTGGCCAAAGCCGGCGCAGACGTGGTGACCATCACCGGCTATGACGGCGGCACGGGCGCAGCGCGCGCCCACGCCCTGCGCCATGTTGGGATGCCGACCGAAATCGGCGTGTGGCTGGCCCACCGCGCCCTGACCGACAGCGGCCTGCGCGACTCGGTCGAAATCTGGGCCGACGGCGGCATGAAGTCGGGGCGGGACGTGCTGAAGATGATGTGCCTTGGCGCCAACCGCTGCGGCTTTGGCACGATGGCGATGGTGGCGGTGGGCTGTACCATCTGCCGCAAATGCCACGAAGGCACGTGCCACGTCGGCATCACCACCCACATCAAGACCAAAGAAGAGGCCACCGCCAAGGGCCTGAAGTCCTTTGAGCCGCGCGATTACGACAACTCGGTCGAAGGCATCGTGCGCGTCTTCAAGATGCTCGAAGAGGACATCCGCTATTGGGCGGCGCAGATGGGCGTGGACGACGTCAATGACCTTGTGGGCCGCGCCGACCTGCTGGAACAAGCCGACTGGCACAACCGCATCGACCTGTCACCGCTGCTCAAGCCCGTGCCAGTGCTGCGCAAAAAGGCCACCCAAAGCGGCGGCCCACGCCTCACCCGCCCGCGCAACACCCTCAGCAAGCAGATTACCCACGTGGTGGCCGACAGCGTCGCCCACGGCGACTATGAAATGACCTATGACGACGAACAGGTCATGGCCATGGATCGCGCCCTAGGCACGCACCTTGCCGGCGCACTCCAGCGCAAAGAGTTCAAGGGCGCAGAACAGATTCAGGCCGTGCACCTCAGCTTCAGCAACAGCGCCATCCCCGGCAACGGCCTTGCCGCCTTCATGGACGCCCCGCTGGATGTACTGGTCGAAGGCGGCGCGCAGGACGGCGTGGCCAAGTGCGCACGCAGCGGCACAGTCACCATCCTCAAGGGCCTCAACCACAACGGCATCCGACTGGATGGCTCGGTGGGCAAGAGCTTTGCCTATGGCGCACAGGGCGGCTTCTTCATCGTGCAGGGCGACGCCGATACGCGCGCCTGCATCCGCCTGAGCGGCGCAGACGTGATTTTCGGCGGCGAGGTGAAAGAACCCCTACGCGACGAGCTGGGCAACCTTGCCAGCCGCGCCAACCTGAAAGGCTATGCCTGCGAATACATGACCAGCGGGCGCGTGGTCATCATGGGTGACCCCGGACCGTGGCTGGGCGCAGGGATGACCGGCGGCGTCATCTATCAGCGCATCCAGCCCGAAATGCGCCTAAACGTCGACGCCATCAAACGCCGCATCGCCCAAGGCTCGGTGCTGGAGGTGCAGCAGATGGACGCCGATGCCTGCGACGACCTGCGCGAGCTGCTCAACCGCTATATCCACGTGCTGGAGGTCAACAACCAGTCAGATGCCGCTGAGCATCTGTATGCCATGCTGGCCGACCCCGCCCGCCATTTCGTTAAAGTTGCGCCGAAGGCCAAGAAGTAATTCACCGCGTCAGCCAGCGGTGACACCCTTCGCCATCGGAACGCTCGCTTCCCCCTGAACACGTTGCCCCCGTCACGGTCAGCCACCGCGACGGGGGCAACGTGTCTGGGGCTAAACACAGACCGCGGCCAAGCGGTGTTTGGAACATTTGAGGACGTTGGCACGTCTTGCCTTCAACCGAAAGTGTTATCAAAAGGGAGAAAAAACCCGATGAGCCGCCGCCCAATTGTCTTGTTTTTGGCCGCATTATTCGCCCTCGTCCTCACCCTGACCGGCGCTGCCACCGCCAGCGCCCAACAGCCCACCCCGCCCCCACCGCTGATTGACCCGCCCCCCACCGACCTGACCGTCATGCCGGTCTGGCGCCCGGGCGTGTTTACCGACCCGTCTTGGCTGACGGTCGATTTTCACCGCGTGCGCGCCACCATCGAAAATCAGGTGGCCACCACCCGCATCGACCTGCAGTTCACCAACACCGGTGACGGGCTGGCCGAGGGGACGTTCGTCTTCCCCCTGCCCGATAACGCCGCGGTCGATCGCCTGACCATGTTCATCAACGGCGAGGCCTTCGACGCCAAAATCCTGTCGGCCCAAGAGGCGCGCAGCATCTACGACGAAATCGTGCGCCAATACCGCGACCCCGCCCTGCTGGAATATGTCGGGCGGCAGGCCCTGCAAGCCAACGTCTTCCCCATCCCGCCCGGCGAGAGCCGCCGCATCCAGATTGACTATACCCAGCTGCTGCCGGTCGAAAACGGGCTGGTCGAATACGTCTACCCCCTCACCACCACCCGCCTTGTGCAGCAGCTGGCCATCTCGGTAGAGGTGCTGGGTGATACCCCGATTGCCGCGGTCTATTCGCCCAGTCACAACGTGGCCGTCAGCCGCGAGAGCGAAACACGCTTCCGCGCCGGCTTTGAAGAAAGCGCCGCGGTGGCCACGCAGGACTTCACACTGTACTACGGCGTGGCCACAGACGACATCAGCGTCAGCCTGCTGACGTTTAAGGAGACCGCCGGCGCAGATGGCTACTTTATGCTGCTGGTTCAGCCCCCGCTGGCCGTCGATACCGAGACCGTGCAGCCCAAAGACATCGTGCTGGTGATTGACCAAAGCGGCAGCATGTCGGGCCAAAAATGGACTCAGGCGCAAGCTGCCGCCAGCTATGTGCTGCAAAAGCTCAACCCGCAGGATCGCTTTAATGTGGTGGTGTTCAGCACCGGCTTCCGCCAATATGCCAGCACGCTCCAGCCCGCCTCGCAGGCCGCTGATGCCGCCCAATGGGTCAACAGCCTATATGCCGAGGGCGGCACAGACATCAACCTTGCCATGCTGACTGCGCTGGGCATGGTGGATGCCGAACGCCCAACCACCATCCTGTTCATGACCGACGGCGTGCCCAGTGAGGGCGTCACCGATACCGACAGCATCATCGCCAATGCCCGTGCCAACGCCCGCCCCAACGCCCGCGTCTTCACCTTCGGCGTCGGGGATGACGTCAACACCATCCTGCTCGACACCATCGCCCAAGAGTTTGGCGGCGCAACCGCCTATGTGCGCCCCTCCCAGCGTATCGACGAAGAGATGGCCAGCCTATATACCAAAATCAGCTCGCCGGTGCTCAGCGATGTCGTCCTCGACTTCGGCGGCGTGACCACCGAGCTGCTCTATCCGCAGCGCCTGACCGACTTGTTCGCCGGTGAGCAGCTGGTGCTGGTCGGGCGCTACCGCCGCGGCGCGCAGGACGTCACCGTCAGCCTCAGCGGGCGCTCGCGCGGGGAAAGCGTGCGCTACAGCTTCGACAACCTGAGCTTCCGCGAGAACGCCGGCGGTGAGGCCTTCATCGCGCGGCTGTGGGCACAGCGCCGCATCGCCGAACTGCTGGACGAAATCCGCCTGCGCGGCGAAAATCGCGAGCTGGTAGACAGCATCGTCAACCTGAGCGTGCGCTTTGGCATCATCACGCCCTATACCAGCTTTTTGATCGAAGAAGACGACATCCTGACCCAGCAGGGCCGCCGCCGCGCACAAGATGAGGCCGAGGCCAACTTTGGCAGCATGACTTCTGCCGAGAGCGGCGCTGCCGCGGTCGATGCCGCCGTAGACATCCAGTCGATGCGCTCGTCCAGCGTCGTGCCGGCCATGGCCCCCCTGCCGACCATGACCGCGCCCGGCAGCATGGGCGGCGGCGGGTTCGATGCCGCCCCGCCGGTCATCTCGCCGGCCTACAACCCGATCCAGACCGTGGGCGATAAGACCTTCATCCAGCTCAACGGCATCTGGACGGACACCACCTTTGACCCCGACGCCATGACCACGACGCCGGTAGTGTTCCTCAGCGACGCCTACTTTGACCTGCTGGATGAACTGCCGGCCCTCGCCCCCTACTTTGCCCTTGGCGAGCGCGTGATTGTGGTGCTGGACGGCACGGCCTATGAGGTCACCGACGGGATGGCCACCCGCCTGCCGCTGGATGACGCCACCACCGCCAGCGGCCCACTGCCGGCCCTGCCAGCGGGGGCAGTCGCCCATGTCATCGAGAGCGTCGAGTACCGGGTGATGGAATCCTTCCCGATGCGCGTGGTGCTGCAAGTGCGCGGCTATCAGCCTGATGGGTGCAGCGCGCCGGTTGAGGTGGTGCAGGTGCGCGATGGGAACAACGTCAGCGTACAGATTTATCGCCGGCTGCCGCCCGACAGTATGTGCCCGATGATGATTGTCGAATATGCCGAAGACATCGTGCTCGAAGAAGGCTTTGTGTTTGGCCAATATCACATCGACGTCAACGGCGTCACGCTGGAGATGAAACTCTAAGGCGCACAGCGCATCCCCCACAGCCCACAGCCCCCTCCTATGACCAAAGGCGGGGGCTTTTTGTGCCACGCCGCAACCTCACCCATTTTTTCGACTCTACCGTCCGGCGCGGTACAATCAGGCGGGAAGGTTGAAGCGTTTTTTGGAAAAAAGGAACTGTCATGTCTGCCTCGTTTGATATACACCCTGCCGCCCTTGCCGCGCTGGTCGAGGGACGGCACGGGAACCCGTTCAGCATCCTTGGCCCGCATCGCATCGGGGAGCAGGGGGGCGTCAGCCTGCGGGTGTTTCGTCCGTGGGCCAGTGTGATGCGGGCGGTGCTGCCGGACGGGTCACGTCATGACCTTGAAAAAATACACAACAACGGCTTTTTTGTGGTCGATTTCCCCGATGCTCAGCCCGATGACTTTCGCTATCGCCTAGAACTCACCGATTATGACGGCGACGTACAGGTCTATGAAGACCCCTATCGTTTTGCACCCCACATCAGCGAGTTTGACCGTTACCTGTGGGGCGAGGGCACGCTGCTGTATGCCTACGAGACACTGGGGGCGCATCCGGTGACGCATGACGGGGTGCGCGGGGTGTGCTTTACGGTGTGGGCGCCCAACGCCGAGCGCGTCAGCGTGATTGGCAACTTTAACCGCTGGGACGAACGCGCCAACCCGATGCGCCTGCTGAGCGGCGGGCTGTGGGAGCTGTTCATCCCCGGCCTCACCGCCGGCGAGGTCTACCGCTACGACATCCGCTCGCACAATCACGGTTGGCGCTTTCAGAAGTCTGACCCGTTTGCCTTCTGGAGCGAGATGCGCCCAGCCAACGCCTCCATCGTCTATGACTTGTCTGGCTATGAGTGGGGGGATGCCGACTGGATGACGGCGCGCGGGCAGGGCGATCTGCTGCGCAAACCGATGTCGGTGTATGAGGTGCATCTGGGCAGCTGGCGGCGGCATGACGACGGGCGCTGGCTGAGCTATCGCGAACTGGCCGACCAGCTGATACCCTATGTGCAAGAGATGGGCTTTACCCACATCGAGCTGCTGCCCATCACCGAGCACCCCTTTGACGGCAGCTGGGGCTATCAGGTGACGGGCTATTTTGCCGCCACCTCGCGCTTTGGCACCCCCCACGACCTGATGTACCTGATTGACCGCGCGCATCAGGCCGGCATCGGCATCATCCTAGACTGGGTGCCGGCGCACTTCCCCAAAGATGGCCACGGCCTCAACTTTTTTGATGGCACGCACCTGTATGAACATGACCACCCCCTCCAGCGCGAGCACCCCGACTGGGGCACGCTGATTTTCAACTTTGGGCGCAACGAGGTGCGCAATTTCTTGCTCAGCAGCGCGCTGTTCTGGCTGAAGGAGTACCACATCGACGGGCTGCGGGTCGATGCGGTGTCGTCGATGATTTACCTCGATTTCAGCCGCAGTCCCGGCCAGTGGATACCCAACCCATATGGTGGCCGCGAGAACCTAGATGCCATCTATTTTCTGCGCGAGTTTAACGAGGTGGTGCACCGCGAAGTGCACGGCGCGTTCACCGTGGCCGAGGAATCGACCGCATGGCCGATGGTCAGCCGTCCGACCTATCTGGGGGGGCTGGGGTTTACGTTTAAGTGGAACATGGGCTGGATGCACGACACGCTAGAATACATCAAGTCCGATCCGGTCTATCGGCGCTGGAAGCACAACAAGCTGACCTTCAGCCTGATGTATGCCTTTAGCGAGAACTTTGTGCTGTCGCTGAGCCATGACGAAGTGGTACACATGAAAGGCGCGCTGATTGAGAAAGTGCCGGGCGATTGGTGGCAAAAATTTGCCACGCTGCGCCTGCTGTTTGGCTATATGTGGACGCACCCGGGCAAAAAGCTGCTGTTTATGGGGGCAGAGTTCGGCCAATGGCGTGAGTGGAGCGAGGCGCGCCCGCTGGACTGGCATCTGCTGGTGTGGGAGACGCATCAGGGCACACAGCGCTGGATGCGTGACCTGAACGCCTTTTATCGGGCCAATCCGGCGCTGTGGGAGCAGGACTTTGACGGCGCGGGCTTTCAGTGGATCAACGCCGACGACGCCGACAACAGCGTGTACAGCTATGTCCGCTATGCCCAAAACCGCGACGATTTTGTGGTGGTGGTGCTGAACTTTACGCCTGTGCCGCGCCCCAACTATCGCATCGGCGTGCCGCGCACAGGCCTCTACCGCGAGGTGCTCAACAGCGACGCCGTCCGCTATGGCGGCGGCAACGTGACCAACCCCGACCCGATCGAGGCACACCATCACCGCCATTTGTGGTGGGACGACAGCCTCAGCCTGACCCTGCCGCCGCTGGGCATCGTCATTTTGCGCCCCGACCCGTTATCCCCGCCGGCAGAGCTGCCCAAAGCCGGCGAATCGCACAGCGGGTTTGGGCGGATTGACCTGCCCGCGCCGTCGGGGGGTGAGGTGGACGTCAACGCCGGACAGGTGGGCTAAGCCAGTGGACAGCACACACGACAGCCCGATCCTATTTGAGCGCCGCCCAGATGGGGTGGCGCTCATCACCCTCAACCGCCCACAGGCGCGCAACGCGCTTGACCTTGCCGCGATGCGCGCCTTTGCCGGCGTGGTGTATGGGCTGCAAGCCGCGCTGGATGGTCTGACCTGCGTGGTCATCACCGGGGCGGGGACGCAGGCCTTCTGTGCCGGCGGCGACCTCGTCGAGCTGGCCGATAAACCGACCGAGGACGACGCGCGCGCCTTCATCACACTGATGGGGGACGCGCTGGCACGCTTGGAACGGCTGCCTGTGCCGGTGATTGCCGCGGTCAACGGTTATGCGCTGGGCGGCGGCAGCGAGCTGGCGCTGGCCTGCGATTTGCGCATCGTGGACGACGCCGCTCAGATGGGCATGGTGCAGATGAAGCTGGCCCTGACCCCGGGCTGGGGGGCTGGTCAGCGCCTGCTGCGCGTGGTGGGCTATGCGCGCGCGCTGGACATCCTGCTGCAAGCCCGCCCGATACGCGCGCCAGAGCTGCTATCGCTGGGGCTGGCCCAGCAGATAACCCCAACGGGTGAGGCGCTGCCGGCAGCGCTGGCCTATGCCCGACAGGTCGCCAGCTTGCCGCCCGACGTGGTGCGCGCCGTCAAAACCCTGCTGTGGGCCGGCCTCACCCTGCCATATGAACAGGCTTTGGAGGCCGAGCGCGCGCTGTTCCCGCCGCTGTGGGCCGCCGCGCCCCATCTCGAGGCGGTGGCGGCCTTTTTGCGCACCAAACGCCCCTAGCGCCGCCCAAAGCGCTGGGCAAGGCGCTCTTGCACCCGCTGCGGCGAGTCGGTGGTTTTGATGAACTGAAGGTCGGCCTGCTCCACCATAATCTGGCGGATCATAACTTGGCTGGTTTCGCCTGTTTTGAGCGCAGTCACCACCTGATCGGCGGCGCGCCCGCTGCCCTCCAGCAAAAACATCGGAATGCGCTTCTCGACCGCCATCTTCAGCTCGCCCAGCGCCACGTTGCCGCCGTTTATCAACATCCCCATCATCGGGTAAGCCCCATATCCCGAAACACAGCGGGCCAGCTCTTGGATCATGTTCGACTCCACCCCCCATGTCGCGCCTTCCATCAGCACAAAGTGGGTGTGGCTGTCCTCCAGCTCGGCATCGGATTGCAGGTTGTCATAGCCCGGAAACTTGACAAGGCCAAACGGCGCAACCCCAACCAGCGGGAACTTATATCTGCCGCGCTTGCGCGCATCGCCCACCATCTGCATGATGCCCGACTCTGTGCCACCGTCAATCAGCATCAGGCCGTTTTTGTGGGCAAATTCGGCAATCGAGTCGATAATCAGCTGGGTGCGCTTGACATCCTCTGCCGACATGCCGCCAGCACCGCCCACGATGAACAAGGCCGGCGTGGATGGCCCAAGCCGCAGGTTGTCGCGCACCCATTCGGGCGTGGCCGCCTGCGCAGCATAGATGGCTAAAGCTTTGTTGCCGTTGGGAAAGCTGATCTGAAACGGCTGGCCGGAGGTAATGGCAGCTGTGCCGCCGGGCTTGCGCGCGCCGATCCAGACCGCCGCACCCACCGCAATAACCGCCCCAATCAAAAGCATGACAACAATCTCTGGCGACATAACAGGCGTCCCCTCATAATAAAGCCATCAGCGTATGGCGGGCTTGCCCGCCCATCCCACAAAAACATGCCTCTATTATGGTCTGTGTTGTGCTAAAGGACAAATGCCGTGGCCGCCACTTACCCATTTTCTGATGTTCTGCTGGCGTGGTACGACCGCGCCGCCGCCGACCTGCCGTGGCGCACCGTCAGCCCCGACCCATACGCGGTCTGGGTCTCCGAAATCATGCTCCAGCAAACGCAGGTCGAGACGGT
>DAOUCZ010000107.1:0-17195 GCA_034431675.1 Anaerolineae bacterium | reverse complement strand
CCGGTGTCGCTGTTTGTGTGGAAACTTCAGCTTACCCGAAAGGTCTTTTGTTTTCTACCTCACCCCTTAACTTCGGGATGAGTCATGTTTTCGCCAGTAGGGGGTGCAGGGGTGTCAACCCCTGCTGGGGTGTGGGATGAAACCCCACGCGCGCTTAATAGGTATCCGGCAGGTCGTTGAGGTAGAGCACGGTATCGCCGGCAGCCAGATGCGCTTGCGTCCACGCAATCGCCTCGGACAGGCGCTCGACCACCATCAGGCGGTCGGCGGGGAAGTTGGCGGCGCGCAGCCCCTCAGCAATCGGACGGGTGCGTTCGCCCCCCACCAAAATCACATCGGTAGCATGAGCGGCGGCAAACTCGCCCAGCGCGCGGTTTTCGCGCTCCATCAGCTCGCCCAGTTCCACCATCCCGGGCGTAATCAGCACCCGCCGCCCGCTGGTATGCAGCGCCAGCGCCCGCAGCGCCGAGCGTGCGCCAATCGGGTTGGCGCTGTAGGCATCGTTGATGATGGTGATGCCCTGCGCGGTCTGCTGGGTGACAAGGCGCGCCTCTGCCGGTTGCAGCGCGCGCGCGCGGGCCGCCAGCGCCTTCAGCGTCATGCCGGCCTCTAGCCCTACTGCCACCGCGCACAGCAGATTGGTCACGTTGTGCTCGCCGGCCACCGGCACATCAAAGCGCTCAGATGCCGCACCCTGCACATCGGTGATGACAAAGCTCAGCCCATCCAGCGTCTCACGGATGTCGGAGGCAATCAGGCGCACCTCGGCAGGCGGATTGGCGGGGTCGGCGGTTTTGCTCACCCCAATGCGCGTGCGGGGGTGTCCTTTGGCCATCATCCGCCGCACATAGTCGTTGTCCCAATTGAAGATGCCGACCCCGTCGGCGGGCAGCGCCGCAATCAGCTCATACTTGGCAATCATGGTGCGCTCCAGCGTCTTAAAGCGCTCCAGATGCATCGGCCCGACCTCGGTCACAATGCCGATGCGCGGCGGCGTCAGCCCACAGATGCGCTTGATTTCGCCCGGGAAGTACGCCCCCATCTCCACGATAAAATAGTCCAGCGCGTAATGGTCGGTCAGGTCGGCATTGATGGCGCGGCTGACTCCCAGCATGGTATTAAAGCTCTTGGGGGTGGGATACACCCGCGCAAAACCATCCAGCAGGCCGGCGACAAAGTTCTTGGTGGTGGTTTTGCCATAACTGCCTGTGATGCCGACCACCGTCGGGTTAATCCGGCGGATGGTGGCGCGCGCCTTGCCCACATAATAGCGGCGCGTCGCCTCTTCAATCGGCCATGTCAGCAGGTTGCCCAGCATCAGCCACAACGGCCCAAGCAGCCACCCCGCCAGTCCGACCAGCCCTGCCAGCCCCATCTGCAAGCCGGTGCTGCTGATGCGCCCGCCCACCAGCATCACCCCCAGCACCACCGCCAGCGCCGCCGTCAACCACGAGGCCGCCAGCAGGCGTTTGGCGCGCGCCGTCGGCACAAAGGCTTTCTTCACCTCCACCTCTGCCGGCAGCCAGCCCGCCGCCGCCCCGCTGACCAGCGCAATCAGCGCCGGCAGCAGCGGCCCGCCTTCGCCCAACACCACGCACAAGACCGCCCCAAGCACGCCGGCGGTCAGAGCACGGGGGGGCAGGGCACGCGCACGCGCCCCCAACCACCACACCGCAAATCGGTTGGCCTTATATTCCTCAATCTGATAGAAACGGGCGAGGCGGTACACCCGCCATACCGTCAGCGCGCCCCACAGCGCGGCAATCGCCAGCAGCAAGACATCTGTAAGCTCGTTCATCGTGTTGTGCTCTCACGTGACATCCATACCTAAGTTGCCTCGCAAGTGTACCACAACTGCCGCCCGCGCTTACCCCGCGCGCACGTAAGCCAACGCCTCGTCTGGGGTGCGAAACGTGATGACGTTGGCCCGCCCGAACACCTCGCGATGGGTTTTGTAGGGGCAGTTCGTGAACTGCCCGACGTCACGGGCGCATCGCGATGCTTCTCGGGCGCATCGCGATGCGCCCCTACGCTCATGAACCCATGGCTGATTTTGAAGCGATTGCCCTGCTAAACCGACGCCCCGGCCAGCAAGCTGCGCACCGTCTCCAGAATCACCTGCGGCGGCGTCGGCTTGCGCAGGCCAGCATCTGCCCCGATGGTGTTGAGATATTCTGCCGAGATGGCATCGGTGCGCGCGCTGTACATCAAAATTAAGATGTGCGCCAGCGCGGGCGTCTCGCGAAAGCGCTTGCACACATCCCCTCCGGTCATGGCCGGCATCATGTCATCCAAAACCACAAGGCGGGGTTGATGCCGCAGAGCCATCTCGACCGCCTGCGGCCCATTTTCGGCAGTGATGACCTCATAACCGGCCCGCTCGAATGTTAGTTGAAGGATGGTCAAGAGGGCGTTGTCGTCATCTACCACCATGATTTTGGACATGTCCCAACCTTACTCACTAAAGCGTGAAGATAAACCCCGCCACTCAAAACCGCGGGCCACCAGCGCAAACCCTCATAAAGTTAGCGGAATTGTAACATGACCTGTTAGCTGTCGTCATTACAATTCCTTAACTTTTTCACTAACCTTTGGGCGTTTTGCCTAGTGCGGCCAGCATCTGCGGCACATCGGTGAACTTCAGGCGGGGGCGACCATGCCGTGCGCCGTTTTCTTGTTCCAGCGCGTCCAGTTTCAGCCAATCGTCAAAGGTGACCAAAGTCACCCCCCGCGCGGCCAGTTGATCGGGCAGGGCGGCGGCGTCGCCGGTGGGGGCGGGCAGCAGGCCGCTGCGCGCATCGGCCAGCAGTGTCTCGACCGTCTCGACCGAGTCGGGCTTGTTAGTGCCGATGATGCCGCTTGGCCCGCGCTTAATCCAGCCCACGGCATACAGGCCGGTCGCGCCGGTCACGCGCCCGCTTTGATGCGGGATGACGCCGGCTTTGGCGTCGAACGGCACGCCCTCCAACGGCACGCCTTTATAGCCCACCGAGCGGAACACCAGCCCACACGGGATGACCTCGGTTTGGTCGGTGGCTTGGGCGGCAAGGCTGCCATCGGGCTTGGGGGTCAGCACATTTTTGACGATGCGGATGCCCTCCACACGGTCAGTGCCGAGGATTTCGACCGGCGAGGCCAAAAAGCGAAACACCACGCGGCGCGGCTTGCCGCTGGGGGCGCGGCGGGCATATTCGGCCAGCAGCGCCACGTTTTTCTGGGCGTCGCGGTCGGCGCTGGTTTTCAGCCATGCCTCGCTCAATGGGTCAAGGGCGGCATCCTCTGGCGAGACGATCACATCGGCCTCGGCCAGCTCGCCGAACTCACCTAGCTCTGCCGGCGTAAAAGCCGCTTGGGCCGGCCCGCGCCGCCCGATAATCACCACCTCGCGCACGGCGCTGCGGTCAAGCGCCTCCAGCGCATAATCGGCGATGTCGGTGGGGACGAGTTCGGCACAGGTGCGGCTGAGGATGCGGGCCACGTCCATCGCCACATTGCCCACGCCAATCACCACCGCACGCTGCGCGCTCAGGTCAAAGTGGCGGGTTTTATAGTCGGGGTGGCCGTTGTACCACGCCACAAATTCGGTGGCGGCGTGGCTGCCGGGCAGTTCCTCGCCCGCGATGCCAAGCGCGCGGTCGGTTTGCGCGCCCACCGCAAAAATCACTGCGTGATAGTGGCGGCGCAGCTCGTCCACGCTCAGGTCACGCCCGATTTCGACATTGCCAAAAAAGCGAAAGTTGGGGCGGGCGGCGGTCTTTTCGTAGACCTTGGTCACCGATTTGATTTTGGGGTGGTCGGGCGCGACACCGCCGCGCACCAGCCCATAAGGGGTGGGCAGGCGCTCGTACATATCGACCGTGACGGCCATCTCGGTTTGCTTGAGCAGATGCTCGGCGGCGTAGAACCCGGAAGGGCCAGAGCCAACTATAGCCACGCGCAGCGGCTGGTCTGGCGAAGCGAAAATGGACATGGGCAAGTCATCCTTTGGCGGGTTAACCGTGCATTCTTCCACTACAGTATAACCCGCGTGGGGTCACAAAGTGGCGTTTGTGCGCCCCGCAAGGCCGCATTTGTGCCCAATTCCGACACAATGTACGAAAGCCCCAGCAGTTTTTGCGCCGCCCCGCCTCATGACAGCCGCTTTGGACGGCGGTATGATGACCGATGTTATCCAATGTGCAGCAAGGCGGGCCTCGGCCCGCACCGTTCACAAGGCAGATTGTGTTTATGCGCCAATTCGTCTCCAGACAAGTCCAGCAGCTTCGGCCTTCGGGCATCCGCCGCTTTTTCGACATCGCGGCCACCATGCAGGACGTGATTACACTCGGTATCGGCGAACCCGACTTTGCCACCCCTGACCATATCGCGCGCAAAGGGGCAGAGGCCATCCTGAACGGGCAGACGGCCTATACCAGCAACAGCGGCACGATTGAGCTGCGCCACGCCATCGCTGCGCAGCTGGTGCAGCGTTACGGCGTGAGCTATGACGCCGGCACCGAAATCCTCGTGACGGTGGGGGTGAGTGAGGCGCTGTGGTTGGCGCTCAAGGCCATCTGTGACCCGGGCGACGAGGTGCTGGTGATTGAGCCGTGTTTTGTGGCCAATCCCGCCGCGGTGGAGATGGCCGGCGGCGTGCCGGTGATGGTGCCGACGCGCGTGGAGAACGATTTTCAGGTGGATGCCGCTGACCTTGAGGCGCGCATCACCCCGCGCACCAAGGCCATCCTGATGAGCTATCCCAATAACCCGACCGGCGCGGTGCTGACGCTAGAGCGGATGGCCGGCCTTGCGGCAGTGGCCCAAAAGCATGATTTGGTGGTGATTTCGGACGAGATTTATGAGCGGCTGGTCTATGGCGTTGACCATGTCAATTTTGCCTCGCTGCCGGCCATGCGCGAGCGCACCATCTTGCTCAGCGGCATGAGCAAATCGTATGCCATGACCGGCTGGCGCATCGGCTATGCGGCAGCGCCCGCGCCGATTATGGAGGCGATGCGCAAGCTGCACCAATACCTGATTATGTCTGCCCCGACCATGGGGCAAGCGGCGGCGCTTCAGGCCATCCAGCACGGCGAGGCCGATGTGGAGCACATGCGTCAGAGCTATGATGCGCGCCGCCGCCTGATTGTGGCGGGGTTCAACCGCCTTGGCCTGACCTGCTTTGAGCCGCGCGGCGCGTTCTATGCCTTTCCGTCGATTGCCAGCACCGGCCTGAGCGATGAGGACTTCTGCGAGCAGCTGTTGATGGAAGAGCGGGTGGCGGTGGTGCCGGGCAGCGCCTTTGGCGCGTCGGGGCGGGGGTTCATCCGCGCCAGCTATACCGCCGCCTATGAGGACATCGAGCGGGCACTGCAACGCATCGAGCGCTTTTTGGTCAAGCGCGGGCTGGTGCTGCCCGCCGCCCTGCCGGCTTAGGCCAAGTCAACACGCACAGGGGTGAGGGGCACACGGCTGATACAGCCCGCCCCTCACCCCCTTTTTTTTGTGTGGCTTTTTTGTCCAGAACGAAAGCGCATCCCCTTCTTGAACATAGGATACTTCATTTAGCTCTGTGTCCAATCTCAGGGGGTCAGTACAGGAAAAGCACTCTAGACGTCCCAGAAGATGAGTTGGAAAGTGAAGTTGATGAGAACATAACAGATATCGCTGACGAAACGTTCCTAGACGAGAGTCGATAGCCCCCTGTCACAACGCCGGCGGGGAAGTCGTCTCTTTTGTCACATCAGCCAAACCGGCAGACAGGCAAAGGAGACCCCCATGCCCACCTCGCTCACCCCCCACACCTCGCCCCACATCGTCATCGTCGGCGGCGGATACGCCGGCCTGCTGGCCGCGCTGCGCCTTGCCGCCCGCACCCGTGCCCTACGCCCCCGCCCTACCATCACCCTCGTCAATGCCACCCCGCACTTTGTCGAGCGCATTCGCCTGCATCAGGTGGCGGCAGGGCAGACTCAGCCCATCCACAGCCTCGCACAGGCGCTCAGCGGCAGCGGCGTCCGCCTGCTGATGGGGCGCGTCACCGCCCTTGACCCCAACCTCCGCCAGCTCACCCTCCAGACCGACCCCGGCACGCAGACGCTGACCTATGACCACCTGATGCTGGCCGTCGGCAGCAAAACCGATACCGACCGCATCCCGGGCATGGCACAGCACGCCGTCACCTTTGACGCGCCGCTGGCATGGGCCGACCGTCTGCGCCGCGTGGGCGAAACGGGCGGGCAGATACTGGTGATTGGCGGCGGCGCAACCGGTATCGAGGCCGCTGTCGAAATCGCCGAGACGTACCCACGCGCCCGCGTGCACCTGCTCACCCACACCCCCTTCGGCGCAGACTTGTCGCCGCAGGGAGCGCAGTACATCCGCGGGGTGTTTGCGCGCCACGGCATCACGCTGCATGACGAAGTCTTGGTGCGCCAGATTGACGACGGCGCGCTGCACCTTGCTGATGGGCGTACCCTGCCGTTTGAGTTGTGCATCGCCGCCGCCGGCTTTGTCGCCGCGCCGCTGATGCGTCAGGCCGGTCTGGCGGTCAACGGGCGCGGGCAGGCGTTGATTGACGGGTTTTTGCGCTCGGTCTCGCACCCCGACATCTACGTGATTGGTGATGCCGCTGCCTTCGACACACAGGTCGGCGTCAGCCTGCGCATGGCGTGCGCCACCGCCATGCCGATGGGCTATCGCGCTGCCGAAATCCTCGCCGATACGCTGGCGGGGCGGGCAGCGCACCCGTTCAATTTTGGGTATACTGCGCGCTGCATCAGCCTTGGCCGGCATGACGCACTGCTGCAATTTGTCACCACGGATGACCAACCCACCGAGCGCATCGTGACTGGTCAGCTGGCCGCGCTGACCAAAGAGGCCATTTGTCGCTTCACGGTGGCCGCGCCGGCATGGGAGCGCCGCCTGCCCGGCTTTTACAGCGTCACCATCGGGCGCGGGATGCGCGCTCAGCCGCTGCCTCAGCCCACCCCGACCGCCCAAGGACTGCCGACATGACCCCCGATCCCTTCGAGGCCCTGCGCCCAAAATTATTCGCCATCGCCTATCGGATGCTGGGCAGCGCCGCTGAGGCCGAAGACATCGTGCAAGAGGCCTATCTGCGCTGGCACAGGGCTGACCGCGCCAGCATTGAGCATCCGGCGGCCTATCTGCGTAAGACCGTCATCCGCCTGTGCCTTGATATGCAAAAGTCGGCTCGTGCCCGCCGCGAGCAGTATATTGGCACGTGGCTGCCAGAACCCATCCGCACCGATTGGGCGGATGGGCCGGCTGTCCCCCCCAACCCTGAAGACCGCGTCACCGAGTGGGAGTCGCTGTCGATGGCGTTTTTGCTGCTGCTGGAGGCCCTGACCCCCGAAGAACGCGCGGTCTTTCTGCTGCGCGAGGTGTTCGGCTATGAATACCCCGAGCTGGCCGCCGCATTGGGCAAAACCGAGGCCGCCTGCCGCCAGATGTTCAGCCGCGCCCGCCGCCACATCACCGAGCACCGCCCGCGCTTTGCCCCCACCCCAGACCAGCATCAGCAGGTCTTGGCCGGCTTTATGCAGGCGGTACAGGACGGCGCGCTTGCCCCGTTGATGGGCCTGCTCTCCGAGGGGGTCGTCGCGATGTCGGACGGCGGGGGCAAAGCGCCAGCCTTTACACGCCCCGTATTGGGGCAGCACGCTGTGGCCCGCCTGCTGTTGGGCCTGCTGCACCGCGCCACCCAAGAGGGCGTTGTTCACATCGAGCTGGCGCGGCTGAACGGCCAGCTTGGCCTGCTGATGCGCAGCGACGTGCTGGGCGACACGGTGCTGATACCGCATATCGACGAGCACGGCCACATCCGCGCGCTCTACTTTGTGCGCAACCCCGACAAGCTGCGCTATCTCATGACATCCGCGCCGCGTTCAAGTGACACCTGACACATCCTCCACGGGCCGGTTACCCCTTACAATCAGGTGAACAATGCCGTTTTGCCAGTGATGTAAGGGGTGACCCATGCTGCCCTATGACGTGGCGCGAGTCCGTGCCGACTTCCCGATCCTGTCACGGGCACATCATGCCGATGTCCCGCTGATTTACCTTGATAACGCCGCCACCGCCCAAAAGCCTCAGGCGGTGCTGGACGCCATGCACCACTATTACACCACCCTCAATGCCAACGTGCACCGCGGCCTACACCTGCTCAGTGAGGCCGCCACCGCGGCTTATGAGGATGCGCGGCGCAAGGTCGCACGGTTCATCAACGCCCACAGCCGGCGCGAAATCGTCTTTACGCGCGGCACGACCGAATCGATTAACCTCGTCGCCCAGACGTGGGGGCGCTCGGTGCTCAAGCCCGGCGACATCGTGCTGTCCACCGTGATGGAGCATCACGCCAACATCGTGCCGTGGCAGATGCTGGCCGCCGAGCGCGGCTTTGAGGTGAAATATGCCCCGCTCAATCCCGATGGTACGCTCGACCTCGAGGCTGTCCAGACCGTGCTCAACAGCGGACGGGTCGCGCTGCTCACCGTCACGCACACCTCCAACGTGCTGGGCACGGTCAATCCCATCCGGCAGCTGGCGCGCATGGCCCATGCCGCCGGCGCACTGATTTTGGTGGACGGCGCACAGGCCATCGCCCATCAGCCGGTGGATGTGCGCGCGCTGGATGCCGACTTCTACGCCTTCAGCGGCCACAAACTGGCCGGGCCGACCGGCATCGGGGTGCTGTATGGCCGGCGCGAGCTGCTCGATGCCATGCCGCCGTGGATGGGCGGTGGGGATATGATAGAATCGGTGACACTGCAAGGCAGCACCTATGCCGCCCCGCCCGGACGCTTTGAGGCCGGCACACCCCCGATTGCCGAAGCCATTGGCCTTGGTACAGCCATCGATTATTGGACAGCCATCGGCATGGATGCGGTTCATGCCCACCTGTCCGAAATCACCGCCTATGCGCTGGCGTGGCTGGCCGACATCAATGGCGTGCAGGTGATTGGCAAAGCCCCTAAGCGTGGGCCAGCTGTGGCCTTTACGGTCAACGGCCTGCACCCGCACGACGTCGCCCAGATGCTGGACAGCGCCGGCATCGCGGTGCGCGCTGGGCATCACTGCGCCATGCCGCTTCACACCCTGCTGGCGGTCAACGCCACCGTGCGCGCCAGCTTCGCCCCGTATACCACCCGTGCCGAGGTGGACATCTTCGCACGCACACTCAGGGACATCGCCCATGTTTACGCCTGATGAATACCGCCAGCTGATTTTGGAAACCGCGCGCAACCGCCAGAATTGGGGGCTGCTGAACCCGGCTGATTTTGACCATGCCGAGCACAACCCGCTGTGCGGCGACCATCTGCACCTCACCTTGCGCATCGATGCGCAAGGGGTCATCCGTCAAGTGGGCTGGGAAGGGGACGGCTGCGCCATCAGCCAAGCATCTGCCTCCATGCTGGGCGAGCGGCTGATCGGGATGCCGTTTGCCGATGCGGTCAAAATCCCCGCGCGTGAGGTGCTGGAGATGATTGGCCTGCCGCTGCTGCCCAACCGGCAAAAATGCGCCCTGCTGTCGCTGAAGGTGCTGGTGGTCGGCGCGTTGGGGCAGAGCGAATGGGATGTTGTCGAAGACCTGCGCTAAATCCGCCCCGCTTTCTTCTGTACAACCCCTTAACAAAACCGGCGGCGCTGAACACTAGCCCGCCGGTTTGTTTTGTGTCACACTGTTGCCATCCAAAAGCAGCGGTTGGCCGCGCTTGACCCAAACAGGGTATAGAAATTCCTTTTTTCTGGGCCGTTTTTTGTCACGCAAGAGGAATAAATCTTATGGCCGAGTCTAACTCCAATTACCCGGATGTGCTTGGGCATATCTCTCCACAGGCCGAGCGCCTTGACCTTGGACTTGTGCAGGTGATGGCCTCGTGCTTGCCCTCGCGCGTGCCGGCGGGCAAGCCGTTTCGCGCCCTGCTGCTAATCCAGAACATGTCAGACGCGCCGGTCGAGATGGTGGTGACGCTGATACCGCCTGCCGCTGATTCGGTCGGCAAACGTGGGCGCTTCCATGCCAAGATGCAGCGCATCGGGGTCGGGATGCAGCCCGGCGAGGTCGGGCTTGTGATTTTGCCCATCACCTCGCTGCCCGATGCCGCCCCGGGCCTCGTCCGCCCGACGCTGGGAATTGGCGCGCTCAAGGCGCTAGAGCGCGCCGAGCGCGTGCGCACGCTGGAAAACAGCGCCCCGCTCTATCTGCCCGGCCTTGCGCCAGAGACGCGCCGCCTGCTCGAAAACCTCGGCAAACTGCGCTATGTGGGGGGCAAAAAGGCCGTATTGGGCGGCGGGGCAGAGCTGCATCCGGCGGTGATGATTGAGCCGGGTACGCTGGGCACGGTCAGCGAGCTGCAACCCGAGTATCGCACGCTGTGGACGCTAGCCGACCTACAAGAAGACCCGCTGGTGCTGCTGGAACGCTTTAAGGACGACCTGACGACCCACGTCCTGCCCAACCTTGACCGCACCCAGATGATCGGCCCATTGACCGATAAAACCCGCACCCGCTTCGAGCAGGCCGGCTATCCGCTGCAAGACGTCGAGGCACAGCTGATTGGCCGCGCCATGGCCAACGTGCTGGAATACGCCTGCACCGGCCAGATGAGCTATGGCCGCACCTATCTGCCGCAGCCTGATTACGAAGTCGCCCCGCTGATTCAGCGCCCGCCCGCCGACCGCCCGCCCATCCGTCGGCACTGGCTGAAGGCGGTGCTCAACGCGATTGCCGAAGATAACCGCGTGCCGCGCTATATCACCCGCGCCATGGTCAGCGACCGCCTATATGATGCGCTGCTGCACGACACCCTGCTGTGGGGCTTGACGATGGTGGAGGCCGCCACCGGCATCGAGCTGGGCAGCACGGAAGAGCTGGAAGCCTATGCCGTGCAGTGGATGGAGAAATATCATCGATGCATCCAAAGCAAAGGGGCACAGGCCCTTGGCTTTGCCGATGTCTATCTGCCGCTGGTGCTGACCGGCCTTGTGGTCTATGACGAGATGCTGCTGCCCGAAGAAGATGTGCGCACCTTCAACCCGCTGTTTCAGGTGATGCTGCGTGACCGCCAAGCCGAACGCAATGAGGAGAACGAGCCGGTCTTTGCGATGGCCATCAGTCAGCTGGACAAAGCCTTGAAAAAATATGGCCTGTCTCTGCTGTGAGGCAAAAAACCCCGCCTTGCTGATGCGAGACGGGGCTTTGTGGTGGCAAACAAAACAGCCGGAGGTTAGGTCAGGGTGACCAGCACCTTGCGCTGCTCAACCGTGGTGCCGGCCTGCACACTAACACGCTGAACCGTGCCGGCGCGCGGGGCTTTCAGCTCGTTTTGCATCTTCATCGATTCTAGGATGACCAGCGTTTGGCCAGCCTTGACGTGCTCGCCCTCGCTGACCAAGACCGCGACGATCAGGCCGGGCATCGGGGCGCGCACCGTCACTTCGCCGCTGTCGTTGGCGTCGCCGCCGCGCCGGCTGCGCATCAATTGGGCGCGCTCATCCAGCACCGTGCCGGTATACAGGCGGCCTTTCATCAGCACTTCCACGGCGTCCTCGCGGTTTTCCACCACGACTTCGTGCTGGGCATTGTCCATGATGACGCTGAACAGGGTTGGGCCAAGCGACAGAAAATCGACGCTGCGCGGCTTGCCATCGACCCACACGGTGTTGTCGCTGCGGATTTCGACCTCAAACTTCTTGCCATTGATGGTGGTAATGTACTTCATGCGGGCCTGCCTTTAGCGGTGCATCCGCTCATAGCGGGTGAGCCATTTCCAGTTGCTGGTATCGCGCTTGGCGGGGGCGACCATTTGGGCGGCCAGCTGCTGATTGCGATGGGCCACCAGCGTGGCCACGATGGCGGCATACTCAAGGTCTTCGGCGCTTGGCTCGGTCTCATAGGTGGTCATGCTGAAGCGCTCTTCCACGAACTTGGTGTCAAACTGGCCGGCGATGAAGCTGAACGAGTTGAGCAGGTTGATGTGGAAGGGGATGTTGTGCTTGATGCCCATGATGGTGTACTCGTTGAGCGCGCGGCGCATCCGCAGCATGGCCTCAGAGCGGGTCTCGCCAAAGCAAATCAGCTTGCCAATCATGCTGTCATAATAGGGCGTGATTTCGTAGCCGCTGTAGACCCCGTGATCGACGCGCACGCCCGGGCCGGTGGGGGTAATCAGGGTGGTGATGCGCCCAACCGACGGGATGAAGTTGTTATAGGGGTCTTCGGCGTTGATGCGGCACTCGATGGCCCAGCCCTTGGGGTCAAGCACGCTCTCGGTTGGCCCCATCCGCCGCCCACGCGCAATGCGAATCTGCTCTTTGACGAGGTCTACGCCGGTCACCAGCTCGGTGACCGGGTGTTCGACCTGTAGGCGGGTGTTCATCTCCAGAAAATAGAAGTTCTTGTCTTTGTCCACAAGGCACTCAATCGTGCCGGCGTTGACATAGCCCACCGATTGGGCGGCGGCGATGGCCATCTCGCCCATGCGGCGGCGCAGGTCGGCGTCCATGAAGGGCGACGGCGCTTCTTCGACCAGCTTTTGGTGGCGGCGCTGGATGCTGCATTCGCGCTCGCCAAGGTGGATGGTGTTGCCGTGCATATCGGCCAAAATCTGAAACTCGATGTGGCGCGCGCCGACCAGCAGCTTTTCGGCATACACGCGCCCATCGCCAAAGGCCGATTCGGCCTCGCGGCGGGCGGTGGCCAGCGCAGCGGGCAGGTCATCGGGTGAGTAGACCGCGCGCATCCCCTTGCCGCCGCCGCCGGCAGCGGCTTTCACAATCAGCGGATAGCCGATGTGCTGGTTGGCAAAGGCGATGATGTCGTCATCGTGCATCCCCGGCTCGGTGCCCGGCACGACTGGCACGCCATATTTTTTGACCGCTTCGCGCGCGGCCTGCTTATCGCCCATCGTGCGGATGGCGCTGGGGGGTGGGCCGATGAAGATGAGGCCGGCCTCGGCGCAGGCCTCGGCAAAGGCCTCACGCTCGCTCAGCAGGCCGTAGCCCGGGTGGATGGCATCTGCGCCGGTTTTGCGCGCGGCGTCGATGATTTTGCCGATGTTGAGATAGCTGTCACGCACCTGCGGCGCGCCGATGTGCACCGCCTCGTCGGCAAAGCGCACATGCAGGGCGGCGCGGTCGGCGTCGGAATAGACCGCCACGGTCGGGATGCCGAGGTCGCGGCAGGCACGGATGACGCGCACCGCGATTTCGCCGCGGTTGGCAATCAGGATTTTGTTGATCGAAACAGGTTCTGACATGGGGTTTGTCCTTGCGAGAAGACGGCAGGTGGGGCGGCGGCTACAGCGGGATGTTGCCGTGCTTCTTGGGCGGGTTTTCGTCGCGCTTGTTTTGCAGCATCGACAGGGCGTTAATCAAGCGCGAGCGGGTATCGCGCGGCTCAATCACGTCATCGACAAAGCCGCGCGCGGCAGCGATGTAGGGGTTGGCAAATTTTTGGCGATATTCGGCGGCCAGCTTGGCTTTGAGCGCGGCGGGGTCTTCGGCCTGCTGAAGGTCGCGGCGGTAGATGATTTCGACTGCGCCCTCTGGCCCCATCACCGCGATTTCGGCGGTGGGCCATGCAAGGTTGATGTCGCTGCGGATGTGCTTGCTGCTCATCACGCAGTATGCCCCGCCGTAGGCCTTGCGGGTGGTCACGGTCAGCTTGGGCACGGTGGCCTCGCAGTAGGCATACAGCAGCTTTGCCCCACTGGTGATGATGCCGTGGTGCTCCTGCTCGGTGCCGGGCAGATAGCCGGGCACATCCACAAACGTGACCAGCGGGATGTTGAAACAGTCGCAGAAGCGGATGAAGCGGGCGGCCTTTTCGCTGGCCTGAATGTCCAGCACGCCGGCCAGCACCATCGGCTGATTGGCCACGATGCCCACGCTGTTCCCGCCCAAGCGGGCAAAGCCGACCACGATATTGGCCGCGTAGTCGGGCTGAATCTCAAAGAAGGTGTCGCGGTCAACCACGCGGTTGACAATCTCTTTGATGTCGTAGGGCTTGTTGGGGCTGTCAGGCACGATGCTGTCCAATTCGGCATCGGCGCGCAGCGGGTCGTCTTGCGTCGGGGCAAACGGGGCGTCTTCCATGTTGTTCTGCGGCACATAGCTCAGCAGCTGGCGCAGCAGCAGCAGGGTTTCGGTCTCGTTCTCGCCCACCATGTGGCACACGCCCGACTTGGCGCTGTGGACGCTGGCACCGCCGAGTTCTTCAAAGGTGACCTCTTCGTGGGTGACCTGCTTGACCACGTCTGGGCCGGTGATGAACATATACGACGTGTTTTTGACCATAAAAATAAAATCGGTCAGGGCCGGCGAATAAACCGACCCGCCGGCGCACGGCCCCATAATGGCCGAGAGCTGCGGGATGACCCCAGAGGCCATCGTGTTGCGCAGAAAGATGTCGGCATAGCCGGCCAGCGACTCCACGCCCTCTTGGATGCGTGCGCCGCCGCTGTCGTTGAGGCCGATGACCGGCGCGCCGTTCTGCATGGCCATATCCAGCAGGCGGCAGATTTTTTGGGCGTGGGCTTCGCTCACCGAGCCGCCAACCACCGTAAAATCTTGCGAATACACATAGACCAACCGGCCTTCAATCGTCCCCCAGCCGGTGATGACCGAGTCGCCCGGATGGCGGTGCTTTTCCATGCCAAAGTTGTGCGAGCGGTGCTCGACAAAGCCGCCAATCTCGCGAAAGCTGCCGGGGTCAAGCAGGATGTCAAGCCGCTCGCGCGCGGTGTTGCGCCCGCTCTCGTGCTGGCGCTTGATGCGCTCTGGGCCGCCGCCGGCCAGCGATTGAGCGCGTCGGGCGCGCAGCTCTTCGATTTTGGGATTGGCCTCGTTGGCCTGATCGTGCGGTTGTGAAACCATGCCTAAGTCTCTCCTATGAGGTGGGTGATGAATCGGACGGGGTGCGGCGCAGCGCCACCCCCATCCACAGCGCACCGGCGGCCACTACAGCCCCCAGTGCGACAAACGCCACTGCCGGCAGGCGGGCGCGTTCATAATCGGCCTGCGCAAAGGCGGCCTGTCGCAGTGCCAGCAGCAGCAGCACCAGTGCCCACGCACTGCCAGCCCCTGCCCATGCGCGCAAGCCGCGCGCCTGACGCGACAACCAGACGCACGCAAGGCCCATGATGATAAACCCGCTCACCCCCAAAAAGTTATCGTACTGTGCAAGACCTGCCGGCGCTTCCACCGGCCAATTGGCGCGCGCCAGCGGCAAGCCGGCCAGCACCCCGCCCATCACCGCGCACGCCAGCATCAGATAACGCGGGCGGCGCGTGGGGGGCTGAGGCGAGGGGGAGACGACCATCACGATACCTTGCGCAGGGGGGAAAGCAAGCGCCTTCATTATAACACGCCGTCTGTCATCTGCCCGAATAACCTGAGGTGCAGGCTGCCCCGCCGCCCCACAGGCGCGATACCCCGCTCACCGTTTGGGGCGGGGTCGTGTTATAGTTAACCTAACGACTGCCTATCACCGCGAGGGCTACCCCCATGAATACCGGAGAACTGAGCGCCCGCCTCCAGCACATGCGTGATGCCGCCGATGCGCTGGGGCGCAGCGCCGCACAAGTCACCAGCAGTATCGACGCGATTGATGCCGAGGTGCGGGCACTTGGGCCAGAGCGGTTTATGAGCCTTGCGGCAGAGGCCTTCCGCGCCGAATATAACCGCCTGACCCCGCACCTGCGTGACACCTTCGAGCAGCTGGCCGCCTTTCGCGAGAAGCTGCGCGCCTCGGCAGACGACATCGAAATCGCCGCGCGTGCCGGCGGGGGGACGCTGCGATGAGCGACCTGATCCGTGTGCCCTATACCGAGCTGATTCACCGCGCCGGGCGCATCCGGCAGGAGGCCGAGACCATCCGGCGTGAGGTGCAAACCCTCAAGCAGACCTTCGAGAGCCTGAGCTGGATGGGGCGGCGGGCCGAGCGCTTCTTTGCGCTGTGGCACGAGACTGTGCCCGAGATGGAGCAGTGGGCGGCGGTGCTGGAGAGTTTTGCCGCCGAACTGGAAGATCAGGCCCGCCGGATGCAGCTGGCGGACGAGGCGTTTTAAGCGCCGCTTTGGGCCATGATGCTGCCAGACGTCACCATCGACATCCCCGCGCCGCCGGCAGACCCAGAACCCAGCGACGGCGGGATATGGCTGAGCCTGCTGCCGATGCTGGGACTCGGCGCGATTGCGCTGTTTTATTTGGCGCGGGCCGGCGAGGCAGGCAGTGGGGCATTCAGCGCGCTGCCGCTGATGCTGTTGGCCGGCCTGAGCGTGGTCAGCGCGGTGCTAACGGCCCGCTGGCGCACCCGTGACCGTGCCCGCCGCCGCACACAGGCCCATGGGGTCTATCTGCGCACCCTCATCTATAAACAAGCGCGCTTGCAGGCCGCCCACGACGCCCTGCGCGCCCTGCTGGAGACCGCTCATCCTCCCCCCCAAGAAGGGGCACAGCGTGCGCTTGACCGTGCCAATGCCCTGTGGGGCAGGCGCGCCGATGACCCCGCCTTTGCGGTGATTCGGCTGGGGGTGGGCGATGTCCCTGCCCCGCTGCGCATCGTGCCGCCCGACCCCGACCGCGCCCATCCGCTGATGCCGCAGGCGCTGAAGCTGGCCGAGCAGTACCGCACCCTGCACAACGTGCCATCCACCTTGTCGCTCATCGAACACCCGACCGTGGCGCTGTGCGGCCCATCCAGCAGCACACACGACGCGCTGCGGGCGTGGATGTGCGGGCTGGCGCTGGCACATCACCCACGCGATATGCAGATTTATGCTGCCCTGCCCCATGCCGTGCCTGAGGCGTGGCGCTGGCTGCAAGCCCTGCCGCACGCCAGCCCAACCGGCATCCCCGCCAGCCCCGACGGCGTCGCCCTGACGCCGGACTCGGCGCGCGCGCTGCTGGAGACATGGGCCGAGCTGCTGGCCGAGCGTCGCGCGGGAGCAGGGCGCGGCCCGCACCTGCTGCTCATCACCGATGACGCGACCGTGCGCGCCAGCGCCGCCCTGCGTCAGATGCTGCGCGACCCCGCCGGCCTCAACGCCTCGCTGGTGGTGCTGTGCCCTGCCCCTGACGACGCCCCATCAGACTGCCGCGCATCGGTCACCCTGACGCAGAACCGCACCTTTTGGTGCAGCGCCGGCGGCGTAGAGACGCACGGCACAGCCGATGTGCTAGACGCCACC
>DAOUCZ010000106.1:0-9824 GCA_034431675.1 Anaerolineae bacterium | reverse complement strand
CAGCATCTCCACCGCCTCGTCGGCGCTGCCGGCCTCACTAACCAGATACCCCACCTTTTGCAGGTTCTTGCTAATCGCATGACGATTGAGTACTTCATCATCAACGACCAGAATGTGGGCAGAGGGCGTCTTGGCGGAGTCAGTGGTGTTGGGCATCATGGGCGCACACTCCATAAAGTTAGATATGAAGGCATTGGTCATTGTTTAATGGTTTGACAACGTTAAGTATAACAATTCAGTCAGCGGGTGGCAACCGGTTATGATATAATCCGAACGAAAGCATTTTGAATTCGATTGGATACTTTCCATGCTCAAAAACCGTGTTTTTCTCCTGATTGTGCTGGTCATAACCACGCTCATGCTTGGCATAGCGCCGGTCAGCGCCCAGCGCCCCGTCGTCACCACAGAGCCACAGTTTGTGCCCCAGCCCACCGACCGTTGGGCGGTTCAGGTTGCCCCCGGCACCGATGTTGACGCGCTGGCGGCCTCGCTGGGGTTCTTCAACTTTGGCCCGATCAACGGCCTTGACGGTTGGTATCTTCTGCGTGCTTCTGGTGGCCGCTCGGATGACATGACCCGCACCATCAGCCTACGCGATGCCGGTGGTGTGCTGCAAGTTTATCCGCAGTTCACCCGCCCCGTTGGCCCGCGAGGCATCGAAAACCACATCACCGACCCGCGCTATCCCAATCAGTGGCACATCCGTAACAAGGGCATCAGCGGTGTTGGCGTGGGCGAAGATGCCAACGTGTTTGGGGCGTGGAACTTCTCGCCGTTGTGCTGCAACGGCACTGATGTGGTCGTGGCCAGTGTCGATGACGGTCTAGTAGGCAGTCACCCCGACATCGCCCCCAACTATCGCGCCGACCTGAGCTACAGCTATGTGTATGACACCGCTCAGCCTTGGGGCACTGTGAATGACGGCAATCACGGCACGCCGGTTGGCGGTGTCATGGCGGGTGCGGATGATGGCGCAAGCTGCGGTGTTGGCGTGGCCTTCCGGGCCGGTGTGGCCGGCGCGCAAATCTTCAGTGACATCGCGGGCAACACTGACCAAATCGAGGCCAGCGCGCTTGGCTCATATCCCAACGAGATCGACATCTACAACAACAGCTGGGGGCCGTTCGACAACGGCCAACTGATGGAAAAGCCCGATACGCTGGCTGCCGCCGCCATCGCCAACGGCATCGCCAACGGGCGCGGCGGGCTTGGCTCGATTTATGTGTGGGCAGGTGGCAACGGCGGCAACGGGGATAACTCGAACGCCGATGGCTATGCCAACTCGATTTATACCATCGCGGTCGCAGCATCCACCGATGCCGGTGTACGCTCTTGGTACAGCGAACGCGGGGTCAACCTGCTCGTCAATGCGCCCAGCAACGGCGGCACCCGCGGCATCGTCACCACGGCACGCCGTGGCTGCACGGACAGCTTTGGCGGAACTTCATCGGCATCCCCGCTGGTCGCTGGCGTCATCGCGCTGATGCTAGAAGCCAACCCCAATTTGTCTTGGCGTGACGTGCAGTATATCCTCGCCCTCACCGCCGAGAAGAACGACCCGACCCATGCCAGCTGGTCGCAGAATGCCGCCGGTTACTGGTTTAGCGAGGTCTACGGCTTTGGGCGCGTCGATGCCGCCAAAGCCGTGCGCTACGCGGCCATGTGGCGCGGTGTGCCGGCCAAAGCCACCGCCACCAGCTTGACTCAGTCGGGCGGCAGCATCCCCGACGGGGTCGGCAATCCAGAGTTTGGCGCACCCCTCACCCGCACCTATAATCTGACTTCGCAGGGGATGCTTGAACACGTCGAACTCACCATCAGCGGCCTCACCCACACCTACCCGGGCGACCTCGAAATCTATCTGGTCTCTCCCAGCGGCACACGCAGCCGCATGATGACCGTGCGCACCGCCGACAGCACCCCGCGCAGCGGCTTCAACTGGACGTTCATGTCCAACCAGTTCTGGGGCGAGCCGATGCAAGGCACATGGACGCTCGAAATCCGTGACTACTACAGCGGCGACACCGGCAGCATCAGCGGCTGGCAGCTGACCACGCACTATGTGGCCTATCAGCCTCACCTGCTGGCTGGCCCGACCAATGTATCTGGCATCCTCAACTCCACCCAAGACATTGAGCATGTGGTTATCGCCCCCGCCACCACCACTTATCAGTGGTTTGAGACCCCAAGCACCTCGCTGAGCGGCCAAGACAGCACCACGCTCAACAACATCGTTGTGCCGGCCACGCAAAGCTACTTCTTGCGCGCGGTGTACAATGCGACCAACTATGATTTCAGCTCGGTCAACGTCTTTGGCCTTGTCTCGCTTCCGCTCACCGAAAACAGCGACATGTCCTTGATCGATACCAAAGACGTCCGCGCCCCGCTGGGATGGAAGCGCCTCAGTGCTGCACCGGGTGATCGCCAGCTGTGCGACATCCCGACCAGCAACTGCTTCTTCCAGTTTGTGGCCCAAAGCGGCGAAAAGACGCAGATTCGGCAGTACACGCATCGCCCAGTAGCCGAAAATGCGCTGTCCCTCACCTTCAGTCTATCGGCATGGCGTGGCAATGCCGCGCACAATGCCAACAGCGCGCGGATGCAGCTGGTTGTCCGTTATGTGGGCGGTGGCAAAAGCTCGTGCGTGCGGGACTTCCGTGGGCCGGTCAGCCCTCGCACCTTCTCGTGCACCGTTAACACCACCGGCGCGCCGATCCTAGAAGTTATCGCCAGCGTCATCAACCGCACCACCACCCTCAAGCAGCGCCTGCGCGTGGATGACCTAAGCGTGGTCGCCAGCTTGGCAGGTCTCAGTCGCGCGGATAATGCTCAGACCGACTCGCCTAACCTGCCGCTTGCCCTACCGCTGCCACCGCAGTAACAACAAAGCGGGCCAACTTAGGGTACAATCATAATCAAATCGCCAGCCTGAGGGGCACTCCACAGACCTTCAGGCTGGCATACGATAATCCATAATACGGGTATTTGGTTATGAAGCGTTTTGTGATAAGCGTGCTGGCACTGCTGATGGTGCTGGCACTCCCCCCATTGGGGCTTGCACAGCCCGACCCCCTACCTCTCCCCCCACCTGATGCGGAACTCATCAACGAATGGGCGGTCACCCTCCAAGCCGGCGCTAATCCCGACCTTGTAGCCGCTCAGCTGGGGATGCGCAATCTTGGGCCAGTCGGCAGCCTGCCAGATGTCTACCGCTTTGCCCTGCCCAACACAACCGCACGCGGCATGCGCCTTGATACGACAGCCGCGTTAACCGCCCTGCCCGAAGTTCGGTCGGCTACTCAGCAGCAGCTGCTCTATCGCTACTCGCGTGGGGTCGAGGACACCATCACCGACCCGCTGTTCCCCAACCAGTGGCATCTCAACAACACGGGTCAGCTCGGCGGCACGGTCGGGCAGGATGCCCGTGTGTTTGGGGCATGGAATCTGGGCTATACGGGCAGCGGCATTGTGGTCGCCAGCGTGGATGATGGTGTGAGACACATCAATCCCGACATCCAGCCCAATTACCGCGCTGACTTAAGCTACGATTACATCGGCAACGACACAGACCCCTCCGGGGGTGGGCACGGCACAGCCGTGGCCGGCGTGATGGCCGCCGCAGCGCAAAACACTTGCGGCGTAGGCGTGGCATTTAACGCGCAAATTGCCGGCATCCGTATGCTGGGCGGCCCGATAACCGATGCCACAGAGGCGGCCAGCATCTCGCACCAACGCGCCAGCATCCACGTCTATAACAACAGCTGGGGGCCATCCGATGATGGACGAACGCTGGAAGGCCCGGGGCCGCTCACGCTGCAAGCCATGGAGTCCAACGTGCTGTATGGGCGGGGTGGCAAAGGCGCAATCACCGTGTGGGCCGCCGGCAACGGCACCAGCAATGACAACGTCAACGCTGATGGCTATGCCAACCACCGCACAGTGATTGCGGTCGGTGGCAGCACCAATCAGGGCAGAACACCATGGTATGCCGAACCCGGCGCGCCCATCTTGGTCAACGCCCCAACCAACGGCGGCACAGCCGGCATCCACACCACTGGCTATAGTGATACCGGATGTACGGTCAGCTTTGGCGGCACATCCTCAGCCGCCCCGCTGGTGGCCGGCGTGGTCGCCCTGATGCTGGAGGCCAACCCCAATTTAACGTGGCGCGACGTCCAGCACATCCTTGTGCGCACCGCTGAGAAGAACCACCCCGCCCATGCCGATTGGCAGACCAATGCCGCCGGCTTCAACATCAATCACACTTATGGGTTTGGGCGCGTCAATGCCGCCGCAGCGGTGGCCATGGCCACCACATGGACAACCGTTGCCCCAGAACTCAATGTGGCCCTACCCACCCTCACCGTCTCGCAGCCCATCCCCGATGCCGGCGCATGGCAAAATGTCAGCCTCAACTTCCCGCACGACCTCACCGCTGAGCATGTCGAAGTTGTCGTCAATATCACACACGGGCGCCGTGGCGACCTCGAAATCGAGCTGATTTCGCCACACGGCACAGTCAGCCGCCTGATGTATGGCCGTGTCTCTGACACCGGAACGAACTTTACCAACTGGCGCTTGTCCAGCGTGCGGCATTGGGGCGAAAGCACCGGCGGCACATGGACTCTGCGCGTGCGAGACATCACCGCTGGAATCGCCGGCACACTCAACAGCGTTCAGCTGCGCATCTATGGCACATCCAACGTCAGCGCGTCCAGCATCTCACTCTTGGATGCGCCGCGCTGGAGCGCCAACAGCCTAGCGCCGTTCAAAGTCGTCAACCCGAGCAAAGACCAACTCGTCTGCTCCGGCAATGCACGCACCCAACCCTGCGCCTTCCGCTTCATCGGCAGCCCAACCGAAGCCGGTGTACTGCGCGTGCGCTTCCCCATGAACGCCTATCCCACTTTGCCGATTGCTACAGGCGGGCAGTGGCGTTTAACCGGCTACAGTGACCTACGGGGTCAATCACGGGTGCGCATCGTGTTCAGCGTGCGCTATATCGACCCGCTGGCATGGCATGAGCAATTCCGCATGGTGCTGCGTCAAACCAGCGGATGGCAGCCCTTCCAGATGACCGTGCCCATCACCCGCACCGACATCCGCTATATCGACATCCGCTTTGAAAACCTGACCAAAACCAACGCGCGCGCATGGCTCGACGACCTCGATGTGTTTTATGACACGGTAGCAGCAAGCAGCGGCCCACTAGCACTCCCGCCAGCCCCCTAAAACACAAAATCCCCCCCCCACATCATCATGTATGTGCGGGGGATTTTTTTATCTTATCTCAGTTTTCGGCCAGCTGACGCGCCTTGGCCAACGCCGAGAGCCGAAGGCCCATTTGCGGCAGCATCGCCAAACCAATCACCGTGGGCGGCAGCCAGATGACCACATGGGCCAACAACGCATAAGCCAATGCCTGAGTGCTCTCTATGCCGGCAGCCACCAGCACCGTAGAAGCTAACACCTCAAACACACCCACCCCCCCCGGTGATGCTGGTATCAGACCGCCAAGGTTGACTGCGCCCACCACCATCAACACCAAGCCATAATCCAACGGCAGACCGATGGCATATGCCACCACCCAATACACCACCGCTTCCAGCATCCACGAGCCATAGGAGGCCAACACTGTCCCGAACAAGTCTGCCGGTCGCCGCAGCGCCGCCAAACCATCAAGGATTTCGCCCGCGATACCATCCAGCTTAGCCCCTAGGCCTGCCGGTAAGCGGCTCGTCACCGCATAAACGACGCGGCGGAACAGTTCTGGCCGCAGCGCCAGCCCCAAAAATATCACCAACGCGCTGATGAACGCCGGCGCGGCCACCGAAGCCACCTGCCCAATCAAGGGCGAGTCGAAACGAATGAACAGCGGGGGTATCAACAAAAACGTCAGCATCACAAGGCCGTCAAAGCATCGCTCCACCAGCACCGTGGCCGCGCCTCGCGCCAGCGGCACTCCCCATCCCTGCCGCAGCAGGGCCAGTCGAAGCACTTCCCCCGCGCGAAAAGGATAAATGTTGTTGCCCATATATCCGATGGCTACCAGCGGGAATAACCCCCTGACCGGCACGCGGACGGTTGCATCAAGCAAGAATTTCCATCGACGGGTGATGGTCAGCATCGCCGGCAGATACAGCCCTGCCGCCGCCAGCAAAAGCCACCCATTCGAGGCCCGCAGTGTATCGACCACATCGCCCGGGTTCAGCCCGCGAAAGGCCATCACAAGAAAAAAGGCGCTCACCCCAAAGCCGAGCGCAGTCAACACTTTCTGACGGTTGGTCATGTCAGCCTTTCGTCACAACACCAATAGGCATCCACACAGGGCACAAGCCCGCCAAACAAACATTCAGACAGGCCGGCGCAAGATGTTCAGGCAGCGCAGCAGCTCTGCCGGCAGAGCCGCCTCGAATGTCAGGCGCTCACCCGTCACAGGATGATCGAACCCAAGCCGAGCAGCGTGCAAAAACGTCCGCCCCAATTTTACCCGCTGCCGGGCATAGCCGTATACGGTATCCCCGACCACCGGACACCCCAAATGTGCAAAATGGACACGGATTTGGTGCGTTCGACCGGTATAAATGCGGGCACGTACCAGCGCCTGCCCGCCTTTGAAGCCGACCTCAACCGTCTCATAATCGGTCAATGCCGGTCGCCCGCCTTTGCGTACGGCCATCTTCACACGGGCCGACGGGTCGCGCTCAATTGGCGCATCGATGCGCCCTGCGGGTGGGTTTGGTTCATTTTCTAGCAGCGCCACATACAGTTTCTCGACCGTGCGGCGCTGAAACTGTGCAGTAAGCGCATTCAACGCCGCCTCGGTACGGGCAATCACCATCACGCCAGAGGTATATTTGTCCAGCCGATGCACAATGCCCTGCCGGCGCTGCCCCTTCATTACCGCCACTTCGGGATAGTGCCACAGCACAGCATTCGCCAGCGTGCCGCTGCTCACCCCCGCCCCCGGATGAACGACCATTCCGGCAGGTTTGTCAATCACAGCCAGATGGGGGTCTTGGTATAACACCGTCAGCGCAATGTCCTCTGGCATCAGTTCTGCCGGCGGAGGTGGGGGTATCAGCACAGTGACTGTCTCCCCGCCGCGCAGCTTGACGCCAGCTTTGGCGGGTTCTCCATCGACACTCACCGCACCATCTTTAATCAGCGCTTGCAGTTGAGAGCGCGTCAAGCGCGGCACATGCACCACCAACAGCTTATCAAGGCGCTCACCTGCCCGATCAACCACAAACGTTATCTGTTCTGCTTGCGTCATTTCGCCTCGTTCACCGACAATGTATACGTCCCGCTCACACGGGGAGCAGCAACGGCCACCTCGATAATCACGGTCAAGTTGGCCGGCAGTGCCAAGCCCCTAAACCCCGCCCCCGCATTACCCCCCGGCAGCGCAAAGTTTTCGCTCAGCACTGCAAAAGTATCGGGGCGGCGCAACCGCACGACAAGGCCGCGTTCTGTCGGGCCATCGCCGGTTGCCACAATATCAAGGCGTGCCGCCGTCCCCAATGTCAGCAGATACACCGCTGGCGCATCAGGGCTTACCGTGCCGGTCAGCGTCTGCCCCACGGCAATCGCGGGCAGTTCCCCCTGTCCTGCCGCTGACGGCGCATCGGGCACGCTGGTCGGCAAAGGGGTAGTCCCTAGCAAGCTCTTGACCGCCGCATCCAGTAGCACGTCATAATCGGCAAACAAAACATCTTCCGTCACAGGGACACGCATGGTCGGGGCAACGCCCTTACCTTCGATATTAATCTCGCCATCTGCCCCCAAACTGCGCGTGTTGGTGTAATAAAACATGCTGCCATCCGGCAGAGCGATTGGCACGACACTCCCCCCCAATCCAGCCGTTGGATAATGCCCAACGATGACAGCCCGATTATTAATCGTCATGGCATAGGCAAATGATTCACACGCGCTGGCACAGTCGGGGCTAATCAGCACAGCCACCTTGCCGTCATAACGCAGTTGAGACGGGGGCAGGATAAAACGCTCCTCGGTAAGCGGATTAACCACAAACGTATCCCGCAGTGCGCTGTAGACCGCGCGGTTGCCAATGGGATAATCGCGATCGAAGAAATACGCCGGCAGTTGATCGCCCAAAAAGCCCGAACCACCCCCATTCTGTCGAATATCCACGATGATGCCGACAACCCCATCCGATTTTGCACGCAACATGGCCCGTTCCCACAAGGCCACCGTCAGCGGTAGGTCATCACTAAAGCTCAACACATCTATCTTGGCGATGCCGCTGTCTAGCAAACGGTATTCCACAGGCAATCCAGCTGTCTCACGCATCGGGGTATAAGCCGAGGCATAAAATCCATCCACATCAAACCGCTGTGTCAGCTGAAGCGACTGGATCTGCCCATCCGGACGCCGAAATTCCACCGTCCGCCGCTGCCCGATAGTGCCTCGCAGCAAAAACCGTATTTGCTCAAGGCGCAGGTTGTGGGCAGTGCTGAATGGGCCTGTATATGGCACAACCGCGCGCACCGCATCCGCCGCGGGTGTGCCATCCACGCTCAAAACTTCCCAGCGCACCCCCACACCAGCCTGTGCAGCAGACCCCTCTGGCAGCACCTCGGTGACAATGAGACGCCCGCCTTCAATCTCACGGAGCACCAACCCCATCCCACCTGCCGCCGCCATCTGAAAATCTTCTGCCAGCACTGGGCCGCTGACATGGCCATCAGGCACTCGCCAGCTCAGTTCACGCAGCACACGGCGAAATTCAGTGGCACTGCGGTTTTGCTGTGCACGCTCAACGCGTGGTCTAAATTCAGTGCGCAGGGCCTCCCAATCCACCTGCTTGTATTCAGTAAAGGCATATTTGCGCTTGAGCAGGTCAATCATCGAGTCAAACGCCTCGATATAGCTCAATTGCGAGAGGTCATCCAGCGCCGCATCCTCAGCCTCGCGCAGATTGAGCACCATATCGCGCTGACGACTGAAAGTAAACACCTCAGCATCGGTATCGACCACTGTCCATCCCTGCGGCATCTGCACAATGGGATCGTCAGCGGTAAAAAGCACCCCATCTACCCCCCGTCCAGACGGAAACCCCTGCTGATTATCAGGGGCATACACCAACAGCCAACCGCTCGTAATCTCCATAAAGCTGTCGATGTCGCTCGAAACCTCTGCTGACCGAAGCACACCCGTCACATAATCATCGCGCAGCTCCAAAAACGGGTCGTTCCATGTGTTGGACGTCACCGCCAACATGTAAATCCCAACACCGGCATCATCGCGTCCATTGTTATCCACATCCCGCAGCTGACCAGCGGGATAATGAGGTAGGCTTATCTGATAAGTAAATGGCGATGTAAAGGGGTCAGAAGTAATCGTGCCAATCACCTGAGACTCTGGCCTTGGGATGAAATAAACATCTTTATCAAGCACGCCCGCAGCATCATACATCACGATATAAGGTTGCGGCAGAAATAGGCGAAAGTAAGGGAACGTGTACTCCCCCTGCCCTCGAATAAACTGCACCCCCCCTTCATCGTTCAAGACGGGTGCTGGGGGCAGGTTCTGGGCAGCACTGTCGCCAATCGCCACAAACAGAATAATCACGAATACACTAAGCCAACGCATGGGTTTCACCTTTTGACCTGTTCAATCATGGGTCATCACAGTGTAACCGCAGACTGATGAATGAACCAAAATACTCACCAGAATCAAAAAAAGCCCGTCTTGCGCACATGCGGCAAGCGGACTTTGGGGGTCTTGCACCGAAAGAAAAAAGAGACAGGGTTGGCAGCGGCCTACTCTCCCACACCGTCACCAGTGCAGTACCATCAGCG
>DAOUCZ010000105.1:0-14382 GCA_034431675.1 Anaerolineae bacterium | reverse complement strand
AAGCAGGTCGAGACGGTCATCCCATACTATCAGCGCTTTTTGGCCGCCTATCCCACCGTGCAGGCGCTGGCCGCTGCCCCCTTAGACGATGTGCTAAAGCAGTGGGAGGGGCTGGGCTATTACAGCCGTGCGCGCCATCTGCATCGGGCGGCGTGCATGGTGTGCGAGGAGATGGGCGGGCAGTTCCCCGACACCGTCGAAGGGCTGCTCAGGCTGCCGGGGGTGGGGCGCTATACCGCCGGCGCAATCGCCAGCATCGCGTTTGGGCGGCGCGCCCCGTTGGTGGATGGCAATGTATACCGCGTGTTTGCGCGCCTGATGGATGATGCCGCCGACATCACCACGCCGGCAGCACAGGCGCAGATGTGGGCATGGGCCGAGGCGTGGCTGCCAAACGAGCGGGTAGGGGACTACAATCAGGCGCTGATGGAGCTGGGGCGCACGGTGTGCACCCCTAAAGCGCCACGCTGCGGTCAGTGCCCACTGGCCGAGCGCTGCGCGGCACGCGCCGCCGGCACACAAGCCGCTAGGCCGGTCAAAAAGAAAGCCGGCCCAAAGCCGCATTACACCGTGGCCGCCGGCCTGATCCGCGCAGCAGACGGGCGTCTGTTGATTGCTCAGCGCCCCGCCGAAGGGCTGCTGGGCGGGCTGTGGGAGTTCCCCGGCGGCAAGCAGGAGGCCGGCGAAACCCTGCCCGAATGCCTGCGGCGCGAACTGCGCGAGGAATTGGGCATCGAGGTAGAGGTGGGGGATGAGCTGTGCGTGGTCAAACACGCCTTCACGCATTTTTCCATCACGCTGCACGCGCTGGAGTGCCGGCACATCGGCGGTCAGCCGCAGGCGCTTCAGGTACAGGCGTGGGCATGGGTGCACGAGGACGAGCTGGCACGCTACAGCTTTGGCAAGGCCGACCGCGAGGTTATGGGTTATCTACGCGCCCGACCTCGTCGGTTGCTCTGACCAGCACCGCCCGCACTTCCTGCGTCAGGGTTTGGTGCGTGATAGGCTTGGGCGGCTCGCGGTAAGGGATTTTGAGCACGAACATGCTGCCCTTGCCTTCCTCGCTTTCTACCTCAACATGACCGCCGTGCAGCACGGCAATCCGCCGCACAATTGATAGGCCAAGGCCGAGGCCGCCGCGCTCGGTGTTGCGGGCTTTGTCCACCTTGTACATGTGCTCAAAGATGTTTTCCAGCTCGTCCTTGGGGATGCCCACGCCGGTATCGCGCACAATCAGCTGGGCGTGAGTCGCATCCCGTGTGACGCACAAGGTAATGCTGCCGCCCTCTGGGGTGAACTCAATGGCGTTATCCACCAGCATCATGGCGGCGCGGGCCAGATAGCCCTCTTCGCCGTTGATGCTGATGTCGCCGCTCGGCTGCTCAAGGCTGAGGGTCAGCTTTTTCTGCTCGGCCTTGGGGGCAGACTGGGCCATGACATGCGCCGCCATGGTGTTGAGCGACAGGGCGCGCGGCACAATCTCGGCCTGCTCCAGCTCCAACATCAGCATCATGTCATCCACAAGGCGATTGAGGCGGGCGGCTTGTGCCCCGATGGTGTCAAGGCGGGTGTGGGCTTGCGGGTGATCGGGCTTGCGCCGCAGCAGATACAAGCTGGTCTGGATGATGGACAACGGAGTGCGAAACTCGTGCGACATATCGCGGATGAACCCGCTCATCAGGCGCACACGCTCCTGCTCCAACAGCAGTTCAAAGCGCTGCTGCTCAAGCCGGCGGCGCTCGCTGATGTCGGCCACCACACAGTACGCACCGTCTAGGCGACCGTCAATCACGCGCGGCACACTGGTCACCAACACCTCGGTCACGTGGCCGTCCACGCTGTGCAGGTGGGTGATATAGCTGCTTTCGATGTCTTCTGCCCCCTCCAGCGCCGAAATCTCGTCGTGGCGGGTGAATTCGCTGGTCAGCTTGCCAAGGATTTCTTCGGGCGGCAGGCCAATCATCTGGGCATAGGCCGGATTGACATACACATAGCGCCCCTGCGCGTTGATCACTTTGACGCCCTGACCAAGGTTGTTCATGATGTTCAGGATAAACTCGCGCCCAGCCTCCAGCTCTTTGTCCACCTCCCCGCGGAAGATGGCCGCGCCGAGGATATCGGCCGCCAGCTGAAGCGCGTCGATGGCCGGCTGCTGCCACACATGCGGCAGGTTGCACTCGTCAAAGCCAATGTAGCCCCACCACGCATCATTGACGAAAATCGGCGCAACCAAGATGGACTGGATGCTCTGGGCTTGTAAAAAGCTGCGCTCAGCCGGCGGCATGCTGTCCACCACCCCATGCAGCACCGAATTTGACCCCAGCACGCGCACCCACCGCTCGAAGCCCTCGGCCACCAAATCAACTGCTTGCAAAATCGGGTTGTGAATCTGCGGTTCGATGCCCGGGGCGCACCACTCGGCCACCTGTGTCGAAATCAGCCGGCGCTGATCATCGGTGTAGTTGCGGAACACATACACGCGGCTGACCCCAGCGGCTCTGCCAAGCTCTTCCAGCAGCTGATCGATGTGGTTTTCCCAATCGGTGGCGTGCAAAAACACCTCAGAGGCATGAGCGATGGTGCGCATAATCTGGTCGCGGTTTTCGAGGCTTTCTTCGGTCACCTTGCGGTCGGTAACGTCCATCAGCGTGCCAAACAGGCGGCCATCCTGCTCGTTGATCGCCCCGCGCACCATCAGCCAGCGCAGCCCACGGGTGACGCTGTTGGCGCGCACCTCAATCTCGATGCGCTCAATTTTGCCACTGGTGACGTGGTTGATGGCGGTATAAATCTTGTTGTGGTCCTCTAGCGGGATAAAAGTCAACGCATCTTCCAGCGTCCTAATCTCGCCAGACTGACCGCTAATCAGCAGGCTGAGGCTGCTGTCCACCACCAGCTGATTGGTGTTGGGGTCATATTCAAACACGGCAAGCCGGCTGGAGGTGATGGCGGCGTTGTAGCGCTGGTTGGTGGTGTGCAGCTGGGCACGCATCGACTCCACCTCGCTGAGGCTGTGAGCCATACACAGCACAGCATACAGGTTGCCATCGGCATCGTGCATCGGGGTATAGGTCAGGGACATCGGCAGCAGCTGGCCGCTGGCCGTGCGGAAACTGCGCGTCTGGCGCACGCGCGCCCGCTCACGCAGCACCTGAGAGATGGCGTTGGTACTGCCGGCATACATCAAAAACTGCCCCAGCGGCTGATTGACCATCTGCTGGCGGGTGTAGCCCAACGACGTCAACACCGCCTGATTGACGCGCAAAATCAGCCCGTCCACCGACAGCACCATCAAAAACTCCGACATCGCACTGAGCGCATCTTCCAGCTGGCGATTCTGAGCGTCAAATCGGGTGGCCCGCTGTGAGATACGCAGGCGGTAGTGTACCCACAGCATGGCAAACAGCGCGACAAACCCGAAGCCAGCCAGCAGGTCTAACCATGACGGGCTGCTACCGGTCAGCATCCAGCGCGCCATCGTCAGCGCAATCCAGACCGCCCCTAGCCCAATCGCCCCAATCTCCAGTACGCGCAGCAAGAGGTTAGGGTGTTGAAGAAAGCGCTGAAGTGCAGTGGGGCTGGAGCTGCTGGGAACCATCTACGCCACAAGAAAACGTTGACAAGCGGTGATGAACAGGATGAAGAAGTTCGAAATTTTAACCTTTATAGTATAGGGCGCTTTTACTGCCTGAAACATTAAGCTTAATGAGTAAGTGTGCGGGACTCGCGAGGGATAACAGTATTGTAATACCATATGCCACCCGCCTTAAAGGTATGGGAAGGAGGGCTAAGACAGGGCAATCGCTTCAAAATCAGTAGGGGCGCATCGCGATGCGCCCGTGAAACATCGCGATGCGCCCGTGAAACATCGCGATGTGTTTTGACCCCACCAGAAAATTTGAAGCAATTACCCTGAAGGGCTAGAGCACGAGAGGTGATGCACGGTTTATGGGCAAATCAGCACATAGGGCTGACCAGCGCAGCGTGTGAGCACCACGGTACAGGCATGGTCACCGCGCAGGCGCAGGGCGGCAGTCAGCTCTTCGGGGGTCATGGCGTGCCCGCGTTTTTTGACCGTGACCGCTCCGACCCCACGGGCAGACAGGTAAGCGCGCAGCTTTTTGAGGTTGAACGGCAGCGCATCGAGGATGGGCCACGCGCGCGCCCATGGCGTCTCGGGCGGGGCATCGGCCACCAGATAGGCGATGGTGTCGTCGATCTGGGCGGCCTGCCACGTATGGGCAGCGTGCTGCACCATCCCCGCGCGAATCAAAGCGGCATCAGGCTCAATCAGCCAGCCGGCAGGGGGGCGCAGCGGCGCGTCTTCAACCGCTGTCCACGGCCAAACGTAAGTCTGCTCACCGTCACACAACACCGCTTGGGTGGTTTGCGGGCTGTCGTCTGGGGTCAGCACGGCCTCTTTCAGCTCGCCCTCCACAGACACAAAGCTGACCACCCCACCATAGGCGCGGATGTCGTCCAGCGCCACCGCCGGCGACAGCTTGGCCATCACGCGCGCAGCGGATGCCCACCGCGCAAGCGTGGACAGCGGCGGCAGATAGCGCTCGACGTGGTGCAGACGGCGGCCTTGTGCATCACGGCGGGCAGGGTCAAAAAAGGCCCAATCACACGCCTCGGGCAGCCCGCCGGTGATGTCGTGAACCGCAAAACGGGCACGGTCGGCAAGGCCAAGCGCTTCCGCGTTGTGGCGAGCAAGCAGCACCCGCCCTGCGTCAAGGTCAAGGCCCAGCACACTGCACCCCGCGCCGGCATAGGCAAGGCTATCCGCCCCGATGCCGCACCCCGCATCAATCACCGTGCCAGACAGCTGCGATGCGCGCCAGCGGCGGGCGCGCGGGTCGCTGGCCTGCTGAAGTGCATCACGGGTGAAGAATAAGCGCGCCGCCTCCGCCCCAAACTTATCGCGCGCGGCGCGACGCAGCTGGGCCTGCTCCATCGCAGCAGCGGCCAGCGCCGGCGGATAGCTGCGCCGCAAGCTCGACATGATGCCCAGTACCCGCCCATCACTGAGGTCTTGGGCGGCCAGCTCCTCCAACAGGTGTTGGCCCGCCGCCGAGGTCAAAAAGGCGTAGGCTTCGGGCGTCAACTGCGGGCCGTCAGCTTGCGCAGCAGGTCAAACCAAAACGGCGCGCCCTGTGCCGCCGCAATCGCCGAGGCAATCAGCCCAATCAGCTTGCCCAGCGCCAGCGACACCCAATTGGGATTGGAGGGGTTGAGCAGGGCGTGCAGGTTGTTGGGGCTTTGGCAAGCGGTCTGCTGCACCGGATCGCTGGACTGGCAGTCGGCCTCCACCCATGTCCACCCCAGCGGGATGTTGAGTTCGAGCAGTTGGTTCACCGTCTGGCGGGCGGCAGCAAGGTCTTGCTCCAGCTGAGCGGCAGAGGCGGCGCTGTCTGGCGCAGGGGCGTCAGGGTCATCAGTTGTCGAGGGGGTGGGGATGGGCGCGGGGGTGTTCTGCACAAAGCCGCTGGCCGCATCGGCCACGTTCTGGCGCAGGGTGGGGTCTACCCAAAAGGCCCGCACCATCGCCAGCGTATCGACATTCAGCAGCAGCACCAGCGCAAAGGCCGCCACCATCGAATACACCTGCAAATTTTGGCGGAAGATGTTGCTGGTGCGCTGCATGGCGTCTTCAAACCAGTTTTCCAGCCGCTTAATCGAATCTTTGACGTCCTGTGCGGTGAACAAAATCATGCGCAGCGCATCGCTGAAAGGGGTCTTATCCAGCACGCGCAGGCCCAACAGCAGGGGCACAAGGTCGGGATTGCGCCCGCGGATTTCACTGTAGATGTCCGACAGGCGCTGCACCACCTGCTCAAAGGCGCTGATGTCGGTCTCGGCGGTGATTTTGAGGGTGCGCAGTTCGCCCTCCAGCACGCGCAGCTGCTCGTCACTGGGGGTGCTGAGAAAGGCAAATACCTGTGTGGACAAATTGCGCCGCACGTCGTTTTCTTCGGGCAGGGCGTTGACGCCGCGCTGCACATACCCATAGGCGCGTGAGATGATCAGGCTCATCAGCGACTCGACAAACGTGCTGGGCGCGACATAGTCAACCGCGTTCAGCTTGCCATCGGTCAGCACATCCGACACCTCGTCATCCTTCAGGCGGATGGTCTTGCGCCGCTCGTCAGGGTCAATCAGCTTAATCAGCGGGTGGGTGAGGATTTCGGCTTGCAGCTTTTGGTCGCCGGTAATCAGGTTTATCATGCCGTCGCGCAGGTTTTTGGCCCGCAGCTGCAAAAAGCTGGAGACCACCGTGTTAATCTGGGTGACTAAAATCGCCATCAAGCTGTACACAAACACCAGCCCGATGACCAACTGCAAAATGGCAGACATTGGCCCGATTCCTCCCCCGATAATGCTGTTGCACACGTGTCAGGCTGATTGTAATCGGCCTTGGGGCGTAAGGCAAACCGGCCCAAGCCTGTCCAGAGGATAAGGGTTTAGACTGTGCTTTTAGGGGGATTTTTTTGACCATGTCTCATGCCACACGCGTTCGCACCCACGGCGGCTATCACACCTCCATCACCGCCCGTCATCACACCGTCCACGCCGACGCGCCGATTGCCGACGGCGGCACAGACACCTCTCCGACGCCGGAAGAGCTGTTTTTGGGGTCGCTGGGGGCGTGCGCGGCCATGACCGCCAAGATGTACGCCAATCGCAAGGGATGGCCGCTGCTGGATGTCGAGGTGGCGCTGGATGTAGAACGCAAACCGCGCGAGGCCTACCCCGATGTGCCCGGTGACGCCCCGTTCGTGCACGAAGTGAGCGAAAAAATCACCCTCATCGGGCCAGACCTCACCGACGAGCAGCGCGCCCGCATCCTCGAAATCATGGGCCGCTGCCCTGTCCGCCGCATCGTCACCGGGCCGGTGTTTATCCTCGAAGAGGTGATGCTGGCGCCGCTGGAAGACTAGCGCGCGCTGCACGGCCTGCTGCGCAGATGCTCGGCGATGGTCGCGCCGGCCAAGGCGTGCCCCTGCGTGTTCCAGTGCGAGTCATAGGTGTAATAGGTCAGCTGGCCGCGCAGGGCCGCCGCCCGAAAGGCCGGCACAAGGTCGATAAAATCGTAGCCGGCGGCCTCGGCGGCACGACGCACTGCCTCGCGCTGGTTGTCGATGCGCGCCTCCCACTCCTCATAGGCTTGTGGGGTGAGGTCACTCATCGTCAGCCAACCGGTTTGCGGGTCAATCGACAGGGTACGCGCATTTTCCATCACATAACGGCGGTTGCCCTGCGGGTCGGCCATCGGAAAGTAGATGTGCCCCTTGACCGGCACATACACCAGCGCCATACACGCACTGCCGGCGTTGTCGCGGATGGTCTCCAGCGCGCTGGTCAGCTCGCGCCAATTGCGCGAGTCCAGATAGGTTTGCAAATCACCGTTCAGCCACCACAGATAATCGCTGATGTAGGCCAGTTCTGCGATGCGCCCATCGGGCATCGGGTGGGCCAGCGGATAGAGATAGTTGCCGTCGGGCATCAGGGTAATATCGGTGTACTCTTCCAGCGTCTTCACATCGGTGACCGGTGCGCGCAGGGTGCGCTGGATGTTGAGCGGCACGTCCCCCTCGCCGGCCTTGGTGCGCGAGGTCTCGATGTTGCTAAGGTCGTTGCCCTCAAAAAACGCCACAATCACCCATTGATGGTCGTCAGCCAGATAGCGCTTGGCCACCTCGGCATATTCCAGCGGGCCAAAGCCGCTGTAGCCAAGGTTGCGCACCGGCACGCCCAGCTGCTCGGCCAGCACATCCGGCCACGGCAGCACCCCGCCATCGGTAAACGAGTCCCCGATGGCCGCGATGCTGTAGCGGTCAGCAGGCAGGGCCGGCAGGCGAAAGCCATCGGCATCGTCAAAGCGCAGCACATCCTCTAGCACGCGGTTCTCGGCAGGGGGGCGCACCTGCCCGGGCTGAAAACGGAAGGTATCGCCGTCCAGCTCGGTGAACACAAAGCGCGTGCCGCCAAAGCGCAGCTGAGGGAACACCCCTTGCAGCCCGATAATCAGCAGGATGGCCAGCGCAACGCCAAAGGCCGCCGAAGACAACACCTGAATCATCGCTTTTTTCGACATTTTGGCCCGCTTCCGTGATAATCATACATATCCAACAACATCACCCCTTCATCATACCGCCAGTCTGCCAGACAGAAAGAGAGAACGTGTGATTCGCTGGACGATTAAGACCGTGCGCGCGCAGGTGATGGCGCGCCTCCCACGCGAGGTGCTGATCGGGCGGGCGGCACAGGCCGACAACAGCACAGCCCTTGCCGCCATCGAAGAGCTAAAGCAGCGCCTGCACTTTCAGGATGGCTCGCTGCAAGGGATCAATCTGGCCGGCGCACGCCTGCAAAACGTCCGCCTTGCGCGGGCGCGTCTGCCGCTGGCTGACCTGTCTGGCGCGGTGCTGCAAGGATGCTACTTTGGCAAGGCCGACCTGAGCAAGGCCCGTTTGCTCAAAGCCGACCTGACCGATGGCAACCTGCGCGAGGTGCAGCTGTGGGCCGCCGACCTGACCGGCGCGGTGCTGCTGCGGGCGCATCTGGCCTGTGCCGACCTGCGCGAGGCGGTGCTGCACGCCGCCGATTTGCGCGCCGCCAATCTGTGGGGTGCAGACCTCTCGGGGGCAAACCTGCTCGGGGCGCTGCTGAACGGGGCAAACTTGCACTATGCGGTGTTTTCGCCGCAGACCATCCTGCCAGACGGCACGCCGTGGCATCCCGCCGCCGACCTTGCCCGTTATGCCTGAGTGGGCAACGCCGGTTGTTGGACAGCGTCTTGGCTCACATCCACCAGCGGCAGCTCGATGCTGACGGTTGTGCCCTGATGCGGGGTGCTGGCAATGGTCAGCGCCCCGCCGTGCAGCGCGATAATCGCCCGCGCAATCGGCAGGCCAAGGCCAAACCCGCCGCCGGTACGGGCCGCATCCCTGCGATAAAAGCGCAGTGTGGCTTGATGCAGGGTGTCGGCGTCCATCCCTTCGCCGTGATCGATGATGTCGATGCGCGCCCGCTGGCCATGCCGATACCCACGTATCTCAATCCGCTGATCCGGCAAGCTGTAGCGCATGGCATTATCCAGCACACGCGCCAGCGCATGGTCTAGCTCGGCCGGCTCGATGGCGCACACCAACGGGATGTCGCGCACGCTCGTCTCCACCAGCCAGCCCAAACCACGCACCCGCGCCGCAGCATCATGAACCAGCAGGCCGATGTCCATCGGCCTCAGCGACAGCTCGGTCTGGTTATCCAGCGCGGCCATCTTTTGCAGGTCACCCATCAGGCGCATCAGCCGATCCACCTGCCCCTCAATCACATCAGTATGGCGCTGACGTTTATCGGGGTCATCGGCACGGTTGAGCAGGTACAGCGACGACTTAATCACCGTGATGGGCGTGCGAAACTCGTGCGAGGCATCGCTGATAAACGACGCCAAAATCCGCCCGCGTTCCCGCTCAAACGCCAACTCCAACATCTCGCGCTCGGCCTGCTTGCGCCGCGTGATGTCGCGCAGTACCACCGTGCGCCCCATCAGGCGTGCGCCGTTGAACAACGGATAACTCTGCCCCTCCAACCATAAACGGCCACGCATAAACTCGTACGGCGTGCGCTGATCGGACTCTATCAGCGCCGCGGGCAGCTCGGTGGCCAACTCCACCCGCAGATTGACAAGGTGCTTGCGCCCCAGCAGCTGATGTGCCGCCGGATTGGCGGTCAAAATCACCCCGTGCAAATTGACCACCAGCACCGCATCGCGCACGCTGTTGATAATCTGGTCATAGGGTATCGGGATCACCGCCAGCATGTCATAGCGCCAAAATACCCAGCCCACCACCATCGCCAACACTCCGATGGTCAATGGTGTCAGGCGCAAACCGGGCGGGTCGCCCAATGTAATCGGCAGGTTATTGGCAATCATCAGCATGGTACACACCACCGCACCGGTCAGCATCTCGGCCCGCCGGTGTGACCCGATGCGCACCGCATAATCCAGCATCGAAAACACCACCATCGGCGAAACCACCAGCTGATACAGCAGATACACCGCATACCACGGGCCGTTGGTGCGCTGTTCGGCAAAATAGCCGGCCACCTCCACCCGCTCAAAAGTAGCAAAAAACAACCCGTCAAACAGCCCATTTGGGCCGTCAAAAATCGGCATCAACACCACAATCGCATTCGCCGCCGCTACCCCCCAAAACACCGCCATCATCCACGGCTTAAACCAGCGCGGCTGACGGATGAAGCGATGCACAAACCCCACCCCCATCACCGGAATAAACGTGAAGCACGCAAAGCGCAGCCGCACCACCAGCTCACCCCACCACGGGTCAATCGGCAGCGTAGAAAACACAAACAAGATGTTGGTCACCACTGTCAGCACATTCAGCAGCACATAGTGCCGCACCCCAGGATGATGCCAGCGCCCCCACGCATAGGCCGTCATCGCCACTTCCAGCAGGGTGCTGAGGCCAATGAGTCCAATATAGATCCAATATAAGGGCGGGGTCACCATCACACATCGCAGCCTGATGCGCCGATAAGCATAACAACGGGCAAATATATCGCCCCTCAGCCTTATCTGACGTAAGACAAACGTAATGTGTAGATTGTAACAGAGTTGCCGGCGTCCCCCAACAGGCTTATAATTCAGCCACGAGCCAGCACGTGAGGGATGCCCCCATGAACGACTATAAGGATTTCGCCAGCCGCTTTAAGAAGGCCAAGGGCGACAATGCCGAGGCGAAAGCCGACACCCCCAAAGTGTTCGACCCCAACGAGTCGTATCGCCTGCGCGGTAAGATGCTGGGCGTGCTGCTGCGGGATGCACGCGTCAATGCCCAGCGCAGCATCGAAGACGTGGCCCGCTATATGAAAACCGACGTCGAGACCATCGAGAGCTGGGAACTGGGCGACGACATCCCCAGCCTGCCCCAATTGGAGCTGCTGGCCTACTTTCTGGATGTGCCGGTCAGCCATTTTTGGGGGGTCAAAACACTCGAATCGAGCCGCGCCCGCCGCGCCAGCGCACAAGAGGAATTCATCGCGCTGCGCCAGCGCATGATTGGGGCACTCATCCGACAGGTGCGCGAGGAGCGCGGGCTGGCGCTGCATGTCTTGGCCCAGCGCGCGCACATCGACCCCGACATCTTAGCGGCCTACGAGCTGGGCGAGGTGGGTGTGCCGCTGCACGAGCTGTCGGTGATTGCCGGTCTGTTGGAACGCAACCTGTCCTTCTTCCTAGAGACCGTCAGCCAGATTGGCGACCTGCTGGCCAACCGCGAATCGTGGAAGCACTTCAACGAGCTGCCAGACGAGCTGCGCGCCTTTGCCGCCAACCCGCAGAACATCGGCTTTGTCGAGATTGCGCTGGCCTTCAGCCGGATGCCGTCTGACAAGCTCAAGAGCATCGCGGTGAGCATGTTGGACATCACCGGCTACTAAGCGCGGGTTATCCCCGTCGCATCTGCACAGAAAGGTGACCTTGTGCCTCGCAGCGGCCTATACAATTTGGTGACCGTGCTGTCGTTCATCGCGGTGCTGGCCCTGCTGACGGTGGCGATTGCCGCCCTTGTCAGCCCGCCCCCCCCGCCCGAATTCACCCCGATACCGACCTTTGTCGGGGAACTGCCCACCGTCACCCCCACCCATACCCCCACAGCCACCGCCACGCCGACGGCCACCCTGCCCCCGACCTTTACGCCGCGCCCCAGCGCCACACCCACCATCACCCCATCGCCCAGCCCAACCGCGCTGCCCACCAGCACCCCCATCCGCCCCAGCCAGACCCCATCCGACACCCCGACTCCCAGCATCACCCCAACCCCCACCGAGACCCCCATCCCCTTCCCGTTCATCGCGCAGGGTGAGCCGGTGTTGAGCGCCAATACCGCCAACGCGCTGGGATGCCGCTGGCGCGGGGTTGGCGGGCAGGTGCTGGGCGCTGCCGGCGAGCTGTCGGCAGAACAGGCGGCAGAGCTGCGTGTGCGCATCTTCAGCGATGTGCAGGACAACACCGTGCGCCTTGGCTCAAACTTTCTGTATGGCAGCACCACCGGCTGGGAGCAGAGCCTGCCCGCCGCCGGTCGAGATCAACCCTTGCTGGTCTATGTGCGCCTAGAAGCGCCCAACGGCACACCGCGCTCACCGGATGTGCTGGTGCGCTTTCCGGGCGACGATTGCAACGCCTCGCTGGCGCGCGTCACCTTTGTTATCAACCCGAGGTATACCCCGTGACTACCCCTCTTACGCGCGTGTGGCGCGCCCTGATTGGCGCGCTGCGCCTGACCCTGCGCGGCCAAACGGCCGCCCCATCTCCCCTTGTGCCGCTGCGCGCATGGATGACCCAGACGCCCCCGCTGGTGACCGTGGTGCTGCATGCCGCCGAAGCCGCCGGCTTTGACCGACAGACGCGCATCGTGGTAGAAGGGCGGCGTGTGGGGGTGGCCGCGGTGCTCGAGACCATCGCCTTCCATGCTCGCACCGAGTATCCGGCCCTGCTGGCACAAGCGGCCACCCACACACTGGCCGCGTTGTATGCCACCAACATCAACGACGCCTTTTTGTTGGGCCGCTGCCTCGAGCATCTGCCGGCAGGGGAGGCGCGCACCGCCGCCGCCCGCCTGTTGGCCCATCTGCAAGCCGCGCCGCAGGCCGACGCCCCACCGACCAACTGACAGCGTCAAAATCGGGATAGTCAAGCCGCTCAAAACCCCTATATAATCATCAGACCTGCGCCGCAGGCGTCTCTATCTTCAGCACGCCACGGCGCTTTTCGTTTAACATCTTCATACAACACAAGGAGCGGCGATGAAGATTCCCTTTGGCGGGCGCGTGCTGCTGTTGGGCTGCGGGTCGGTTTCGCAGTGCCTACAACCCCTCCTGCTGAAGCACCTCGACATGGACTTCAGTAAACTGACCGTGATGGACATGGCCGACCTGCGCCACGAGGCCAGCGACATCGTCGCTGCCGGCGCGCAGTACGTCCAACACCAAATCACCCGCGACAACCTCGCCACGACCCTCGCGCAGTACCTTGGCGCGGGAGACCTGCTGATTGACCTCGCATGGAGCATCGAGGTCACCGACATCGTGCAGTGGTGTCACGACCACGACGTGCTGTACGTCAACACCGCTACCGAACTGTGGGACGCCTACGACACCACCATCCCGCCCAACCAGCGCACGCTGTACGTGCGTCACATGATGCTGCAAGACCTGAAGGCCACATGGACGCGCAAAGGCCCGACCGCCGTGGTGGAGCACGGGGCAAACCCCGGCCTCGTCAGCCACTGGACGAAGGTGGCGCTGACCGACATCACCCGCACGATGTTTGACAAAGGCGTTAGCCCACACAAGCACGCCGCGCTGCAAGACCATCTGACCCGCCGCGAATGGAATCACCTCGCACACCTGCTGGGGGTCAAGGTCATCCACATCAGCGAGCGCGACACACAAATCAGCAATCAGCCCAAGCAAGTGGACGAGTTCGTCAATACATGGTCGGTCGAAGGGTTCTACGAGGAAGGAATCGCCCCCGCCGAGATGGGGTGGGGCACGCACGAACGCCGCTTGCCCGATGGCGCACAGACCTATGACTATGGCCCTGCCAACCAGATTTGCCTCTCGCAGATGGGCATCGAGACCTATGTGCGCTCGTGGGTGCCGATGCACGGCGAAATCATGGGGATGGTGGTGCGCCACGGTGAAGCCTTCACCATCAGTCATGCCCTGACCGTGCGCGACGCCGGCGGACGCCCGATTTACCGCCCCACCGTGCATTACGCCTATCACCCCGCCAACGAAGCCATCGTCAGCCTATGGGAGCTGAAGATGCGCAATTATCAAATGCAGCCCCGTCAGCGCATCCTCAACGACGAAATCATCGACGGGATGGACGAGCTGGGCGTGCTGCTGCTGGGCCACGACCTCAATGGCTGGTGGACGGGCAGTCAGCTGGACATCCACGAGGCGCGCCGGCTTGTCCCGGGCGAAAACGCCACCACCTTGCAAGTGGCCGCCTCGGTCTTGGGCGCGCTGGCGTGGATGATCAAAAACCCCGCCGAAGGCCTGTGCGTGCCCGACGACCTGCCGCACGACGAGGTGCTGGCGGTTGCCGACCCCTACCTCGGCCCATGCCCGTCTGTCCAGACCGATTGGACGCCGCTGCAAAACCGCCGCGACATCTTCAGCCCGTGGAACGGCAAACGCCTCCACCCCGAAGAAGACGTCTGGCAGTTCGAGAGCTTTCTGGTCAAGTAACCCGCATCGGCTTGAGGCGGGGGAGGTATCGCCTCCCCGCTAAACCGCCTCGCCCAAGCCCCTGTCTCCCACGCGGAGGCGGGGGCTTTTTGCGCGCCC
>DAOUCZ010000104.1:0-31296 GCA_034431675.1 Anaerolineae bacterium | reverse complement strand
ATTCTTTGGGGCGGCGCTGGCCAGCCGTTTTAACATTGCGCCGCTGGTGCTGTCGATTGTGGCGGTCTCGCTGGTGCGCCTGCTGCCGGCCCTCAGCGCCGGCGTCCCCGCGCTAGAGCGTCAGCGCGCCTTGGTGCGCGACTTTGGCGGCCTTGTGCTGGCCGGCCTCCTGACGCTGCTGGTGTTTCGCGTGTTTAACCCGTATGCCTTTGTCGGGCCGGGCTTTTTGGGCCTGATGCCCAACACCCGTTGGATTGATGACCTCATCGAGGCGCGCAACGGCACCTCCCCGCGCAGCGATGCCCCACCGCAGTGGCAGTGGGTCGGGCGTGTGCCCTATCTCTACCCGTTCTCGAATATGGTGCTGTGGGGCATGGGCGTGGCATGGGGGCTAACCGGTTGGGTGGCCACCCTGTGGAGCAGTGTGCGACTGGTGCGCGCGCGGGCCGGCGCACTGGTCACCCTGCCACTGGTGGTTTGGATTGGGGTGTATTTTGCGTTTGTCGGCGGCAACTTCGTCACCACCATGCGCTATTTTCTGCCGCTCTACCCGCCGATGGCCGCCCTTGCCGCCCTGCTGCTGATGACGATGGCCGAGGCCGCACGCCGGCACACCAGCACCAGCGGCCTGCTGCGTCATCTGCGCCGCCCGCTGGCCTATGGCGCGCTCGCAGGGGTGATTGGCTTTACGCTGCTGTGGGCGGCCATGTTCACCAACATCTATCGCAACATGGCCACCTTCACACAAGCGGCCCATTGGGCGTGGGAGACCCTGCCGGGCGACTTTGCCATGCAAATCGACGGCGCACCCGCAGGCACGCCGCTCATTAACATCGCGTTTGTCAACTCGATTGGCCGCCTCAATCAAAACCGCCTCAACGCCACCCAAATCCACCCGACCTACCCACAGTCCGCCCAGTTTACCGCGCCCATCTCGGGCGAAATCTCGGCCATCCAAGCCCCGCGCATCGGCGATTATCAGCCCAACAACGGCTCAACCACCCTGCGGATCTGGATCAGCGACATCAGCACGCAGGAGATACTGGCCGACCTTGTGCTGACCGACGACTTTGACTATGACGATGCCAAGGTCGGGCGCGCCTATACCCTGCCGCTTGACCCGCCGCTGAAGGTGGAAGGCGGGCGCATCTATCAATTTAACGCGCAGGTCATCAACGGCGGGCCGCTGGTCACCACCGGCACGATTATGGCGTGGGAGGGCGCATGGGACGAGCCGATGCCCCCACAAGCCTGCACCCTGCCGTTTGGCGTGACGCTGGCGCAAAACCCGCCCTCCGGCCTGCTGTCACCGCAGGACTGCCGCAAGCGCAACACCACCTATACCCTGCTCACCTCGATGCAGTTGGATACCTACCGCGAAGAGGACGACAACAAGCGCCGCGACCTGCTGCATGTGCTGGACAACGCCGATTACATCGTGGTGGGCACAAACCGCCGCTATGACAGCCAAAGCCGCATCCCACAGCGCTGGCCGCTGACCAACCGCTTTTACCGCGCGCTGTTTGACGGCGAGCTGGGCTATGAGCTGGTGAAGGAGTTTCAAGAGACGTTTGAGCTTGGGCCGCTGCGCATCAGCGACCAATACCTGCCCACCTATGACGCCCCAGAGTGGCTCAACGAGTTTGAGGCCGAAGAAGCCTTCCACGTCTATGACCACCCTGCGGTGTTCATCTTTAAGCGCCGCGCCGATTACAACCCGATTGCGGTGCAGCAGGTGCTGAACGCCGTGCCGCTCACCCGCCCGTATTACACCGGCGGCGACCCCAATAACGCGCTGTTCGGCCCGATCGTGTGGAGTGTGGAGACCGCCCACAACGCCCCAACCGCCCTCCACCTGCCGACCGCGCTGGCACAGGCGCAAAAACTCGGCGGCACATGGTCAGAGCGCTTTCACCGCAACAGCCCGCTCAACACCAACCCGCTGCTAAGCGTGTTGGGCTGGTATGCGACGGTGTGGCTGATGGGCGTCATCGTGTGGCCGATGTTGTACCACACCTTTGCCGCCCTTAGCGACCGCGGCTATGCCCTCAGCCGCTATTTTGCCCTCACCCTGCTGGGGTTCATCGCATGGGCGGCCTCGGGCAGTGGAGTATGGCCGCAGTGGTCTGCCGAAGGGCTGTGGAGCATTGCCGCGCTGCTGGCCGCCCTCAACTTGTGGATTGCGTATCGCAGCCGCGCACAAATGACCGCCTACTTCCTTGCGCGCTGGCGTCTGCTGCTGACGGTGGAAGGTCTCACCGCGGGCCTGTTCGGCCTGATGCTGTTCGTCCGGCTGACCAACCCTGACCTGTGGACGATTGGCTATGGCGGCGAAAAGCCGATGGACTTTGCCATGTTCAACGGGGTGCTGCGCTCTACCGTCTTTCCGCCCATCGACCCGTGGTTTGCCGGCGGCTATATCAACTATTACTACTTTGGTTATGTGGTGGTGGGCGTGCCCACCCTGATGCTGGGCATCGTGCCGGCCATCGCCTACAACCTGATTTTGCCCACCATCTTCGCAGCAACCGGCATCGGCGCATTCAGTGCAGCTTATACGCTGGTGGAGGGCTGGCGCGAGCGGCAAGCGCCGCCAGACAAGCCGCGCCGCCTTGGGCATCCCCTCACGGCAGGAGTGCTGGCCATGCTGATGGCGGTGGTATTGGGCAACCTCGATACCCCGCGCGTGCTCCTCAACGGGCTGGCACGTATGGGGGGATACGACAACACCATCAGCTATCAGCGCTTTTTGGAGCGCGAAGCAGAACAAGCCAACGGCGGTCTGCCGCTGACCGCCGAACAATATCTAGAGGTGGCCAACCGCGCGCAAACGCGCAGCTTTGTCGATAGTGTGCGCTATGAACTCAGCATCGGGCTAGACCAGTGGCGCGCGGTCTTTGAGGGCATCGGGCTTTGGGCCAATGGTAGGCCGCTGGCGGTTGGAGCAGAGCGCTGGTTCTGGGCGCCTAGCCGCGTCATTGACGAGTCGGTCGGGGGGCGGCCCATCACCGAGATGCCGTTTTTCACCTTTGTCTATGGCGACCTGCACGCCCACATGATGACCATGCCGATGGCGCTGTTTGCCATCGGGTTCGTCATCAACGAGGTGCTGCTGGCCGGACGCGAAAAACGGCGCTGGGCGTGGCGCTTTGCCTCGATTGCGCTGGCTGGCGGGCTGGTGGGCCTGCTGCGTGCCGCCAACACGTGGGATTATCCCACCTTTTTGGTGCTGGGCATCGCCGGCTTGGGCTATGCGGTCTGGATGCGCTGGCGGCGGCTGTCGCGCTGGATGCTGCTGGATGGGCTGGCCACGCTGGGAGTCTTTGTGCTGGCCGGTCTGTTGGCCGCCCGTCCCTATACCGCGTGGTATGCCAGCGCCTATGAAAGCCTCAAACCGTGGGAAGGGCCAAAGACCCCGCTGTGGGCCTATTGGCAGATTCACGGGCTGTTTTTGTTCTGCCTCGTCTCGCTGCTGATGTGGGAGACGGTGCGCTGGGCGCGCGCGCTGCGGATGCGCCATCTGCGGGGGCGCTGGCCGACCGTGCTGGCCATCTTCCTCAGCCTGATCGGCGTGCTGATCGTCTCGGTGGTGATGGCCGTGCTCGATTATCAGGTGGCCTTGGTGGCCCTGCCGCTGATTGCGTGGAGTGCGCTGCTGTTCTTTCGGCCCACCCAAAGCCCCCAGATGCGCCTTGTACTGGTGCTGGCCGGCCTTGCCCTATCGCTCACGCTGGCCGTCGAAATCGTGGTGCTGGATGGCGACAGCGGGCGGCAAAACACCGTGTTCAAGTTCTATATTCACGTCTGGCTGCTGTTCAGCGTGATGGGCGGTGCTGCCGCCGCATGGTTGCTGCACGCCGCAGAGCAGTGGCGCGCGCGCGTGGCCGTCCCATGGTATGCCATCGGGGTGATGCTGTTCTTTACCGCGCTGCTCTTCCCGCTGATGGCCACGCTGGGCAAGGCCCAGTTCCGCCTTGCGCCAGAGGTCGGGGCGACCCTAGAGGGGGACGCCTTTATGGGCGCAACCACCCAATACTACGAAAACTACGGTCAGCCCATCGACATGACGCTGGACTACTCGGCCATCCGCTGGCTTCAGGACAATGTGCAGGGCACGCCCACCATCATCGAAGGGCGCACCCGCCTCGAAGAATACTACTGGGGCAGCCGCATCAGCATCCACACCGGCCTGCCGAGCCTTGTGGGGTGGAACTATCACCAGCGGCAGCAGCGCAGCTTGCCCCTGCTCGATCAGCTGGTGTGGCAGCGGGTGGCCAACATCAACTTCTTCTATACCACCCCCGATGCGCTGGAAGCATGGCGGATTATTCAGGCCTACGACATCGAATACATTGTGGTGGCGTCGCTGGAACGCCTGAATTATGGCGACAGCGGCGGACTCAACAAATTTGAGGCGATGGTGGCAGACGGCTGGCTGGAACGCGCCCACACGCGCGACGGCCTGACGCTGGTCTATCGTGTGGTGAAAGAGCGCGGGCCAAACGCGCTGATAACGGCAATGCACACAGGTGAGGCACTGCGATGATGGAATGGCTTGCCCGTGAGGGCTGGGTAATGGCCAGTTGGTGGCTGATGGTCACCCTGTGCGGAGCGGCAGTGTGGCCGCTGTTGTGGCGCGTGTTGGCCTCGCTGCCCGACCGCGGCTATCTGCTATCTCGGGCCGCCGGCCTGCTGCTGGTGACGGTGCTGTACTGGCTGTTGGGGACGTTGGGGTTCATCCGCGCAGACAGCGGCGGGGCGATGCTGGCGCTGCTGCTGGTGGCCGGCTTTGCGCTGGCAGCCCTGCGCACCCTGCCCGACCTTGCCGGTCAGCGCAGCACGCTGCGCACGTGGTGGCAAGAGCACCGCACCGCGGTCATCATCGGCGAGGTGCTGTTCATCGCGCTGTTTGTCGGATGGTGTGCGGTGCGCGCCCACCAGAACAACCTCGTCACCACCGAAAAGCCGATGGACTTGGCCTTTACGGCCTCGGTCTGGCGCGGCGACAGCCTGCCCCCACAAGACCCGTGGCTGTCCGGTTACGCCATCAGCTACTACTATCTGGGCTATGTGATGGCCGGCACACTCAGCAAGGTATCAGGCGTCTACCCGTCGATGGGCTATAATGTGTGGACGGCGATGCTGGCCGGCCTTGCCGGCCTGACGGCTTATGGCGTGGTCTATAACCTTGCGCGGGCGCGCCGTGCCATGCCCGGCGGACGAGCTGCTGGTTTTGCCGTGCTGGGGGCGGTCATGCTGACGCTGATGGGCAACTATCAGGCCGCGCTGGTTGATGTGCCGTATTACAGCGGCACGGCATCGCCCGAGTATCTGAGCTTTTGGGATGTGCGTGACCGGCAAACCCCGCGCTATGCCGAGGGGTTCGCTCCCGAAACCATGACCTTAGACTATTGGTGGTGGTTTCGCAGCGCGCGTGTCATCACCGACCGCAACTTTGAAGCGCTGGGCGGCGGCACAGAAGAGGTCATCAACGAGTTTCCCGCCTTCAGCTACCTGTTGGCCGACAATCACCCGCACGTGATGGCCCTGCCGTTCTTTATACTGGCATTGGGCCTCGGCCTGAGTGTGGCGCTCAACCGCCGCACCCCCAGCTTGCTGCACACCCTGTTCTACAGCGTCACTGCCGGCAGCTTGATTTTCCTCAACACATGGGACGCGCCGGCAGCCCTCGGCCTGATTATCGCAGGGGAAGCCCTGCGCCGCCGCCACGCCAGCGGCGGGCGTCTATCCGGCGAGGACGTGTGGTATCTGGCGGCCTTTGCGCTGGCGCTGATTGTGCTGGCCCTGCTGGTGTATACGCCATTCTTGCTCAGCTTTGGCTCTCAGCTGGGGGGCGCGCTGCCCAACTTCTGGCATCCCACGCGCTTCCGCCAGATTTTCCTCACCTTTGGCCCGCTTGTCCCGCTGACCGCGCTGCTGGTATGGGCCGAAGCGCGCCTTGGCGGGCGCGGCCTCAACTGGCGTGCCGGCCTGATGACCGCCGGCGTGATCTTCGGCCTGCTGCTGGCGGCCTTTGTGGCGCTGATCGTGCTGGGGGCGCTCATCCCCGCCGCTGCCGGCTACAATCAGCAGCGGCTTGCCAGCGCCCCCGACCTGTGGGACGAGGTGCTGGCGCGCCGCGTCGAGTATGGCCTGACCACCGTGCTGATGCTGCTGGGCCTCACAGTGATTGGCGCACGGCTGTTTGGGCGTGAGGGCAGCAGCGACCCCGCCGCACCACAGCCCCCATTGGTCAGCAGCTTTGCCCTGCTGATGGTGGCCGCCGCCTTTGTGCTGATTTTGACGCCAGAGTGGGTGTATCTGCGGGATGGGTTTGGCCAGCGCATGAACACCATCTTCAAGTTCTATTATCAGGCGTGGGCACTGCTGACGCTGGGTGCGGCTTATGGCCTGTCGGTCATCCTGACCGAAAGCGGCGGCCTGCGCCTGCCGGCCCGGGCGGCGCTGGGCGTATTCAGCGTGCTGTGCATCAGCGGCGGCATGGTCTATCTGGCCTATGCCATCCCCTCCCGCACTTGGGACGAGACCGGACGAGCCGCCGGCGCAGAGGTGCTCATCACGTTGGACGGTGGCCCGAGCCTCACCTCGCCGACCGATTACGCCGCGCTGATTTGCCTGCGTGACCTGACCGCCGGACGACAGGATGTGGTGGTGGCCGAAGTCTCATTCACCGGCTCGTACGACTACTACCGCGGCGGCATCGCCTCTGGCCGACTGGCCGGCCTGACCGGTCTGCCCACCGTGCTGGGATGGCAGGGGCATCAGCGTCAGTGGCGCGGCGGGGGCTACAACGCTGCCGTCCAATCGCGCGACACCGACATCGCCCTGCTCTACAGCGACCTGCGCATGGATATCGCATCACGCATCATCGACCGCTACGGCATCGACTATATCGTTTTTGGGCCGGCAGAGCGCGACCGCTATGGCTCTGGCGGCGAGTTCAAGTTCACCGAGGCACTGCAAGTGGCCTGCGCCAGCGGCGACACCACCATCTATCGCGCCAATCCAGATACGCCCGCCGCGCTGCCTAACTGAGGACATCCCCGATGATTGATGTAACCCCACAAAACCCCCAAAAGCCCATCTCCTATTCGCGCCGGCCTGCCGCCCCCACGGCACAACAGGTCGCCGGCCCGCTGGCCCTCTCTTGGGAGGTGGTGGCCTATGGCATCCTGTTGCTGGTGCTGCTGGCGGTGCGCTTTGCCGAGCTGGATGTGATCGCCCCGCGCGTTGGAGAAGTGCCCAACCTGTTGGCGGCATGGCGCGGACAGATGTCGGACAGCCCGCTGCTGTATTGGGCACAGCGGCTTGGGTTCGGCGCGTTGGGCGGCACGCTGATAGGCGGGCGACTGCTGACGGCGCTGGCCGGTCTGGCCGTCACGCTGTCCCCGCTGCTGTTCCGCAGCGAGCTGGGGCGCGGGCGCGCCTTTCTGCTCAGCCTGCTGCTGACTGTCACCCCGTCGCTGTTTATCGCGGCGCGCACCTCGCACGCGGTCATCTGGACGGTGCTGTTGGCCGTGCTCAGCCTGCGCCTATGCCTCGACGCCTATCAGACTGGTCAACGTGAGCGCTGGGCTGCCGCGTTTGCCAGCTTGCTGTGCCTTGCCCTGCTGACCGAAGCCAGCGGCCCGCTGCTGGCGCTTTTGCTGCTGGCCGTGCTGCTGTTGGCCCTGCGCTGGCAGCACGCCGACGCTCAATCTGACCCCGAGTTGGCCGATGAAGAGGCCGCAGACACCCCGTGGCAGACCTTGTTGGCTCAGCGCCCACTGCAAGCGCTGGGACTCGGACTGCTGGCCGGCGGCCTCGCAGCGTTTTTGGTCAGCACGCTGTTTTTTGCTCAGCCTTCGGGCCTCAGTGGGGTGGGCGGCGTGCTGGCCAGCACCTTGGCCCTGCTGACCGCCCCCACCCCCGATGCGCCGCTGGGGGCGCTGCTGTTCCACATGCCGCTGACGCTGGTTTTGGCCGGCTTTGGGGCGTGGTATGCAGGACGGGCCGACTGGCCGCTGATGGATCGCTTTTTTGCGCTGTGGGCCGCCCTCAGCCTGCCACTGATGCTGCTGCCCGGATTATCTAACGCACATGGCCTGCTGCTGGCACTGCCGGCCTGCGGTCTGGCCTCTGGCGCGCTCGCCGCGGCCTTTCTGCCAGACCGCTCGCGCAGCATCTGGGCACAAGCCGAGGCGGAGGCTGGCGACGAGCTGGCCGCGGTGTTCGAGCCATCCACCGGACGCTGGCTGGTGGCCGTGATTGTGCTGGCCCTGCTGCTGATGCTGGGGGTGCACCTGCAAACCGTCGGGCGCGAATTCTTGGCCGTCTCTGATGGCTCGCTCAGCGGCTTTCTGGCACGCCTGCAAACCAACGCCGTGTTCGCCGATGTGCGCGTCAGCCTGCTGTGGTCGTTCATCGGGGGGATGTTCGTGCTGGTCGGGTTTTTCCTTGCGGCCAGCATCTGGGGCAACTGCGCCACGCTGCAAGGCTATGGCCTTGGCCTGCTGGCCTTTGTGATGGTGGCCCAGCTGTCGGCGGGATGGTATGTCAGCGTGCATCGCGCTGCCGACCCCACCGAGGCTTGGGATACCCCCACCACCGCCGACGGCTATGGGCTGCTGCAACGCACCCTGTACGACCTAAGTATGCGCGAAACCTTCGGCTTTCCCCTGCTGCCGCTGACCGTGGTGCGTCACCCCGACATCGGCCTAACCGAGGACGGCCTGATCGGCTGGCTGCTGAAGGACTACCCCGTAGAATACGTCGATACGGTTGCCGAGGCGCGCACCAAGCCCATCATCCTGCACTCGCGCAGCAACCTGTCGGACGGACAGGCCACCCCCGACCTCGGCGGCAGTTATGTCGGGCAGGGCTTTGTGCTCACCCGCCGCTGGGACAGTGAAAGCCTGCGCGGGCTGGATTATTGGCCGTGGTGGATGCAGCGCCGCACGCGCACACAGGCCTATCCCGACCAATGGATAACGCTGTGGGTGCGGCAGGATGTGTTCGAGAGTCAGCCCATCTCCAGCCTGCTGCCCTAGCATGGTGAGGAGTTTGGCCCGCAGTGGTGTAGATTGTCCTAGATACCCTGACCATGAGACCCGCCGATATGTCTGACAGCCAAGACCCCACGCTCGATCTCATCGCCCGCGGCCTGCGCGGTGAACAGGCCGGCTATGCCGCGCTCTACGACCTGTATGCCCCGGGCGTCTACCGCCTGTGCTACAGCCTTGTGCTCAATGCGCAGGACGCCGAGGATGTGATGCAGGACTCGTTTGTGTATGCCTTTCGCAATCTGGCACGCTATGACGCCAGCCGGGCCAGCTTCAAAACATGGCTGTATACCATCGCCGTCAGCCGCTGCCGCAACACCTACCGCCGCAAGCGCCCGCCGATGATTGACATCGCGCACGTGTTTGGCATCGACCTCGCCGCCCCCGACGATGACTCATCGCCCGAGGCCGCCAGCGCCCAACAGGCCGCGCGTGACGCTATCCGCACTGCCCTAGCCGAGCTGTCCCCCGCCCTGCGCGAGGCGGTCGCCCTGCGCTATGGTCAAGGCCTGACCTTTCGCGAAATCGCCGAGATTATGGACTGCCCGCTGAAGACCGCCGAAAGCCGTGTGCGCCTTGCCCACGACCGCCTGCGTGCCCTGCTGAATGCGCACGGGCGCGCCCTACTCGACGAACTGTTGGCCTACTAAGCGATAGAGAGAAGGAGGCAGACCACATGTTCCCTTTGTTGCAAGCCTTCTGGCAGCGCCGGCGCTGGGCGCGCCTGCTGCCGCGCCATCTGCGTGGCGAGCTGCCCCCACGCCTGCGCCGTGAGGTCGGGCGCGCGTTGGATACCCCCTATCACCATGCCGATTATCAACAGCAGCGTGCCGCCCAAAACCACTTTGAAGCCGAGCTGGGCGGCATCGGACGGGCCGAGCGCGGCCTGTTTCAGCGCGGTTGGGCCGACATCACCCGCGCGCTAGAGCAGGCCGACTCGCAGGCCTACCGCCTGTCGCCGCATCACACCTTCGACTGGCGGATGCGCATCGCTGCGCTGGGCATGGTCACCGCCCTGCTGATACCGTTGGGCTTGGGCACGGGCCGCGCCGCTGCCAGCAGCATCCCCACCCCGCCCACCGCACACGTCATCACGCATGACGGCACACCCACCGGCCAAGCCGCCCCGCACATCCAAGACCCTGCGGCCCATGCCACGCCCACCGCGCCGGCATTCACCGATACCCCCTAATCCACGCCCGACCACAGAGGACATCCGATGGCCCTATCTACCTCCCGCACCCCTGCCCACCCCAACGACTCGCTGAGCGACGCGCTGGCGCGCCCGTTCGTTGTGCGGTGGGAGCTGCTCATCTATCTCGTCATCCTGCTGGCGGCCATTTTCACCCGCTTCTGGATGCTGGGCGAGCGCGCGATGAGCCACGACGAATCGCTGCACGTCTACTATTCCTATAACCTCTACATCAAAGGCGATTTCGACCACACCCCGCTGATGCATGGCCCAATCCTGTTCCATGCCAACGCGCTGATGTATGCCCTGTTTGGCGACAGCGACTTCAGCGGACGCATCTATACCGCCCTGCTGGGCGTGGCTATGGTGTTTACGCCGCTGCTGTTCCGCCGCTGGCTGGGCAAATGGGGCGCACTGATTGCCTGTGTGCTGATTTTGATTTCGCCCTTGCTGATGTTCTACAACCGCTATATCCGCGAGGACACCCCCGCCATCATGGCCTCCATCCTGATGGCATGGGCGATTTTGATGTACCTCAATGGGCCGCAAGAGCAGCGCCGCAAGCCGCGCTGGCTGTATGTGCTTTCGGCAGCGCTGCTGTGGAACTTGGGCACCAAAGAGACCGCCTTTATGTATGTGGCGTCATTCGGCCTGTTCTTCACCATCTATTGGATTGTGCGGATGCTGCAAGTGTGGATTGGGCTGCCGGGCAAGCCAGCCTTCCACGGCCTGATGATGTCGATTTTGATTGGCGCGACCATCGCCATCCCGATGTACATCATCCTCGACATCGTGCCGCTGGACACCTTGCAAAGCGTGTCGATGTTCGGCCAATCGGTGTTCGAGAACGTCGAATCGCGCAGCTTGATTGTGTGGACGGTGCTGGCCATCGGCACAGTGGCAACCGCGCTGGTGCTGACGGCCCTCTGGGCCTTTCGCAAGAGCGCGCACCGCTTCCCCGTGCGCGAGATTGCCATCCTGCTGGTCGGGGCGCTGATTGTGCTGGGCGGGTTGATTTTCATCGAAGAACTCAGCCACGTCAGCAACGAAGCCATCAGCACCGCCGCCCCACTCGACCCCGCCAGCCTCGACATGGGTGCTTCATCTTCCAGCGGCATCCGCTGGTCGATGATTGTCGCCCCGTGGTTGATTGCCGGCATCCTGATCCCGCTGCTCATCTATTCGCGCCGCAAAAACTGGTGGGATTGGCTTCAGCAGTTCCCAGAGCTTGACGTGCTGATTGTGATGGGCGCGCTGATTCTGCCGTGGCTGACCGCCATCTTCATTGTGGGGGCGGGGGGCACACGTGCCGACCTCGTCGCGCTGGGCAACACCTTTAGCGGCCTAGAAGGCCTGCTGCCAGTCACCGGCCCATACGAAATCGGGCGGTTTATCGTCGGGCTGCTGTGCTTTTTGCCGCTGTTTACGCTGGCCATCGTTGGCGGCCTGACATGGAACTGGCGGCGCTTTGCGGTGTGCTGGCTGATTTTCCATGCGCTGTTCGCCTTCTTCTTCACCAGCGTGTTCACCAACATCTATGGCCTGCACTCTGGCATGATTTACAGCCTGCAATACTGGATGGAGCAGCAGGGCGAGCGGCGCGGCAGTCAGCCGCAGTACTACTACTTCTTAATCATCCTGCCGATGTACGAGTTCTTGCCCATCATCGGCACGATGGCCGCCACCGTCACCGGCCTGCACATCTTCTGGAAGCGCCGGCGCGCCACCAACGACCTGTTGGACGAGCTGGACGCGCTGGAGAAGCAGAAAAAGAACGACAACGTGGTGATTGGCGAGGACGGCAGCGCGCGCTTTGACCATCAGGCGGGGGCAGCCCTGCGCGAGCAGGCCGACGCGGTGCGCGCCCGCTGGCGCGCCGCACAGGTCATCCACGAAGCGCCGGCCTTGATGTTCATCGCGTGGTGGGCCTTAACCATCATGATTGCGCTGACGCTGGCCGGCGAAAAAATGCCGTGGCTGGGCACGCACATGACCACCCCGATGATTTTAATCACCGGTTGGTACTTTGGGCGCATCGTGCAGCGCATCGACTGGGGGCTGGTCAAGCGCTGGGGATGGCTGCTGCTGCTGCTGTTCCCCTTGGCACTGGCGGCGGGATTCCGGGTGTTGGCGGGTTATGTCACCGAAGAACAGCCCTTCCGCGGCGTCACTCAGACCGAGCTGCTGTATACCTATAACTTCATCGGCGCGCTGGTGATGCTGGTGGCGGTGGCCTTTGCCATTGATTGGGTGCGCCAGCGCAGCTCTGGCCAGCACACGCGTCAGATGTTCGCTGTCTCGGCCTTGATGGTGCTCAGCCTGATTACCTTCCGCTCGGCGTGGCAGGCCTCGTTTATCAACTACGACAACGCCAACGAGTTCATCGTCTATGCCCACGCCACCCCCAACACCAAAACCGTCATTAACCTGATGGAAGACTTTAGCAAGCGCACCACCGACGGGATGGGCCTGCGCTTTGCCTATGACAACAAGCTGAGCTGGCCGGGCGTGTGGTACTTCCGCCGCTTTACCAACGCGGTCTATATGGGCGAAACCCCAACCCTTCAGCAGATGGAGCAGGCTCAAGTGATCCTTGTGGGCGAGAGCAACCGCAACGTGGTCGAGCCGCTGCTCGAAGACCGCTATCAGCGCTTCGACTTTAAGCGCATGTGGTGGCCGATGCAGGATTACTTTAACCTCAACGCCCGCCGGATGCTGGATGTGCTGGCCCTCAGTGAAGACCCGCTGTCGCCCGATACCGATTCGGGCCGCCTGCGCCGCGCGCTGTTCAACATCTGGTGGCACAAAGACTTTACGCTGTATGGCGAAGTGACCAACAAGAGCTTCTCCTTCGACCGCTGGCCGGTCAGCGAGAACTTCTATGTCTACATCCGCAAGGACTACGCCGCACAGGTCTGGCCCTATGGCACAGGCGACGGCAGCGTCACCAACCCGATTGCCACCACCGAGACCAGCGCCTGCATCGCCAACTGGCTGGACTACCCCGCGCTGGAAGAATGGAGCAGCGCCGCGCCCGAAGGCCGCCTCAATGTCCCCATCGGGCTTGACGTGGCCGCAGACGGGCGGGTCTATGTGGCCGAAGATCAGGGCTTCCGCATCAGCGTGTTCGGCGCAGACGGCAAGCTGATTAGGACGTTTGGCGAACGCGGCCTGCGCGGGCAAGTCGGCGCGTTCTTCGAGCGCCCGCACAGCGTCGCGGTTGGGCCAGACGGCTCGATTTATGTGGTCGATACATGGAACTATCAGATTAAGCGCTTCAACAGCGACTGGCAAGAAATCGGGGTATGGGGTGTGCCAGTCACCGGCGGCCTCACCGCACCGCAAGAGCCGCTGGACGGCATGTGGGGGCCGCGCGACATCGCCATCGACCCGGCCGGCAACGTGTATATCTCGGACACCGGCAACAAGCGCGTGCGCGTCTATACCGCCGACGGCGTCTGGGTGCGTGACATCGGACGCGGCGGCAGCGGGCAGGGCCAGCTGGATGAGCCGACCGGCCTCGCCATCCACGAGGGCCGCCTATACGTGGCCGATACATGGAATCGGCGCATCGCGGTGTTTAACCTTGACGGCACATGGGTGGCCAATTATCCGGTGCGCGCGTGGTATGGCGAGCCGGCTAGCCGCCCGTATCTGGCCATCGACCCGCAGCGCCAGATTATCTACATCAGCGACCCCGAGGGTGGGCGCATCCTCGTCACCGACCTCAATGGCCAATGCCTTGGCGCGTTTGGCCGCCTCAACGTGGAACTGCCGCGCCTCAACGAGTTCACGGCTATCGGCGGCATCGACGTAGACGAGCAGGGCTTTGTCTATGTCACCGACATCAGCCGCGGGCGCTTGCTCAAGTTCCAGCCCTTCCCCATCGACCAATCGCTGCTGCCCGCCGGCGCGCTCGATGCCGAGGTCGTCCCGCTGGAAGATCAGCCCGAAGAATAAAACCACCCGCATCACACATCCAGCACGCACAGCCCCTTGCTCTGGCCGCCCAGCAGGGGGCTGTGTTTTTGCCCCACTGCGCATCTAACCGGTTTGGTTGACTTTTCGCGCCCATGTGACTCTTGTGTTAAGATTACCATCAGGCCTAAGCAGCGAGACTGGTTTGAGGGAGCTGGTTCGCCGCCTTCGAGGCCTCCACATCACGCAGGACACACGCATTTTATGGAAGTTCGCAAGGCGACACGTCAAGACCTCAAGCGGCACAATCGGCTCTCGGTGCTGCGTGCAGTCTACTACGGTTTGGCCGATAACCGTGCGGCGCTGGCCGTCGTCACCGGCCTGACCAAACCCACCATCTCTGAATTGGTCGCTCAGCTGATTGCAGACGGCTATCTGGCCGAGGTCGGCACTGGTGAATCGACCGAAGTAGGGGGCAAGCCCCCGCGCCTGCTCAGTTTTGTGCCCGACGCCCGCCAAGTGATTGGCGTATCGGTAGACGGGATAAACGTCCGTGCCGTGCTGCTCAACCTTGCCGGCCAAACCGGAGCAGCACATATTACCCCACTGGATGGCGCTACCGGAGAAACAGCCCTATCCCTGATGATTGAATCCATCAATGCGCTGGTGGCTCAGCTGGATGCGCCGCTGCTGGCGCTGGGTATCGGCATCCCGGGGGGTGTGGATGGGGAGAGCGGGATGGTCATCCACTCGGCGGTGATGGGCTGGCACGAACTGCCGCTGGCTCAGCAGCTCAGCGAACGCTATGGCTGCCCGTGCGTCATCGCCAACAACACCGAGCTGGCGGCACTGGCCCAAGTGACCGGCGGCCCAGACGACAGCACGCGCGAGGCCGATAACCGCGTGACGCTGCTGGTGCATCACACCGTCGAAATCGGCGTGACCGTGCGCGGGGCAACGTATCACCATGGGCGCGACGTGGGCGCACTGCGCAGCAGTGCCGACAGCCTACCATGGAGTCAGCTGCTTGGGTGGACAGCGGTGCAAGCCCGTGCCGCAGCGCTGTGCCAAACCCACCCCCCCAGTATGCTCCCTGCCCCAGAAGACCTCAGCTACCTCCACATCCGCTATGCTGCCGCGCTCGGCGATACCGCGGCACTGGCGCTGCTCGATGAATTGGCCGATACCCTGACCGCCGCGGTAGTCTGGTCGCTGGCGCTGCTGCACCCACAAACCGTGGTGATCGCCGGACCAATCGCCGACCTTGGCAACCTGCTGACCGACCGCCTGCGCGAAAACACCGCCGAACGCCTCTCTGCTGACGACGCCGCAGTACGCTTTACACTGGCCAATGACACAAAACTGAGCGCGCGCGGCGCAGCGGTGCTGGCCGCTCACCATGAATTGGACATTTTGCTATGAGCTTGCAGCGCCCCATCCTTGGCGTCATCACCAATTTTCAACACGGTGTGTTCCAGCGCGCCGTGATTCACGGCATCCGGCAGGTGGCCGACCTGCACAGCTTTGACGTACAGGTCGATTCGCTGGCCGATGACCCCTCCGACCCGCGTCCGGTCTCGCTGAATATCGCAGCGCTGGCCGGCCTTGTCGTCATCTCAGACGCCATCCCCGACGAGCAGATTTTGCGCTATCACGCACAGGGCCTGCCGTTGTCGCTGGTCAGCCATCAGGTGCGCGGGGCGGCCATCCCTGCCGTGGTGACCGATAACCGGCAGGGCGTGACGCGCCTGATGCAGCATCTGGTGGAAGAGCGCGGGCGGCGGCGCGTGGTGTATATCGGGGGCATCGCCACCCAGAGCGACGCGCGCGAGCGCGAGCACGCCTTCCGTGACGAGGTGATGCGCTACACCCTCGACTTTCCGCCCAGCTTTCACCTCAAGGGCGAGTTTGACCCCGACATCGCAGCGCAAGCCCTGAGAGACCTGCTGCGTCATCGGCAGGACTTCGACGCCATCTTCGCCGCAGATTATCGGATGGCGATTGCCACGCTGGGGGTGCTGGCCGATGCCGGTTTGCGCGTGCCGGCGGACGTGTGTGTGGTGGGCTATGGCGACGACCAAGAGGCCGAGGCGCATCAGCTGACGGTGGTGGCCGCCGACATCGTGGAGCAGGGACGGCGCGGCGCACGCCAGCTGATGGGCCAGATGCGCGGGCTGACCATGCGCGGCGTCACGGTGCTCAATACCGTGCTCATCCAGCGCCACACCACCTAAGGTCAAGCGGTCAGCAGCTCGTCCGCAGTGGGCAGCCCCTCAAGGCCGGTGTGCTGGGCCACAAACGCCAGCGCATCGCGCGCCGGCTGAAGCACCGACATCAGCGCCGCCGAATACTGCGCCTCGCGCCCATAGCTCAGGTGATCGCGCAGCTGCATATGAGTCGCCATCAGCCAGCGCGTGGCGGCCAACACCTCAAAGTAGCGCAGGCCCTCCACCGCGCCGCCGGTCACCCGTTGATATTCGGCCAGCACCTCATCAGCAAGCTCAGGCATCCCAGCGCGCCGCAGTGCGCCCAATGTCCACGCAAGGTCAAAGCGCGCATCGCCCACCTGCCACGCCCAATCCAGCACATGCGGCATCCCACGCGCATTCAGCACCACATTGGCCGGCACAAAATCGCGGTGGGTGATGACCGGTGTGCTGGTGGGCACATCCACGCGCTGTGCATACAGCCACTCAATCACCGGCAGATAGGCCGGCAGCAGCGCAGTATTGGCCCACGTCCGCAGGGCATACACCTCGCGGTTGACCAGCGCCAGCGGGCTGGGTGTGTTGGTCATACGTGGGGTCAGCACCGACGCCCCCCGCCCATGCAAATCCACCAACAGGTTGACGAACATCGCCACCAACTCGACGCGGCGTGCCTCATCCGCCAGCGCAAAGGCCGCCTCTAGGGTCGGGCCGTCGATATGCTCCATGATGACAAACGGGCGTTGCAGCGGCGAACCTTCTACCTCGACAGCCAGCACCCCGGGCACGGGGTAATGCGCCCCACGCAGGTTGAACAGGGCATGACGCTCCTTCAGCGCGCGATCCATCCCATCGGGTGAATCGGCATACAGCTTGAGCACAAAGGTCTGACGATGCGCCTCCCCCCCCTCGTCATAACCAAGGGTAAAGCGATACACCTCGCTGATCGGGTTGTGGGATAGCCGCTCCAGCTCGGTGATGCGCGCGCCAGACAGATGTGGCAGCAGGCTGCCGGCATATTCCGTCAGCTGAGAGGTCAAGATGGTCTGGATAAATGGATTGAGGGTCATGTGGGTTTGCTCTGGACTCGTACATCTTTCACGGATAATTTAGACGATTATAGTTCCCTTTTTCATACCCACAGGGTCATCGCTTCAAATTTTCTGGTAGGGTCAAAACCCATCGTGATGGGTTTTTTAGGGGCAGTTCGTGAACTGCCCGACGTCACGGGCGCATCGCGATGCGCCTCTACGCACCATTTTGCCCTCTCGTGAACCAATGGCTGATTTTGAAGTAAGTTAGGTAAACCCCGCTGAAAATGTATGCTTGGCGCACCAAATCATTGGCGGCGTTATAGATATTCTTTGAGAACCGCGCCGCACGGTCAGCAGTCGGCGTCATCCTCAGCGGTTGATGAGCGCGTCTTGTGTTTGTTGTGCAAAGCCAAACCCCCAAAACCGCACAGAACTCACAACAAACGGCCCATTTTTTTGGTGATACCGATACCTATGTCGTTTTTATTGTGAAAAGTCACCAAAAATCATCTGGCAAACTTCATTGTACGCGCCGTTCGCCGCGAGAATACCACAAGATAGACTGTAGGTAGTCAAGCGAAGGGCTTGGCAATTCCCCCCAAAGCTGGAGGAGACTTCCCTATGCGTACTCGTTCCGCCCTGATTCGCCGTTTGTTGGCCGTTGCCATTGGTGCCATCATTCTGGTTGCCTTCGGCACATCCATCGTTGCGGCCCAAGACGCCCCCGTCGAAGAAGCGGCAGCTGCCCTGACCAGTGACGCCCTCACCCCGCTTTACATCGCCGTGGACAGCACATGGGTGCTGGTGGCGGCCTTCCTCGTGTTCTTCATGCAGGCCGGTTTCGCCATGCTGGAGACCGGTCTTGTCCGCCAAACCGGCGCGGTTAACGCGCTGGCGGTCAACTTCATCGACGCCACCATCACCGGCATCGTGTTCTGGTTTGTCGGTTTTGGCATCGCCTTTGGCGCAGACAACGGCAGCGGGCTGTTTGGCACGTCACTGTTTGCGCTCAACAGCAGCGTGATGAACGACATCTATTATGGCAACCTGCCGGTGCTGGTGTTCTTCATCTTCCAATTTGCGTTTGCTGCCACCGCCGCCACCATCACCACCGGCGCATTGGCCGAACGTACCGACTTCGTCGGCGACCAGATTAAGACGGTCATCATTGGCGCGCTGATTTACCCGGTTGTCGTGCACTGGCACTGGGGCGGCGGCTGGCTGTATGCCACCGGCTTCCACGACTTTGCCGGCAGCACCCTTGTACACTTTGTCGGCGGTGTGTGCGCGCTGGTCGGTGCCGCCATCATGGGGCCGCGTCCGGGCCGCGTGTGGGGCAAAGCCCCCAAGCCGCACAACCTCGGTCTGGCCGCCCTCGGCACGATGATCCTGTGGTTTGGTTGGTACGGCTTTAACCCCGGCTCGACCCTCGGCATCATCGACTATGCCGGCTTGGCCGCGCTGGTGGCCCTCAACACCACCCTTGCCGCCGGTATTGGCACACTCAGCGCCTTGGTTTTCATGTACTTCCGCACCCACAAGTTTGACCTGACCATGAGCTTGAACGGTTCGCTGGCCGGCCTCGTGGGCATCACGGCAGGCTGCGCCTTTGTCGAGCCGGTCGGTGCGCTGGCGATTGGCGCGGTGGCCGGTGTGGTGGTCATCCTCGCCTCTGACCTTGTGGAAAGCCTGAAGATTGACGACGCGGTCGGCGCGTTTGCGGTACACGGTGCTTGCGGCGCATGGGGCACACTGGCCATCGGCTTGTTCGGCGCACCGGGCCTGATGCTGGCCGTGCCCAACACCGAAATCGTCAACCTCGGCCTGTTCTATGGCGGCGGCGTCAGCCTGCTGGGCATCCAGCTGGTGGGTGTGCTGGCCACCGCGGCATGGGTTGGCGCGACCAGCGCAGCCATGTTCTTCGGCCTCAAGGCGATTGGCCGCCTGCGCGTCAACAAGATCGCCGATACCGTCGGCATCGACGTATACGAGCACGGCGCTTCGATCTGGCCGGATGTCGCCCCCGTCCCCGAAGAGCTGGAAGGCGAAGCCAAGACCTACCCGTCTGGCGCCACCCAGCCCACCAGCAACTAAGTGCACCTCCGCCTCACCCATCAAAAACCCCGCTCCATGACTGGAGTGGGGTTTTTTGCTGCTATATCTCAGCCTGCCGAGGTCGGCAAGTCATCCGATGGCGGCGGGGGGGCAGAAGCCGGCGGCGTTGGCTGACCCTGCGGATTATAACGGGCGCGGTTGCGCTCGTCCTTTTGCCGCTGTGCCTCGATGAAGGCCTCGATGCTCGGCACGGTCTGGCTGACCTGCCCCCACTGCGACGTCTCGGACGCCATCACGTCGAGCGTGCCGCTGACATAAGCGGTGTAGGCGGCGCGGAAGAACGTGTCATCCGAAATCAGCTCTGGCTCAGACAGCTGCGCGTCGGCCCGCTCGATGTTGTTGGCCGCCGACTCGTAGATGTCGGCAAATCTGTCCCACTGGAACAGGTCGGCCAACATGCTAAAAAAGCTGGCAACCGCCGGCAGAATCACCGAGCAGATGGCCAAAAACGACGCAATCCCCTGCATCGTAGCGCAGTTTAGGGTCTCGTTGGCCGCGCCGGCAGCCTGCGAACACGGCCCATCCCCCGTAAAACCACCCACCGTCAGCACCAGCACCGCGCCGGCAGCGCTGATGCCGGTCAGGGCCGAGAAGATGGCGCGAAAGCGGTTAACTTGTACGCTGGCTTTGCGATATTCCTCTTTGCGCTGCTTATAGTATTTGCGCTGGTCATCGAGGGCAAAGCGATCAAAGACCTCGTAACGCGCAATCAAATCCTCTCGCGAGAAATTAGGCATATAACCGTACCTCCGTTAGCCTAAGCTGGCCGGCCCAATGTTGGCCGCGCGTGATGCGATCACCGATTCGAGTTCGGTCGGGGTTTCGGGGAAGACGCCCATATTAATCTCGGCAGCGCGCTGCTCCAGCATCCGCCGGCGATAGACCTCGTCAAGGCTGGTATAAGGCTCTAAGTTCATCAAAAAGCGAAAATACTCGCGCCGCAGATACTCGGCCCGCAGACGGTTTTGCAGCCACAGCGCCTGCGGCGGGCGGTTGCCCTGAAGTGCCGCCAGCGCCGCCGTCACCGCGGCAATCACCGCCTCGATAAAGCCCAGCACCGCCGACAGCGTCGGGTTGCTGGTCAGCGACAGCGTCAGCACCGAACCAACCAGCGTGGCCAGCACACTCAATCCGATAAACGTGACCTGAAACAGACGATGCGTATTCTGGTGCACATAGGCCTCGTGATCCCGTTCGCGGAACAAGCGCATCAGGGGCTGTTCTAAGAACTTGATGTCCGCACGGATGCGATCAGCTGCTGGCTTGTTCATTTTCTGCAACATCTCTTCCAGTTGGTCTGGTGGGATGAGCTGAAAGGTGGTGTCCAAAGGCTCTGGGCGCAGTTTTGGGAAGCGCCGCAGCCATTCCGGACGGCGCTTGCGTGAGCTAGACGCCTGTGTAATCGGCTGATCGGCAGGGGGTGGCGCCCCCGCAGGTTGGGTTTTATCGGCCATACGGCGTACACTCCTTGAGGCAATGTGTGACCACTGTCAAGTATGGCGCAAGCCGCCCCCACGCGCAAACAATCCGGTCGGGGCAAAACACCGCCCCCTGCAACCCTATCTAGCCCGCCTGCGTATATCCCGATAATGCACTTGCCACACCACCGTATATAACATATGGAGTAGACACCCTGATGTCCGACGAAAAATATGCACTCAATTTCGGCTCACACCAGCTCCAGCTCGACCACAAAACCCTGCCCTATCTGCTGGTGGGCGGCGGCCTGTTGGTGCTGCTGATAAGTCAGGTCGGGTTCTGGAAGTTCTGGCCGCTGTTTGTGCTGATTCCAGGCCTATCGCTGATATACGCCGGCCGGCGCGGCAAGACCCCCGACGCCCTCGACCAATTCAAGGGCGGCGTCATGACCGCCACCACCGGCGGCATCCTGCTGTATCAATCGCTGACCAACCGCTGGGAATCATGGGCCTATATCTGGGCCATCTACCCGATGCTGGGCGCAGGTTACCTTGAATATGTCGAGGGCAAGCTGCGCGGCAAAGAGCGCAAAATGCTCGAGGGCTTCAACCAGATGCGCATCTGGGCCGGGGTGTTGGGCGCATCGGCGGTGGTGTTCGAGGTGTTTATCTTCCGCAACATCAACGCCATCGGGCTGGGCATCGGGCTGCTGGCGCTGGGCGCGGTGATGCTTCAGCGTCAGCGCAGCCGCGGCGAAGTCAATTTTGATGAACTGATGGGCAAGCCCAAGAACGACGCCCCCGAGGCCGGTTATAAGCCCAAGCGCAAAACCGACCAAGACGACGACGTCTACGAGGTCTAACCTCAACCCATCTATCTTCCAACGCAGCAGGGCGGGGGTCACAGACAGACCCCCGCGTTTTTTTATCTCACTCCGACTTCAGCGCCAGCACCGGCGTCATCCGCGCCGCACGCAGCGCCGGCAGCAGCCCCGAAACCACCCCGACCGCCGTTGCCAGCACGATGGCAAACGCCGTCAGCTCTGGCGGGATGACCAGCAAGTCGGCGGTGCGGAACAGCTCAGGGTTAATCGGCAGAAACATCGCCCCGCCGCCGCCGTCCCCGGTAGGCAGGTTGCGGATGGCGGTGTTAGCAAGGTTTTGCAAAAAGTAGCTCAGGCCCACCCCTGCCGCACCCCCGCACAGCCCGACCAATCCGGCCTCAATCAAAAAGATGGTCATCACGTCACGGTCAGTCGCGCCAATGGCCTTCATCAAGCCAATCTCTTTGGTGCGCTCCAAAATCGCCATCGTCATGGTGTTGGCCACCCCAAAAGCTGCCACCAACAGCGCCACACTGCCCACCGCCCCCAACATCAGCCGCATGGTGCCAAAGAACTGATTGAGCTGATTGAGAAAATCCACCACCCCGCCCACCTCGTACCCCAACTTGCGGATGGCCTCGGCCACCTCGGTGGTGGTTTCGCGGCTGGTGGCCCGCACCATCACGCTGGCAAAACGGAACGTCTCGGGGTCAAACGGCTTGCCAGTGGTGAACTCGTTATACTCCAGCACATCGGCCAGTGGCATCAGGATGGTATAGTCAAAGGACTGATTGGGGGCAAGCACCCCCGCCACATTCAGCTTGACCTTTTTGGGCTGCGGGTTGTCGCCCGTATACTGATAAATCGTCAGCGTCAGCGGGGTGGTAAAGGTATCCACTTCAATCGGCTGATATTCGGTGGCGTTGGGGTCAAAAAAGTTGCGCCCCACCTGCGACCCAATCAGCACCTGCCCCCGCTCAAGGCTGATTTCGCCCTGCGCCGCCTCCAGCCCCAGATAAGGCACTAAGGAGGCATCCACCCCCTGCACGCTGCCATAGCCATAATACTTGCCGGCCACAATCTCGCCGCCCCCCTCCAGATAGTTGGTCGGGACAACCAGCGCCACATTGGGGATGGTATACAACTTACGTATCAGCGCCACATCCAGCTGCGGCAGCTGATCGAACGGCAGGTTGGGGTTGTAGGCCGGATAGATATACATCTCGGTCAGCGAGGCATTCGCCCCGATGTCGTTTTCGGCGGCCTGCTGAAGCCCGATGGTGATGCTAATCAGCAAAATCACCGCTGCCGTGCCCACCAGCACCCCGCCGGCAGTCATAATCAAGCGCGCCCGCGCGCGCAGCAGGTTGCCGATGGCAAGGTTCAACAGCTCTGTCATCACAAAACAGCCTCCATACCCGCGGCTGTGATGGCCGCCGGCCTTGTGCTACAAATTGCCCGCCAGCGAGGTGCTGGGCGGGGCAGGGGTGGTGACGATGGACGGGCCAAGCTGGCGCTGCACCATCTGAAACCCAATCACCTGCGTGAGGGTGAAAAACACAGCGCCCACCGAAAGCGCACCAAACAGCACCAGCTGCGCAATGCTGGCATTGTCAAACGGCGGCTGTGTGGACGCACCCGCAATCGCCAGATACGTCGAAAACGCGCCCACCGCACCCATCGTATAGTTGCCGGCCAGCAGCACCCACACCCCCTTAAACCGGCGGGTATCGACGCGCAGCCATTTCAGCGTCTGCACCACCAGCATAATGCCGATGTAGACCAAAAACAAAGTAAACCCCACATCCAGCGTGCCAATCAGCACCGTCTGACCCGTCAGAAACTGATAGACCGGCAGCAGTACCGGCACATACAGCAGCCGCACCAGCCACAGCCGGCGCGGGATGATGCGCCGCGCCGGCGTCGGGAAGCGCAGCATAAAGTCAATCATCAGCGCAAAGAAAATCATGAAGGAAATCTGCGCAAAGTCGATGTTGACGTGGACTGTGCCGGTCGAGACCAAGGCCAACCCCTGCACCAGCATCAAGGCCGCAAACATCTGCCCGTTTGGCTCGTCGCCCCAGCGACGCAGCACCCACACCGCCGCCAGCACCGACATCACCCCCGGAATCCCCAACGCCACCAGCTCATACAATGCCTGCGTCCCCCGGTCAAGGATGACCGTGATGTCCAGCACCTCATCCCCACGGAACACGCGCCGCGTCACACGGTCGCCCAGCTGTGGCTGCCAGTTGACGCCGTACATCGAGCGCTTAATCGAGTTGATGGTGTAGTTGGCCGCCTCGTCGCGGCGGTCGGTCTCAAGGTCGGCCACCACCTGATCCCCAACCCGCATTCCAGCAAGGTCGGCAGGCCCGCCGGGGAACACCCCCACGATGGTGCGATAGGTCTCCCCCTCCAGCTTCGGGCGGATTTCGAGGCCGTCGGTCACAAATTCGGGCGTGCCATCGGCAAACCCGCGGTAAAACTGCGCAGTGATAATCACCATCACCACCACCGTCAGCGCCACCACCCCCCACATAAACCCGCGCAGCGTCTGACGCGCCATCCGCAAGGCTTCGGCCTGCGCCGGATCGACCACCGTCACCACGCGCTCACGCCGGCGGTCGGGCACCAGCACGTCGGCCAGCGCGCTGACAAAAGCCCGTGCGCTCGGGTAGCGCTGCGAGGGGTCGCGATGGAGTGCTTTATCAAACACCGCATCGGCCTTTTTGCCATACTGCGGCAGATGCTGGCTAAACGGCGTCGGGGCAAGGTGCAGCCGCTCCAAAAACACGTTGGGATTGCCGTCTTCTTCGTAGGGCAGATGGCCCGTCAGCACCTGATAGGCGATGGTGGCAAACGCATACAGGTCGGTAGCCGCCGTCGCACGCTGGCCCAACAGCTGCTCTGGCGACATATACATCGGTGTGCCGCTGACCGTGCTCTCGGCTGGCGAGTCGCTGGCCTGAACCGCCGTGCCAGAGCCAGCGCCGGCCAGCTCAATCAGCTTGGCAAGGCCAAAATCGACGATGACCGCCTGCCCGTGCTCGGTAAACAGGATGTTAGCCGGCTTGAGGTCGCGGTGAATCACCCCGCGCTCATGCGCATAATCAATGCCGGCGGCCACCTGATCCAGCAGGTCGAAGGCGCTGTTGAGCGGCAGCGCGCCAGCGCTCAAGCGCTCATGCAAGCTCTGGCCGGCCAAAAACTCCATCGCCATATAGGCGGTGGCGCGCCCACTCACCTGCGCCGTCCCAAACTCATAAACCGTCACGATATTGGGATGGCGCAGCCGTGCGATGGTGCGCGCCTCACCCATAAAGGCGCTCTCCGACTTGCGGTCGTCCATCAGCACATCGCGCAGGGTCTTCAGCGCCACCCGACGGTCAAGAAAAGGCTGATGCCCCTCATAGACCACGCCGAACGCGCCGCTGCCCACCTGCGACACAATGCGGTATGCCCCCAGTGTCTCGATAGCCATATGCCCCTGTCTCCCTTGCGGTGTGCAGATGATGAATGTGTGAAGGTGCGCTGTAAAGCATCGCCCTACACCGCATCACCTCACAGTATAGCCGCTGCACACCGCCAATGCCCCTTAATTTTTGCTAGCTGCCAAAGCCCAGCAGACCGCGCAAAAAGCGCCCCAACAGCTCAGACGGGTCAGCCGGCGGGGGCGTCGGCTCGGGCATTGGGCCGGGGTCAATCGGCTCAAACGGGTCAACTGGCGGCTCTTCCATCATGATGGCGTTGGCTTCATACGTCCGTACAATTTGCCGGTTACGGTTCAACTCGTCAATATAGTTGATGGTCAGCGTGATGGTGACAGGCCCTTCGGCAGACGGGATGATGACCGCGCTGATTTCAGCCTCTTCGTTGGTCTTTTTGGTGCCGATAAACTGCTGTGCGCCTTCCACCACCTCGCCGTTCTCGGCGGTGACTGTGACTGTGCGCAGGTTCACGTCGTTCTTGCCATCGTTAATCACCGTCAGCCCAAGGCTGATGGCCTGACCGACCACCGCATCCGGCCCGATCGGCGCAGCCTCCACAAAGCGCAGCTGCGGCGGCACAATCACAATCAAGCTGGCGCTCAGCGTGCGCGTCTTGACCTCGCCCGCATCATCGATATAGCGCAGCGTGACCGGCAGGCCGTAGACCCCGCTTTTCACCCCGCCGTCCACAATAAACTGCTGGCTGATTTCGGTCTGGCCGCCTTGGGCATCCAGCCCGCCCACAAACACCGTCCCGCCCGTGCCCAACGGGGCAAAGGTGGTCGAGGTGGTCGGCGGGTTGCCGCCGCTGCCGCTATCCGTCTCGGTCACCAACCCAAACGTGACCAGCAAATCGTTGGCGCGGCTTTTGCCCACATTGGTCAGCCGCATGGTCATATTAAAGCTGTCGCCGGGGGCCAGCATCTCAGTGTCGATGGTGTAATTGTCCAGCAGAATCAGCGCCTCGCGCAGGTCTGCTGGCGACACAGTCAAGGTCAAGCTGCCGGTGGCCTCTTTCGATTCCCCGCCCAACAGATAGGTGATGGTCACCCCCTGCGGCTGTGGGCCGGCCTTGGCATTGGCGCTGACGGTCAAGGCCGCATCGATGGTCTTGGTCTCGCCCGGGGCAATGTCGCCCAGCGGAAAGCTGTCGCCCGTCGGGCCGGCCAACAGCACCGAACCTTCGCCGCCATTGACCCGCAGCAGGGCCTGAAGCGCCGGCGCAGTACCGCTGTTGGTCACCGCAATCGTCAGGGTGGCCGGCTGGCCCGGCTTAATCGGGTTGGGGGCGATGCTGTAGCTGGTCACCGTGACCTGCGACGACTGCGGGCGGCTGGAGACCTGCACCGTGGCGGTCGAGGACGACTCGTAGCGCTCGGCGGTGAAGTCGGTATAGTTGAACTTGAGGCCCAGCAGGTTCGGGCCGGCGGTGGTATCAGACATCACCACCGCATTGAGCGCCACCACAAAGGCCGTGCCGGGCGCAAGGTCGGGCAGGCGCACCACCGACTCTGACCCACCGGGCAGGAATTTGCCGCTGGTGTCAATCGAGACAAGGCCAGCCAGCGCCGTGCGGTTGCCCACATTGGTCACCGTAAAGGTGATCGCAAACGTATCACCCGCCCGCACCGTTTGGGGCTGAATCTGGATGTTCTGCGCCACAAGGCGCGGCTGACCCGGCGGCGGGGTCGGCGGCTGTGGAGTCTCTTGCGCATGGCTGAGCAAGCTGGTTGCCCCAGCACCCAGCAGCACCAAAGCCAACATCACTACGCCCAGCGCACGCCGCAGCGCGGCAGAGGCGCTAAACCAAACAGGGTGTGTCTTACTCATGAGTGGGAATGTCCTTGCTAATCACGGCAGGAGATGGAGAGGCTGATACGGGCTTGGCAGCGGGATGATAGCGCTGGCCAGCACGGTCTTCGACGATGACACCATCGCTCAGACGCACCACACGGTCAGCATAGCGCGCCACCCCGTCGTCATGCGTCACAATAACCACGGTCTTGCCCTGCTGGCTGGAAAGCTGACGAAACAACGCCATCACCTCCTGACCGGTCTTGCTGTCGAGCGCGCCGGTCGGCTCGTCGCCCATCACCACCGGTGGGTTATTGAACAAAGCACGGGCAATCGCCACACGCTGCTGCTGCCCGCCCGACAGCTGATTGGGCTTATGGTCAAGGCGGTCACCCAACCGCAGCAGGCCCAGCAGATGCGCAGCACGCTCCTCGCGCTCGTCAGCAGGTATACCGGCAAACACGCCGGGCAGTGCCACATTTTGTAGGGCGTTCATGGTCGGAATCAGATGAAAGGCCTGAAACACAAACCCGATGGTATCGCGGCGAAAGGCCGCCAGTTCCTCACCGCTCATCGCGTCAAGGCGGCGGCCTCGCACCTCAATCGCCCCGCGCGTCGGACGGTCAAGCCCGCCCAACAGATACAGCAACGTCGATTTGCCACTGCCGCTCGGCCCCATCACCGCGATGAACTGCCCTTGTGGGATGCTGATGCTGACACCGTCGAGCGCCTTGACCTCTTGCTGGCCCAGCGTAAACGTCTTGAACAAGTCTTGCCCGATAAACATCGGGCGCGAAGCAGAGGAAGTGGCCATCGGCACACCTCGCCCCCGCTAAGGGACGACAACCGGCGGGCTGACCACCGGCGCATCCAGAGGACGCAGCGATTCGCCGCCCGTTTCTTCATCTATGTCCCCACCATCCGACGGGAAGCCGCCCATGTCACCGCCCATGCCACCATCTGACGGGAAACCGCCCATATCAATCGGGGCTGCCTCCGGCACTTTGACCGCACCAGACGCCACCGGCAGCAGCACCTGCGCAGCAATCCACATCACCAGCACCACCGGTACAATCCAGACCGGCCCATGCAGTGTATGGCGCGCGCCATATGCCACCAGCATCAGCGACCACACCCAAAACACGGTCAGTTTGCCGGCCAAAACCAGCAAAACCGCCTGCATAAACGGCCCTGCGCCGGTATAAAACTCAAAGTTGGGCAGCAGGCCCGACACCCCCGCCTGACCCGCCTGCCCGCCGCTGGCGTAATACACCCATTGCAGCACGGCCATCAGCCCCAGCGGCACACTCGACCAAACCGCCACTTGCAGCGCCAAGCCGGCACGCGGCGCACGCCCGCTGGCCATCGGCACAATCAGCAGCAGGGTGGTCAAAATCAGCCAGCCCAGCACGATGTCCGCGCCGGCCAGCAGGGCCAGAGTCAGGTCGTCGGTGATGGAGCTAGCCGCACCGCCCGTCACACCGCCCCCGCCGCCTGATGGGTCAAAGCCCGGCGGCACACCGCCAAAATCACCGCCCCCGCCGCCAAAATCGCCGCCGCCCATGTCAATCGGCGCGCCGGTGACCGGACTGCCCCCAGCACTGCCCAACGCCACATAGCGCACGTGGGCCACCCCCACCAACGCCACAATCAGCAGGGCGGCCAGCACCCACTGGCGCGAGTCGCTGGCCGGCGCAAGGGTCTGAAAAAACAGCACAGGGCGCATCAGCACCGTGGTCAGCTGCTGCACCATGCCGCGCGGGCGCGCCCGCCGACTCAGAGACGGGTCGCCTCGCCGCGGGGCGGGCTTGCCGTTGTTCTCGTTCAAATCCAGTTCAAAGTCGCTCATATGGTTCGTCTTTGCTCGGTTCTGGCTGGTTGGATGAGTTCCAAGTGAGATAGTACATCAAATTCACGCGCGGCTACCACACGGTTTTATGCCGCACAGCCTACCTGTGACCTGTCCTGACCCTTTCACGCGGCGCTTGCCCAACGTGCAGTCTACGGACAAACGAATCAAAACATGGTACTATCCAACATTAAGCACACTTTTATCTATACGTTGATAAGCCTTGTTTTGTTCCCATGCTGCCTGATGACCTGATTCCCCGCGCCACCCAAGTCCTACTCCCGCGTTGGCTCACTCCGGACGAGCGTTCGGCGTGGCTTGCTCAGGCGTTTTATCTGGCAGAGCCGCGCCTTTATAACCAGCTGCGCACGCTGGACGGTCAGCCCATCATCATCCTCACGCAAACCATCACCGCGCTGCTGGAAGCCGGATGCCTGCCCAACAAAAAAGCCCACGCGCTGGCCCAGCTGCTGTCGTCGGTGCGCATCATCGCGCCGGCAGAGGCCCAAACCGAAATCGACCGACTCGTGCCCCTGCTCAATACCACCTGTGCCGACGCGGCCAAGCCGACCGGCACACAAACCGTGCCGGCCATGCCCACCAGCAAACCGCTCAACCCGCTGCAAAGCTATGAGACCCCGCTGGCCGAGCGCACCCCTACGGTTTTCATCTCTTACTCGCATCAGGATAACGACTTTGCCGAGCAGTTGATTGGCGACCTGCAAAACGGCGGTCATGCGGTGTGGATTGACAAGATGAGCATCAAAGGCGGCTCGGAGTGGGTGCGCTCGATTGCCGACGGCATCAGCAACTCGTATGCCTTCGTCAGCGTGGTCAGCGCCGCCGCCAACGTCAGCCGCTGGGTTCAGCGCGAATATTTATATGCCGACAACCTCGGCAAGCCGATTTATCCGGTGATGGCCGAGCCAACCGATGTGCCGTTCCAGATGATTGACCGGCAGGTCATCGTGATGCACGGCGATTATCCCGCCGGCCTGACCCGGCTGTTGGGCACACTGCCCGCCCCACGCGCCTATATCCCGCCCAAGCCCACGATAGCCGATGTGCCCGCGATGCCCCCCGGCATGGTTGCGCCGGTCGGCAGGGGGATCTTTGGCGCTGCACCGCCCCCGCCGCCCGAGCCGATGACCCCTGCGCCGGCCCGTCGGCGCGATCGGGATGAACAAGCCAAATCGAGCGAACGAGCCGAACCGGACAGCGAAGAAGCGTCTTCCGCGCTCGACGATTTGCGCGCTGCCCCGCCGCCCAAGCCGATTGCGCCCGCCGCGCCGCTGCCATCAGCAGCACCACAGCCCATGCTGCCGCCCCAAAGCCGCGCCCCGCACAAAAAACCCGCCCTCTCGGGCTATGCCATCGGGCTGGTCGGCGTGGTGACGACCTTTGCCATCGCCGCCCTGCTGCTGATTACCACGTCCATCAACACCGGCACAACCGCCGTCAACACCATCGACAATCCGCCGCAGGTCTCGGTGGCCGACCTGATGCTGACCCTGCCGCTGATGGCCGGTGCGGTGATGGTGCTGGCGCTCATCTACACCGTGATTGTGATGGCCCGCCGCCCCAAGCCCGCCCCGCAGGCCGAGCCGATGCCTCTCCCCGCCGAAGAGGCCGCCGACACCGCGCCAGCTGTGATGCCGCTCGACCCGCGCGCACTGGAACTGCTGTATATCAACCGCGTGGCCGCAGAGCGCATCGACGCCATGGCTGAGATGGGCAGCTTGACCCACGCCGATGACCGCGTGCGCGTCATCCCGCTGGGCCAGCGCCTGCCCCAAAAAGACACCCCTGATTGGAAAAACGCCCCCCGCCAGCACCCCGACGCCGCGGGCCAATCGGCCCTTGCGCTGCGCCGCGCGGTGCTGATGGGGGATGACCGCACCTATGGGATGTCGGCGCTGTGGGCCATCGCCCAGCACCTCAACACCCGCGCCACCGCCGATCCCACCCAACCCATCCCGATGGTGTTGGATATGACCCGCTGGCGCAGCGGTGACGGGCTGGAACAATTCATCGCAGACGAAATCGGCGACCTCAGCGCGCACCTGCCGGCACTGCTGTATGGGCGGCGCATCGCCTTGCTGATGGACGGCCTCAGCGTGCTCAGCGAGGCCCGCCTTGCCCAGATTGAGGTCTACATCAACCGCCACACCACCCTGATGGTCTTCCTTGATATGTCCCCTATTCAGTGAGCGCGATAGGGGACGGTCATCCTATCGCATACCTTCCAACACCTGAAGATGCCCTATCCTTAGGGCAGTCGCTTCAAATTTTCTGGTAGGGTCAAACATGACTCATCCCAAAGTTTGTTGTAAGGGCAAAGGGATAGGGTCAGGATAAGCAAGCCAGAGCAGGGATAAAGCAAGACGTAAAC
>DAOUCZ010000103.1:0-28478 GCA_034431675.1 Anaerolineae bacterium | reverse complement strand
GTGTCGCTGTTTGTGTGGAAACTTCAGCTTACCCGAAAGGTCTTTTGTTTTCTACCTCACCCCTTAACTTCGGGATGAGTCATGTTTGTGTATGGCGATAGACAAACGGGCGGCCTCGCCCCACTCCGCCTATGAATCGACCAGCACCCGCAGGCCAAGCATCCAGCCCGTCCACAAGCTGTGTAAGAACGCCTTCAGCTGCCGCACCGTCTCATCATCATCGGGCTGTGGCGCATGGCGAAAGGCAAACCGCTCGCGCGCGTCAGGTGGGGCGGGGTGCAGTTTCATCAGGGTCTCGGCCTCCACCTCGCGCGTGATGGCGTTGGCAAACAGCAGCAAAATCGCGGCATGATTGGGATAAATCGCCCCGTCGCGCAGCACAAACATCATCTCAAACATCTGATTGGCGTCGATGGTGAACTCCCCCAGTGCACGGATAGCCGGCGCGTTATCCTCAAAATATGAGGAGGTCTGTGCGCGCAGAGGGGCAACCGATGTGCCGTCATATTTAAACTCCTCGACGCCCTTTTTCAGCAGCAGCCAAACCAGCGTGTCGTCTGGTGGCGGCAGCTGATCGAGCAGCCACGCCTCACCTTTGCCGCTCAAGGGGTACTCGATATGCCCGATACAGCCAAAGCGCTGACCGGCGCGGTTGGCCGGACAGGTGGCGCACGCCGCCTCGTGCGGTTGCAGGTCGGCGGCGGCATCCAGCAGGTCTTGCACCACAATCACGCGGTTCTCGTCCACCCCTTCGGGGGTGCTGCGCGTGAACTCAAAGCCCATCTCTGAAGGGGGGCGGTCATCACCGGCATTGCGGAACAGGTGAATGATGGCGCGCGCGCGGGCTTCGCCTTTCAACCGCTCCACAATGCCCTGCGTGGACAGCGCATCTTTGGCGGCGCACGGATAGTCGATGATGTAATCAATAGCCATGGGGGGCGAATTTCCTCGTGTCATTGTGCCCGACATGCGGGGGTTATCGGTTCATTCTAACCGCCGACCCTGCCCCCTGCCAGAGTGCGCCTGCCAGCGGTCAGCTGTGTTTGGGGTGCAAAAACCCGCTAGCCAGCTTGTTGGCGCGCGGCATCAGCAGATAGCTGGCAATCCACAGCAGCACCCCAAGGTTGATGATGGTGTGAACCAGTGACGCACCGGGGAACACCTCGCGCAAGACCGGCAGTAGGGTGTGCGACAAGATAAACGACAGCGGCGTCAGGGCTGCCCAGCTCACCAACAGCTGACGCCAGCGCTTGGGCGGGTGGTGAGTGCCGTTTTCGGGCGGGGTAAACCAGAACTCAAGGCCGGTCAGTTCTTCATACTGCGGCGGCTCGGCCATAAAGGCCTGACTGCGCTCCAGCCACTCGCGCCGGTCTGCCGACTCGTGCCATGCGTTCAGGCATTCATAATCGGCAAAGTGATAGATATAGGTGTATTCGGGGTTGGTTGGGTCAGTGGGCCGAATCACCTCCACGCCCAGCGCCCCCTCATACGCTTCGAGCACCTTGCTTACCCCATGAAGCCATGCCTCAGCCTCGGCCTCTTTGCCTTTCTTGATTTTACGATGCACAATCACGGTGACCGGCTCGGATGTGTGGGTGGGATTACTGCACGGGTTCATCATGCGATCGCCTCCTTCAGACGGGTCAGCAAACCCGAATAACGCTCGGTCACCTTGTTGTTATTGACCGCGATACGCACCGCTTTGCGCTGGCGGTCGCCCACCAACACCACCGCGGTCTTGGCGCGGGTGATGGCGGTATACAACAGGTTGCGCTGAAGCATCATATAGTGCTGGGTGACCACCGGCATCACCACAATCGGGTATTCTGACCCCTGACTCTTGTGGGTGCTGATGCAATAAGCCAGCACGAGGTCTTCGAGATGCTCGCGCTCATAAAACACCACTCGGCCATCAAAGACCACCTCAAACACGTTCTCGACCGTGTCGATGTGTGCGATGCGCCCGATGTCGCCGTTATACACGTCTAGTTCATAGTTGTTGCGCGTCTGCATCACCTTGTCGCCCACCAAAAAGACACGCTCACCGATTTTTTTGTGTGGCCTGTCCCACCCCTGCGGATTCAGCGCTTTTTGCAGGTCACGGTTCAGGCGGTCGACACCCAGCGGCCCACGATACATCGGGGCAAGCACCTGCACCTGTGCCGATGCCTCTGGGCCAAACCGGCGCGGGATGCGCTCGGTCACGATGTCCACCACCAGCTGGGCGGCCTCTTCAAGGTCGTCCTCAATGCTGAAGAAGAACACATCTTTGGACTGGTTTTGCAAGGTGGGCATCTGGCCCTGATTGATTTGATGCGCAATCAGGGTGATGTGACTGCCCTCGTCCTGCCGAAAAATCGTCTGTAGGCGGGTGACATGCGCCATACCGCTGTCAATCACGTCGCGCAGCACGTTGCCCGCGCCCACACTGGGCAGCTGATCGATGTCACCGACCAGCAGCAGGTGCGCCTCGGGCGGGATGGCGCGCAGCAGCGCCGCAAACAGCTGCACATCCAGCATCGACGCCTCATCCACCACCACCATCTCCGTTTTGAGCGGGGCATCCTCATCTGTGCCAAACCCACCGTCTGGCGAATAGCCCAGCAAGCGGTGGATGGTGTAGGCTTCTTCGCCGGTGGCCTCAGCAAGGCGTTTGGCGGCGCGCCCGGTGGGTGAACACAGCGAGACCTTGTGCTTTTTCTCTTTCAGGGCCGCAATCACCATCTTGAGGGTGGTGGTTTTGCCTGTGCCCGGGCCGCCGGTCAGCACTGAGATTTTTTCGGTCAGGGCGGCTTGCACCGCGCCTTTCTGCTGGTCGCTCAGGCCGACATGGTCGCGCTCGGACAGCTTGGCCAACAGCTTGGGCCAATCGGTTTTGGCGTGGTCTTTCTGGATTTTTGAACGGGTCAGGCGCATCAGCTTGAGGCTGCGCGCCACGCTGCGCTCAGCCGCGATATATGACGGCAGATACACCAGCTCGGTCGGCACACCATCCAGCATAAGGCTGTCGGTTTCAAGGTCGCCAAAGCGCAGCTGCGCCTCGAGTGCCTCTTCCAGCAGGCGCAGCTGCGGCTCGCCAAGGCCCAGCAGCTCCAGCGCAGCTTTCAGCAGCAGCGGGCGCGGATAACACGTGTGACCATCACTGGCCAGCTGGTTCAGGGTGTAATTAAGGCCAGCCCGCAAACGATACGGCGCATCGGTGGCAAGGCCCATGTTGCGCGCAATCTGATCGGCCTTCAAAAAGCCGATGCCAAACACCTCGTCGGCCAGCGTATAAGGGTTTTTCTGCACCGCTTCAATGGCCTGCGTGCCAAAATGGTCATGGATGCGCTTGGCCATCTTGGGTGTGACGCCATAATTTTGCAAAAAGATATAGGTCTGGCGCGTGCCGACGTTCTCTTGCCACGCCTGCACCAGCTTTTCGGCCAGCTGAGGCTTGAGGCCCGGCACGTCCATCAGCTTGGCCGGCTCACGGTTGAGCACATCCAGCGTGTCACGCCCAAAATGCTTGACGATTTTGTCGGCGGTGGCCTCGCCAATCCCCTGCACAATGCCGCTGGCCAGATAACGTCGGATGCCGTCCAACGAATTAGGCTGCACCGGCGTCACCGTCTCGGCCCGAAACTGCCGGCCATAGCGCTGGTCATCCACCCACGCGCCGGTTAACTCCAGCGACTCGCCCGGGGCCACCTGCGGCATCACCCCAATAACCGCTACCGTGCCATCCTTGGCCTCGGCCTCGCGCACGCGCCGGTCGGGCTTCAGCTTGAGCACGGTATAACCGCTCTCATCAGAGCGAAACGTAATGCGTTCTACAACGCCGGTCAGCGTATCTGGCATAAGCGCTTATCAATACTCGTTGGGTGTCCATCGTGTGTATTGTACCACCATCTGCGGGGCGCGGGGGCGGAGCGCCGTACGGGTGGGTGACGAACAACGGCCCTATTTGTGATGATTGTCACAAATAGGGCACAGAGATGCGTTATGGGCGATAGGCCAACACGCGCGTGATTTGCTCGATGTGCACATCACAGTGCACGGCATAGCGGGATGCCACGTTGGCCACGCTGACCACGCCCCAATTTGGGTGCGTGCCGGTGCGTTCCCATTGTTCGGAGGTCAGCCCCTCCAGCAGGGCGACAAGCCGTGTATGTATGCCGTTGAGCAGCATCAGCGCCGGCTCGATGGGCAGGGCATAATCGGGCAGCTCGGCAAAGGCATCCTGATCATAGGTCATGAAGTGCGCGCCGTCCTCGGTCAGCGGCAGCTTCAGGCGAAAGACCGCGCTCATATGGCTGTCTGCCAAATGATGCACAATCTGCCGCACCGTCCATTCGCCCGGCATCTTGTGGTCAAGCTCGGCATCGGTCAGGTGGCCAACCAACGCGGTGAGCTGGGCGGGAAAGTCGCGCAGGCGGGCGACAGCGTCCTGTGGGCTGTAAGTCATGCGGGTCTCCTGTGCTGTGAGCAATCGGTCATCGGGCCGGCGACATAAGCACCCACCCATCCCCAATTGTATCGAGGCTGCCCCCTTTGGTTAGCCCCCCACCAGTCCATCAGGCCTTAGGAGCGCTCTGGTACAGGCGGCGCGCTGTGCAGCCACCAAAACGGTTGAGGCGGATACACCTCACGCAGCTGCGCATCCCAACGAAACGGGGCTGCCGCCACATACCCGCGCAAGCGCCCATCGGTGGCGCGGGCCAATTTGCGCAGGTCAGCGGTATCGACACTGAGACTCTCCAGCGTGGTCAAGCATTCCTCGGCGATGGTGCGGCGCAGCGCCTCCGGGCCATAGACGCGGCTGGCCAGCTGGGGGTCTTTGGCCTCCTCAAAAAATGGGCGCATGGCTTCGAGTCGGCTTTTGGCCTCACGCTTCAGCTTTTCTTCGTAATGATGCCGCCACTCACGCCGAATCTGCTCGTGCGCGGCGCTGATTGCCCCCAATTGGGCGATTTGCTTGTCATCCAACTGCGGCATCAGCAGATTGAGGCGGCGCAGGCGCATCACCAAAGACCCAACCGTCAGCGCCGGCATCCGCCCCGCGGTGAAAAACCCCCCGCCCACGCTGCCATACAGCTGATCTTGCTTCAGATATGATTCAAGCGAGTCGGTCATGGCCTGCGCCTCGCGCAGGTCTTGTGCAATGCTGTAGTTTTCGAACATGTCGCCCTCGGTTTGTGTTTGGCTTTTGTAATCATTGTAACACAACTCGGGCACAGGTCGGATGGTCAGGCTGGTTGCAGCGCGCCCGACCATCCATAACACGGATAGCTGGCTAAAACCCACCTATCGGCGAGTCATCAGAGCTGTCTCGCATCATCTTGACCGGCGACTGAGGGGTACCGGTGCGGTGAGTGCGCTTTTGCCCTTCCAGATTGACCTGCCCTTCGCTCAATTCAAGGCTGGCCAGCGGCTGGCGGCGCAGCGCCCCGCGATAACGGGTGCGCATCACCATCACCACCACGCTGATGACGCCCAGCATCACCCCAAAAACCGGCGCAATCCCAAGGCTAAAGGCCAGCAGCCCACCGCCGACAAAAGCCGCCAACAGCCGCTGCCCACGCCCCAGCGCCACTGCCATCAACACCCCAAGGATGACCGCAGGCGCAGTCACAATCGGGTTGCTGAGGTCTACATAGCCGCCGTTGAATGCATTGGCTGCCAGCAGCGCCCCTGCAACACCGCCAGCCAGAACCACCGCAAAAAACGTGAAGAACCCCAACGTAAAGCCAACCGACACCGCTGTTAAGCCAAAGGCCACCACAATCCCGACGACGCTGATGCGCAGGATTTCCTCGTTGGGAAAAACCGCCATCAGCACCTCGTTGGCAAGGCTGGTCTGCACCACCACCGCGCCAGCGACCATCCCGATGAATAACCAGCTCGCCCAGTACAACCGATGCGGAAAGCTGAGCAGCAAAAAGCCCAGCAGTGCCGCCACGATGCGCACAATCGGCGATTCCAGCGCGGTGGTCAGTTCGTCCCCAAAGGCGCTAAAGCGTGACCCTTCCCATTCCCGCGTCAGAAATTCGGGAACGACCTGATTGAAGAAAACAGATAGGCCGCCCGGGGCTTGCAGCGCTGCGAAAAATTCCGAGTCGCTCAACCGAAGCCAGTCCTCCACCGACTGCGGCAGGGCCGGCGGCGTCTGCCCAACAGGCTTGGGTTTTGTGTCCTCACCGCTTTTCTGGGCCATCACCCCCCATGTCGAACCCATCAACAGCAAAAGTACTATCATTATGCGGCGCATATCAGCACCCTCCAGACCGATCCGATGTCACACATCAATACAGCACAGCTTAGCGCAAAACCCGTGCGCCCGCTGAGGTTTTATCGGGCACGCCACGCTTGCAGCGCCCCACACACCGCCTCAATCAGCGGTGCGCGATGGCTGGCAAAGGTGTGATTTGCCCCCTCAATCGGCAGCAGCTGGATGTGTGAGCCGCCAGCGGCCAGCGCCGGCGCATGATAATAAGGCACGACCTCATCCGCCGTCCCATGCACCACCCAGACCGGCCTCGGGGCAATGGCCGCCGCCGCCTCATAGGGCTGAAGCGTGCGCGCCAAAACGCCAAACTGCGCGGTTAAGCCCTCCACCGTCGCGCCATGCAAAAACGGCAGCGAGGGCGCAAAAAAGCTCGATTCCAGCAGCGTGTCGCTGAAATCGCTGAAGCCGCCCATCGAGACCACCGCCCCGATGCGCTCATCGGCATGGGCCGCTATCAAAGCCGCCCGCCCGCCCATACTGTAGCCAATAACCGCAATCGAGCGGACATCAACCGGAGCAGGTGCGCGGTCAGACAAGGCAAAATCGAGCGCAGCTTGCGCATCCTGAGGGTGCTGCGTCAGGTCATATAGGCCGCCGCTGCCCCATGCCCCGCCAAAATGCAGCACCAGCACGTGCCATCCCAGCGCGCGCAGCGCCTGCGCAAGGTCGTGGTTCTTCTCTGACCCCGGAAAGCCGTGCAGCATCAGCGCCAGCGGTGCAGGCCCGTCGCCAGCGGTATAATACACCCCGACGCGCAGCGCGCCGGCAACCTCGAAATGAACAGCGTGGGTATCGGCAGGCATAAATGGTCTTCTCCCCGCGCCAGCGGCGCACACAGCGGTTGGTCACACAGCGGTAACAACTATAACACGCCAACCCTGACAGACACGTCCCCACCGTCGTACAATCGGGAGGCTTAACATCATAATCACCCCCATAGATGGGGGAGGAGAACCACACCCTATGACCAACACCCAACACCCCGGATGGGTTTTGTGGATGTCTGGCCTGTCTGGCGCAGGCAAGACCACCATCGCGCTGGAGCTGGACAAGCGCCTGCGCGCGCGCGGCGTTCGCACCGAGCGCCTTGATGGTGATGTGGTGCGCGAGGGCCTCACCCGCGACCTTGGCTTTAGCAAAGAAGACCGCCAAAAGAACATTGAGCGCGTGACCTTTGTGGCCAAACTGCTCAGCCGCAATGATGTTGGGGTGGTGTGCTCGTTCATCTCGCCCTATCAGGCCATGCGTGACCATGTGCGTTCCGAAGTCACCAACTACATTGAGGCCTTTATCGACGCCCCGCTGGAAGTGGTGGAAGCGCGCGACGTCAAGGGGTGGTATAAAAAGGCCCGCGCTGGCGAGGTGCAAAACTTCACCGGCATCAACGACCCGTTCGAGCCGCCCGCCGCGCCTGATGTCCACATCCGCACCGACCAACTCTCGCTGGACGAATCGGTGGCCAAGATTCTGGCTTATCTGGAAGCGCGCGGGTTCATCCCGCCGCAAGGATAACGCCCAATGCTCCGCCGACTGTCGTTTTCGGTCACCCTTGGCCTTGCCCTGCCATTCGTAGCCATCTTACTGACCCTACAGCCCCAGTATGACCCTGATATGTGGTGGCACATCCGCAGCGGACAGGTAATGCTGGAGACCGGTCAAGTCATCCGCGGCGATATGTTCAGCCACACCATGCCGGGGGTGCTGCGCCCACATCACGAGTGGCTGAGTCAGCCGGTGATGGCATGGTTTTATAACACCATGGGGCACACCGGCAATCAGTGGTTTGTGCTGCTGTATGTGCTGGGCATCGCCACGCTGGCCCACCGCCTGACCGCAGGTCATCCGTTGGCGCGCGCGGTCATCCTGCTGCTGGGGTTCTACACCGCCAAGTTCACATGGCTGGCACGCCCACAGCTGGCGATGCAGCTGCTCGGTCTGCTGGTTTTTGGCATCACCGTGCGCTGGCGGCGCAGGTTATGGGCGCTGCCGCTCATCAGCCTGCTGTGGGTCAACCTGCATGGCAGTTGGTTTATGCTGTTCATCATCGGTGGGGCGGCATGGGCTGGCGAGGCATGGCAGCTCTGGCGCAAAAGCGGCGGCGACCCCGCCTATCTGCGCCGCCTGACCGTTTGGCTGCTGGCCAGCGTGCCGGTGCTGCTGATTAATCCCTACGGCCTTGACCAGCTGTATGTGCTGCTGGACACCTTCACACAAGCCGCTCGGAGCTACATCAACGAATGGAAAGCGCCGAGCTTGAGTCAAAAAGGCTACCTCCCGTTCTGGATTCTGCTGGCAGCCACCCCGCTGATGTTGCGGGCGGCGCGGCGCTTCTATAACCCCGCCGAGCTGCTGATTGTGGTGGGCTTTGGCCTCTGGGCGCTGACCAGCGGGCGGATGGTGGCGATGTTTGGCCTGATGGCCGGCGTCATCCTTGGCACGGCGGTTGGGCGCTGGCTGGAAGACACTGGACGCTTGCGCATCGTGGATGATGCAGCACCCCGCACCGCCCTGCTGCGCGGGGCGCTGTTGGCCGCCCTGTTGAGTCTGACGGTGTTTTTCTATGTGGTGCAGACCAACCCCGCGCGCGTGCAGGCGCGCATCGAAGACCTGTACCCTGCCGAGGCGCTGCGTGTCATGCGGGCCGAGGGGTTGCAGAACACGCTGTTCAACGACTATGGCTGGGGCGGCTATCTCATCTTGTTTGCGCCGGATTATCCGGTCTTTATGGACGGGCGCGCCGACCTGTATGACGAGTTTTTCCTTGACTACAACAGCATCCGCAAAGCGGAAGATGGCTGGGAAGCGTGGCTGGAACGCTGCCGCGTCCAGACCGTGCTGATTACCGCCACCACCCCACTGGCAGAGGCCTTGCGCACCCATCCCGACTGGCAAGTGGTGATGGAAAAGGACGAATTCTTCCTTGCGCGCCGCCGCCCCACCCCCGACTCTGAGGCAAGTCTCATCCCACCCACGGCAACCCGCGATACAATAAGCGCAGTACAAGCGAATGGAGAAATCACGCCATGTCCCAATTAACGCGCCGCGAGCGCGAAGAGCAAATGCGCGCCGCCGGACGCCTGCCCGCCGGCCAAACCCTGACCGAAGACTTTCCGGTGCTGACCTATGGCCCAACCCCCAAGTTTAACCCCGCGGCATGGACTCTGAAGGTGTTTGGCGAGGTCGAGCGCGAGCTGACTTGGAGCTGGGAAGAGTTTCAGCAGCTGCCGCGCGTCACACAGACCTGCGACATCCACTGCGTCACCCGCTGGTCTAAGTTTGACACGGTGTGGGAAGGGGTGCAGTTTAAGCATCTGGCCGAGCTGGCCGGCATCAAGCCGACCGCCCAACACGTCATCGCCCACTGCGACTATGGCTATACCACCAACGTCCCGCTGGCCGACATGCTGCGCGACGACGTCCTGCTGGCCCTGCGCTTCGACAATCAGCCGCTTGACCCCGAACACGGCGGGCCAGTGCGCACGCTGGTGCCGCATCTGTATTTCTGGAAGTCGGCCAAGTGGGTGCGCGGCCTAGAGCTGTCTGCCACCGATAAACCCGGCTTTTGGGAGGTCAACGGCTATCACAACTACGGTGACCCCTTCCGCGAGGAGCGCTACAGCCGGCGCGGCTTCTTTTAAGCCAACAGCCACCGTTCCAGTCCCTGCTGGTGCTCACCAGCAGGGACTTTTTTGCCGTAGAGCGTCATGAATGCGCCCACTGCGCGGCGGGCGGGATGTGGTAGACTCTGGCGCATGATGACCCATATCCCTCCCCCCAGAACCCCGCTGATGTCCCTGCTGATTGCGCTCATGCTGCTGACGTGTGCCTGCAACTTGTCGCCAGCGGCAGCACCCACCCCCCGCCCAACCGCGACCACCTTTCTGGCCGCGGCATCGCCCATCCCCACCCTCGGCGCGCGCATCTCCACCCTCGCCCCGGCCAGCTCCAACGCCACGGCCACCCCCCAGCGCCCCACCGAATCCCCCAGCACCGCCACGCCCGTCACAGACCCCTGCGCCCTGCCCGACGACGCCCCGACCACCCTGCACCGAGTCGAGGCCGAAATCACGCCGGCAGACTTCAGCGCGCGGGTGATACAGACCACCCGTTATCTCAATCGAGGCAGTGTGCCACTCAATGACATCGTCTTTAACGTCGAGCCGAATTATTGGCAAGGCGCTTTTAAGCTGGACGCGGTGGAAGGCCCAACCGCTGGCAGCGCCAGCATCACCGGCAGACGCCTGACCGTGCCCCTGACCGAGCCGCTGCCGCCCGGCTGCTCCACCGAGGTTACGCTGCGCTTTTCGCTCAGCGTGCCGGCAGTGGCCAACGGCGTCGAGGCCTTCAAAGGCTACTTTGGGCGCTCAACACGGCAAATCAACCTTGGCCATTGGCTGCCCACGGTGGCCGTGCGGGCCAGCGGCGGTTGGGTGACGCGCGAGGCATTCTTTGCCGGCGAGCAAAACGTGCTCGACATCGCTGATTGGGAGCTTGCGCTGCGCGTGGCTGATGACTCATGGCTGTTGGCCGCCCCGGGCACGGTGGAAGACTTTGGCAACGGGCGCTACACCGGCAAACTGGCCCGCGCGCGCGATTATTCCATCAGCCTGTCGCCCGATTTCACCCGCCTCAGCGAGCTGACGCTGGACGGCGTGCAGGTCGAGGTCTACACCCTCAACGGCACACCCACCCAAGCGCCGCCGGGCGCTGTCGAAGCCGGCAGCCATGCCCTCGCTGTCACGGTGCGCTCGCTGGAGCTGTTCTCTCAGCTCTACGGCCCATACCCCTATGAGCGGATGGTCATCGTTCAGGGCGACTTCCCTGATGGGATGGAGTTCAGCGGCTTTGCCTTCGTCAGCACCACATGGTTCGAGCAGTACGCCGGCAAGCCCGAGGGCTTTTTGATGCTCATCACCGTCCACGAGGTGGCGCATCAGTGGTGGTATACGCAGGTGGGCAGCGACGCCGCCCTGACCCCATGGCTGGACGAAGCCCTGTCTACCTACAGCGAGTATGCGTTTATCGAGCAGTTCTACCCCACCCTTGCAGACTGGTGGTGGAACTTCCGCATCGAGCAGTATGCGCCAGACGGCTTTGTGGACAGCACCGTCTACGAATTTACGACCATCCGCGCCTATATCAACGCGGTCTATCTCAACGGGGTGCGAATGCTGCACCAGATGCGCCAAGACCTCGGCAGCGAGGCGTTCTTTGGCATCCTCAACCGCTATGCACAGACCAACACTGGGCGCGTGGTCAGCCCCACCGCCTTCTGGTCACAGTTCTCGGCAGAGCAGTTGGCCGCCACCGCCGCCACCCGCGCGCGCTTTCTGCGCCGCGCAGACGTCGGCAATTAGCCGATGCCGCAGCGCACAAAACGCCCCTGCCGGCGCGTCTCGGCAGGGGCGTTGAACGGTTGGGGCACTAAGCACTAACGCCTAGTCGTCGTCCCCATCTTCGCTGTCGTCGTCCTCATCATCCTCGCTGCTGTCGTCCTCATCGTCTTGATCGTCATCCTCCTCGTCATCGTCTTCCTCATCGTCATCCTGCCCATCCTCATCGTCGCTGTTGTCATCCTCATCATCGTCGTCATCGGTATAGGCCGAGCCGCCGCCAGACGTAATCTGCACCGGCACATACAGTTCCTGCCCCACCATAACCATCGTGCTGGTCAGGCAGTTGGCGGCCATCAGGTCGGCCACCGTCATGCCCGCTGCCGTCGCGATCCCGCTCAGGGTATCCCCGCGCCGCACCTCATACTCATACCAGCCTTCGGGGTCATCACACACATCGTCCACCTCATCCTCTTCATCATCGATCATGTCGTCGTCGGACTCGTCTTCATCCTCCATGCCGTGTGGGATGACAAACACCGCCACCGCCTGCCCGTTCACGTCCTCAAAGACCACCGTCACATACCCACCGATAAGCAGGTCATCATCATCGTCAATCACCGCATAGGTCAGGTCAATCACCAGCCCGCTGACGGTCAGGGTCTGGCCATCATAGGCCTCCAGCACACCGGTGATGGTGAGATACCAAGGGGCATCGTCCTCTTCGTCGTCAATCTCCCCTTCGTCCTCATCAGCGGGGTCATCTTCGCCCTCGTCACCCTCATCGCCCTCATCAACCTCGTCATCTTCGGTGTCATCCGCATCCGGTGCGCGCCACGTCTCAACCTCTTTGGCCGCAAACACCCCATCGGCATACACAAATTCGATGGCCACCACCTGCCCGATCGCAAACACCTCGGGGTTGTCTTCATCGGCCTGCGCGGCACTGAAGGCCGTGATGTCAAACGTCAGGCCGCCGACGACCGCGCTGGTCTCGTCCAATGCCTCCAGTGCCCCCACCAGATAGCCCTCACCGACATCTTCACCATCGGCATCATCCACATACAGGCCGGTCAGCACCCCGCCGCTGGCGCTAAAGCGGATTGAGGCCGCCGTGCCGGGCGCCCATGCCACGTCATCATCCAGCGTCACACCGGCAATGTCAAACACCAGCCCCGACACCGTCAACATGTCGCCGCTGAGGTCTTCCAAAACCCCCTCATATTTCCCCGAGGCGGTCGGCCCGCCCACGGGGACATCCTGCGCACCACTCAGCATCGCGCCTGTCAGCGCCAATGCCAGCAGTGCTCCCCATCTCAAAATGCGTTGAACCATGCTCATCACCAAACACTCCTGTCTAACTCCACACAACGAACGATTGAGAACACACAAGCCGCATCATGCAGCCCTTACACCGATAACGCCGGCAAAATCGGCCAAAAGTTGCGGTCAGTTTTGTTAAGTGTTTAATAAGAAAAGTTTGCATCCCGAAATAAGAACGAGTGTGCTATCATAGAGCGTGATGAGCGTTTTGCCCATGGGGCTTGAGACCGGCGCATATGGGGGGTAGACTCAAGGGGATAGATGGGCGGCAACCGGCGAAGGCGAGGCACAGTGTGAGTGACGTTCAGCGGATTGGCGTGTTGGCACACCCCTTGCGCCCGCCGAGTTTTCCGGTGGCAGAGCACATCGCCAGCAGCCTGCGCCAGCGCGGCATTGATGCACAGGTCGCCACCGAATGGACAGAAGGTGGCGTACAATCGATGTTAGGCACGGTCGACTTGGCGGTGGCCATCGGCGGTGACGGGGCAATGCTGCGCGCTGCGCGGGCCTGTGCGGCCTTTGGGGTGGCGGTGCTGGGGGTCAATATGGGCCAGCTGGGCTTTTTGACCGAGGTGCGCACCCCAGACCTGTGGCCAGAATACGAATCGCGCCTGCTGGTGCGTGATTTCTGGGTGGAGCAGCGCATGATGCTGTCGGCAGAGGTGCTGCGTGATGGGCAGGTGCGCGCCAGCGCCACGGCGCTCAACGACATCGTGGTCAGCGGCGAAGTGGTCGGGCGGATGATCCAGCTCGAAACCCACATCGACGGGCACTGGACAACCACGTACAATGCCGATGCACTGGTCATCTCGACGGCCACCGGCTCGACCGCCTATGCGCTGGCCTGTGGCGGCCCGATTTTGCCGCCAGAACTCAAGAATATCCTTGTCGTGCCGGCAGCCCCGCATCTCAGCATGGATCGCCCGATGGTGCTGAGCGAAGGGGCGCGCGTGGATGTGCTGCCGTCATCGGCCAACCGCACCGCGCTTGCCATCAGCGCAGACGGCGGGTTTGTGGCCGAGCTGCTGCCCGGGGACTGTGTGCGCGTGCAAGCCAGTCAGCACGTCAGCCAGTTTGTGCGGATGCGGGAACGCAGCTATTTTTATCGTTCGTTGTTAGACCGCTTTGAACCGCGCGTGCAGCGTGGGCGAGGCGAAGAAAGTTGACAGGATCGAGATGAGCGAAGAACTGACTTTTTGCGCCGTCCACCCCGACCGTGAAACCGGCCTGCGCTGCAACAAATGCCAGCGCTATATGTGCGCCCAATGCGCGGTCTTGACGCCGGTGGGGTATCGCTGCCGCGAATGCGTGCGGCAGGTGGATAACAAGTTTTTCACCGGCACGCCCAACGATACGGTCATCGCTGGGGTGGTCAGCGGGCTTGGGACGGGCGCAGTGGCTTTTATCGGCGCACTGACCGGCATCGCCTCGTTCTTTCTGGCGGCCTTTTTCGTCGGCATTGTGGCCGGCGGCGCACTGGGCGAGGCAGCTTTTCGCGCGGTCGGGCGGCGGCGGGCGCGCATCACCCCATGGGTAGCGGGCGGCGCTGCGCTGCTGGGTGGCCTGCTGGGCACACTGCTGACAGGCAGGCCGCTGAGCCTGAGCACCTTGGTGCTGGTCGGCATCATCGCCGGCCTAATTTATCGGCGCTTTGAATATAAATAACCATACGGATGGGGCGTGCGATGCTCGAAGAACTGCGAATCCATAATTTCGCTATCATCGACCACCTAGAGCTGGAATTCAGCGCGGGCCTCAACGTCATCACAGGCGAGACCGGCGCGGGCAAATCCATCATCATCGATGCGGTAGAGCTGCTGCTGGGGGGCAAGGCCGACCCGGGCTTTATCCGCAGCGGGGCAGACAAAGCCAGCATCGAAGGCGTGTTTGCCCTGCGCGGGTTCAGCCGTGGGCTGGTGCTGCCCCTACTCCAACGCGAAGACCTGCTGGGCGACTCCAACGGGGATTACGTCTCGCTCTCGCGCGAGATACGCACGACCGGGCGCAGCGCCGCACGGGTCAACGGCATCGCCGTCACACAGGAGGTGCTGCGCGAGATCGGGGCGGCGCTGGTCGATATTCACGGCCAAAGTGAGCACCTCTCGCTGCTCAACAGCCGCTATCACCTCGATTTGCTTGACCGCTATGCTGAGCTGATGGGCGTGCGTGAGGCCATCGCCAAGCTGGTGGCCGACCTTGCCGACGTCCGGCGCGAGATGCACACCCTGCAAGACGACAAACGCGCCCTAGAGCGCCGCGCCGAGCAGCTGCGCCACGACATCACCGAAATTGATGCTGCCGAGCTTGACCCCGCCGAAGAAGAAGACCTCAAGGCCGAGCGAATGCGCCTTGCCAACTCGGAACAGCTGGCCACCCTGACCGCACAAGCCGTCAACCTGCTGAGCGCCGAAGGCGCAGACCTGCCCGCCGTCGATCGCCTACAGCAAATCGCGCAGGCGCTGGCCCGCCTAGCCGCCATCGACCCCGCGCTGAAGGACTGGGCCGACATCGCCGAAGGCATGGCCGCGCAAGCCCAAGACATGGCCATCGACCTTGCCGACTATGCTGAGGCGGTGGAATATAACCCGACCCGCCTCAACGCCATCGAAGAGCGCCTAGAGCTGATTGCCAAGCTCAAACGGCGCTATGGCGGCAGCATCGAAGCGGTTTTGGCCTATGCCGAGAAAGCCCGTGACGAGCTGGACGGCCTTGAGCACAGCGAAGAACGCCTAGACGCCCTGCGCGCACAAGAACAGGCGATGCTGGTGCGCGTGGGCGAGCTGAGCAGCAAAATCAGCCGGCAGCGCCAGATTGCCGCCCGCCGCCTGAGCAAAGCCGTGATGCAAGAGCTGGCCGATTTGCGCATGGAGCGCGCGCAATTCGAGGTCAGCATCACCCAAACCGAAGCCCCCAACGGCTGCATCGTGGAAGGACGCCGGCTGGCCTTCGACTCCACCGGCATCGACGATGTCGAGATGCTGCTCTCGGCCAACGCCGGTGAGCCGCTGCGCCCATTGGCCAAGGTGGCCTCTGGCGGCGAGGCCGCGCGCATCATGCTGGCGCTCAAACGCGTGCTGACCGCCGCCGATCACACCCCAACCCTGATTTTCGACGAGGTCGATCAAGGCATTGGCGGGCGCATCGGCACGGTGGTCGGCGAAAAGCTCTGGACGCTCACCCACGGGCATCAAGTGCTGGTGGTGACACACCTGCCCCAGCTGGCCGGTTTTGCCGATAAACATTACCACGTCAAAAAGGTGCTTGCCGGCGGGCGCACCGCCACACAAGTCACCGCCCTTGAAGATGAGAGCGAGCGCGTGCGCGAGCTGGCCGAGATGCTCGGCGCGGTCGGCGAAAGCGGTCAGCAGTCCGCCCGCGACCTGCTGAGCGAAGCACGCGCCCGCAAACTGCACCCCACCGAGTGAGCGCGATGCCCGCCCCCGCCGACCCTCAAGCCGCCTTCCGCGAGCTGCTGCTGACCGTGGTGGGCGGCGCATTCAACGCCGCCGGCTATCATCTGGAGCAAAAGCCGCTTCAGTGGGCCGGCGGGCAGTATCGCTTTACCCGCCACACCCCCGACCTTCCCGCGCAAAGCATCGGCTTTCAGTATCTGGTCTATCACGACACCGAATGGTCATCCGGACAGCCCTCACGCTTTCGGGTGATGCTGTACCCCGCAGGTCGTCCGCCCAAAGACCTCTCCGAGCTGGTGGTGCGCGATTTTGGGGTGGCCATCCTGCCCTCTGAACGGCACTGGTGGACACACGCCCTGCACAACGTCACCGAGTTGGGCCGCGCGCTGGGCGAGGCCGGCTCGCTGGCTGTGGCCTATGGGATGCCGTGGATGGATGGCACGCTTCAGCCCTAAGGGTGAGTGGCATCAGCTGCCGCGCCGCGCCCACGGGGCAAGCACGCGCTCGGCAATGATGATGGCGCTGTAGAACGCGATGCCGATGGCCGACGCCACCACAATCGCCGCCCACGCCTTGGCAAAATTGAACCCCGCCGCCTGCTGGGTGATATACACCCCCAGCGTGGCGCGCGGCCCGCCAAAAAACTCGGCCACCACCGCCCCAATCATGCTCAACGGGCTGGCCACCCGCAGCGCCGAGAAGATATACGGCACAGCGTTGGGGATGCGCACCGACCACAAGATTTTGAACGGCTTAGCCGCATACGAGTGCATCAGTTCCAGCTGGCGCGGGTCAATCAGTGTCAGGCCGCGCACGGTGTTAATCATGGTGGGGAAAAACACAATGATGGCTACAATCGCCATCTTGCTGGCCGGATTGGTCAAGCCAAACCAATTGTTCATGATGGGCGCAAAGGCAATAATCGGCACGCTGTTGGCCGCAATCGCAAACGGCATCAACGCTTGGCTGACCACCGTCCAGCGCGCGGTAATCAGCGCCACCAATATACCGCTGCCGCACCCGATGACAAAGCCGCCAATCGCCTCATAGAAGGTCGCGCCGCCGCTCTCCATCAAAATCGAACCGCGCCCATTCAGCCAGCTGCCCAGCTCGGTGAACAGCTCTTCGCCAATGCGCGACGGGCGCGGCAAAATAAACTGCTGGATGTTAAATAGGTTTACCGCCAGCTCCCACAGTACCAAAAACCCTACCGCCACCAGCACCGTCGGCAGATACTCGCTCAGTTTCGCCCGCATCGCCGCCCCTATTCGTCAAAGCTGTGCGCATCGCGCAGCAGTTCACGCACTTCGGTGACCAATTGGAAGAAGCGCGGCAGCTCGCGCGTCTCAAAGGTGCGCGGATACGGCAGGTCAATATCCAGCACCGCGGTGATGCGCCCGGGGCGCGGCGACATCACCACCACCCGACTGCTCAAAAACACCGCCTCGGCAATGCTATGGGTGACGAAAATCACCGTGGTCTGCGTGGCCTGCCAGATGCGCAGCAGCTCAAGGTTCATCCGCTCGCGCGTGAACTCGTCCAACGCGCCAAACGGCTCATCCATCAACAGCAGCTTGGGCTGAAACGACAGCGCGCGCGCAATCGCCACCCGCTGCTGCATCCCGCCCGAAAGCTGCCACGGATAATGTCGCCCAAACTTGCCCAATTCCACCAGTTCCAGCATCTCTTGGGCGCGCCGCTCACGCTCGGCCTTGCCAATGCCCATAATCTCCAGCGGCAGCTGTACATTCTGGCTGACACTGCGCCAGTCATACAGCGTGGCGGCCTGAAACACCATCCCATAATCGCGGTCAAGGCGGGCCTGCGCCGGCGGCTTGCCGTTGACGCTCAACTCGCCGCTGGTCGGGTGGTCAAGGTCGGCAATCAGGCGCAGCAGGGTCGATTTGCCGCACCCGCTCGGCCCAATCAGGCTGATGAACTCACCCGCTTTTATCTCCAGCGACACCTCCGTCAGGGCGGTGACCGGCTCGGCATTGCGGACGGTGTAGATTTTGTTGACGCCGGCAGCGCGAATCACCGCGGGCGAAGACTCTTGGCTCATAGCAGACCATCGTTCCTATCCACACAATCAGGGGCGGCATGGCACACCCACACCGCCCCCTGATTGTAACGCGCCACCCTCACCCCCGCGACAAATTCGTGCAGGGCAGCGCAGCTGCCGCGCCTAAACCGTGAACGCGCCGTTCTGATAAAACAGCTCGCCGTCCACATGGATGGTGCTGTCGGTGCGCATATCGCAAATCATGTCCCAGTGCACCGCACTGCGGTTCTTGCTGCCGGTTTCGGGATAGCCCATCCCAATCGCCATGTGCACCGTGCCGCCAATCTTCTCGTCAAACAGGATGTTAGACGTGAACTTGTTGATGCCAAAGTTCGTGCCGATGGCAAACTCGCCCAGATAGCGCGCGCCGGCGTCCGTGTTCAACTGGGCCTGAAGCAGGTCATCGTTCTCCTTGGCGTGAGCTTCTACCACCTTGCCGGCCTCAAAGCGCAGCTCGATGCCGCTGACCGCCCGCCCACCGACAATCGACGGATAGCTAAAGCGCACCCATCCGTTGACCGATTCTTCCACCGGGCCGGTAAAGATTTCGCCGTCGGGCATGTTCCGATCACCGCAGCAGTTGACGAACTCGCGCCCGTCAATGCTCAGGCTCAGGTCAATGTTTGGGCCTTTCAACACCACCTGCCGCTTGCCCTTCAGATAGTCCACCTTGCCCTGCTGCATCGCCCCCAGCTCACGCCATGCGGTGGCGGGGTCTTCACGGTCACAGAAGGTGGCGCTGTAGACAAAGTCGGCATACTCCTCAAGGCTGAGGTTGGCCTCTTGGGCGCTGGCCTCGTTGGGATACCACGCCCCCACCCAGCGAAACGTGCCCGCTGCCGCCCGCTCCAGACGGGTGCGCAGCCACGGGTTGCGCGCCGCAGCCACCTGCTGCACCCGTTTGCCCGCGATGCTGCTCATGGCACGGGTATTTGCTCCACCCCCGATGCGGATATACACATCGCCCTGCTCAAAATACAGCGACTGCGACGGGTCTAGCCACCCCACCTGCTCGTCACTGGCACTGCGCAAAAACTCGCGCGACATCGCCTCGTCACTCAGCATCACCGACGGGTTGCCGCCCGCCGCCAACACCGCCTTATAAATCTCGCGCAGGGCGGGCAGCACCGTCACATCACCAAGGATGCCCACCCAATCCCCGGGCTTCACACGGGTGGAATAGTTCACCAACAAATCGGCAAGGCGTGTTAAACGTGTATCAGTCATCGTGGGAAAATCCTTTTTGGGGGTGTATTGACAAACGGACACTGATTGTAACCGCGCATTCAACTTTTTTGAAACGTCCAATTGGCCCTATTTCTCGACAAAAAGCGCACGATATGACACAATCACCACAGAATGTTAAAATTGCGCTACAATACGGTTGAAAGGGCTTCTTTGCCCCTCTCAACCTCACAAACACACCCACAACGCCCATCTCAATGGGCCTGTGGGGGTCTAAACTTAAAAAAACGCCTCTTCCCAACGTGCAAAACGGCATGTTCAAAACATTCTTCTTGTTAGCTGTGGTGTTTTTTGTGCAGAAAACGGAAGGGGATTCGCGATGCAGCTATGCGTGATTGAAGGGGATGGTATTGGCCACGAAGTCATCCCGGCGGCGGTGCGCGTACTGAAGTCGCTGCTGCCAGACCTCGAAATCATCCCAGCAGAGGCCGGCTTTGACAGCCTAGGGCGCTATGGCACCCCTCTGCCCATGGAAACAGTCGAGATTGCCGAGCGCGTCCGCGCGGTGCTGTTTGGGGCAGCCGAATCGCCATCATATCCGGTGGAGGGCTACTACTCTCCGATTATTGCGCTGCGCCAGCGCCTGAAGGCCTATGCCAACCTGCGCCCCACGCGCTATATGCCGGTGGCGACCGCCCGTCCGGGCGTCGATTTCTTGATTGTGCGTGAAAACACCGAAGACCTGTATACCGGCGCAGAATCCGCCGACGACAGCGAGGCCAGCGCCCAAAAAATCATCACCCGTGTGGCCACCGAGCGCGTGGCACACCGCGCCTTTCAGCTGGCGCGCGAGACCGGACGCCGCAAAGTGACCATCGTGCACAAGGCCAACGTCCTGCCCAAGTCTGACGGTCTGTTCCGGCGCGTGGCCTTCGAGGTGGCCGAGCACTACAAGGACATCATCACCGACGAGCTGCTGGTCGATACCGCCGCCTATTGGATGGTGAAATCGCCCAACCAGTTTGATGTCATCCTCACCCAGAACCTGTATGGCGATATCCTCAGCGATATGGGTGCGGCATGGGGCGGTGGGCTGGGCCTTGCCCCAGCGCTCAACCTCGGCGACGATGCCGCCATCGCAGAGCCTGTCCATGGCACAGCCCCCGACCTTGTCGGCAAGGGGGTTGCCAACCCCAGCGGCGCAATCCTGAGCGTGGCCCTGCTGCTGCGCCACCACTGGAAGATGCCAGACCTTGCCCAGCGCGTCGAAGATGCGGTGCGTGGCGCGATTGTGCGCGGCTTTCACACCTTTGATGTCGAGGCGGTCAATGCCATCGGCACAAACGAGTTTGCTGACCACGTCATCAGCATCCTGCACGAAGCCCCCAGTTTCTGAGGCGGGTCATGCTCCAGCTGGGCGACAGCCTCACCATCCACTTCATCAACGACGGCATCACCCACGTTGACCCGGGCGGCGCGTTTGGGCTGGTGCCGCGCGCGCTGTGGGCCGCCCATATGCCGGTTGATGAAAACGGCCTTGTGCCGATGCTCAACCTCAACCTGTATGTTGAGGCCGGGGGGCAAAAAATCATCGTCGATACCGGCCTTGGCCACGTGGTGGATGCCAAAACCGCGCGCATCACGCGCCTTCAGCGCCCACGCGGCAGCCTGCTGGACGCGCTAGCGCGCCTTGGCGTCTCGCCCAGCGACATCGATCTGGTCATCGACACACACCTGCACAGCGACCATTGCAGCGGCAACATCCTGCTGGACGAGGACGGTCAGCCCCGTCCGGCCTTCCCCAATGCGCGCTATGTGGTGCAGCGCCGCGAATATGAAGATGCCATGCGGCCCAACGAGCGCACCGCCGCCACCTACTTTCCGGTCAATTATCACCCGCTGGTGCAGAGCGGGCAGATGCACCTGCTGGAGGGCGATACGGTGCTCGCCCCCGGCGTCACCGGCGTGGTCACGCCCGGCCATACCCCGGGCCACATGAGTGTGCAGTTTGAGGCCGATGGCCGCTATGCCTTGTTTGTGTGCGATATGGCCAGTTATGCCGTGCACTTCGAGCGGCTGGGCTGGATGACCGCTTATGATGTCGAGCCGCTGGTGACGCTGGAGACCAAACGCCGCTGGCAGGCGTGGGCCATCCAAACGCAAGCCGTGCTGATGTTCCCCCACGACTCGCTGCGCCCCGCCGGCATCCTCACCGAAGGGACAGGCGGCAAGCCAATCCTGCAACCTTTCTCCGTGGATTTCGTATAACATACGAGATTATCTGAGCAGCTTAGACAAGGTGCTGTCATGACCATGATCGACCGTATTGCACGCTATCTGTTGCTCGCCATCATCTGGGCTGGCGCGTTTGTCTTTGCCATCGGCAACAGCCTCAGCTCTTGGAACAATGGTAGTGCCATCACCTTATTGATGATCGGTATGGGCTTTGGCGCGGCGGTTGCGGCCACCTCGTGGATTGTCCCCAAAGAAAACAGCGCCGCAGCTGCCCCCGCTGCTCCTTCTACCGCACAGGCTGGCAAATCCAAGCGCGGGGCGGGCGACTTTGACCCCCTCAATTTGCTCTCGCCAGAAGACCTTGACGACCTGCGCTATGAGCTGAAAGAGCGCCTGCGTGAGCGCATCTTGTCTGGCACAGACGGCGAGCTGTCCTCGCTGGACGAGCTGATTGGGCCTCAGGCCAAGCGCAAGTAGGTGTCCGCCGATGTCCATCATCCGCTCGTTCTATCAGTTTTTCGTCAGCCTGACGGTGCGCGGGTCTGGCTCGGTGCTGCTGGCGCTGTTGGTCATCGGGGGCGTTGGGCAGTTTTCCGGCCTGCTGGCCCTGCTGCTGCTGATTGCGCTGTTCAGCGCCCACACCCATTCATCAGACGATGCAGAACCCACCGGCAAGCGCAAGCGCGACGATGACGACCCCATCAGCGACCTGAGTGATGACCCGATGGACGCCCCTGAGGACGTATCGCCCTTCGTCCCAGATGACGTCCCAACCCTGCGCAGCTCTAAACACCCCTAACCTACCCGCCTCCGCATTACAAGGAGTTCTAACCATGAATGGCTTACCCCCGTTCTTTCGGTTTGTCAGCATCGCTACCATCTGGGGCACCACCGCACTGATTTCGCTGGCCCTGATGTTCGCCAACGAAGGGCGCGATTTTAGCTGGCTGGTGCTGTTGGTGCTATTCGGCATCGCGGGCGGGGTTTCGGGGTCAATTGCCAACGGCGGGGAAGAAGGCGCAAAAGGCGCTGAGTGCGGCCAGCAAAAACGATGCCAGCACCGGCAAGGCCAAGCGCGACCAAGCCGGCCTCAGCCCCGACATGCTGGCCCTGCTGGACGAAGACGATTTGTATGAGCTGCGCCAGCGCCTCAAGGCGCGCCTGATGGAGCGCATCGACGGCGGCACAGACGGCGAGCTGTCCTCATTGGACGAGCTGCTGGCCGATTCCACCCCCACCCGCCGCAAGCGTTAGGGCCGGCGAGTCACCTCTTCCAGATAGGCCATCAGGGTTTGCGGCACCAACGGCTTCAACAGATAGCCATCAAACCCGTGGTTCAGCACGTCCCCCTCGGTATCCGAAGTGTAATAGGCCGTGGTGGCCACCACCGGACAGCGCAGCTGCGGGTACAGCTCGCGGATGGATTGCAGCACGCGGTAGCCATCGGTGTTGGGCAAAAAGATGTCCAGCACAATCACATCGGGGTGCATGCCGGCCAGCACCCCCAGCGCCGTATCTTGGTCAGAGGCCACGTACAGCGTGCGCCCATAATGCTCAAACACCATGCGAAACAGGTCTTGCACCTGCTCATCATCATCAATCAGCAGTGCCGAAAAATCGCTCATCCCCCGCACCCTTTTTCTTTCAATCGCCCATCATCAAATTGCGCTGATCAAGGTAGCTCTCGATAATCTGACGGATGGTGTCCATGATGGTCGAGACCTCCACCGGCTTGCTGATGTAGCCATTAAACCCCGCCGCAATCATCCGCTCGCGGTCGCCAGTCATCGCATGGGCCGTAATCGCAATCAGCACCATGTCGCTGCGATTAAAATCCGGCAGGTCGCGCACCGCCTTCAGCAAGTCCTGCCCCGACATCACCGGCATCCGAATATCCACCAGCGCAAGGTCGAAGCTCTCGTTTTGCAGGCGCTCCAGCGCCACCTTGGCGCTGCGCTCGGTAACACAAGCTGCCCCATGATAGGTCAGCACCATCTCCAGCACAGCGAGGTTATCAGGCTCATCATCAACCAGCAAAATGCGCCAGTCTTTGGGGTTCGAGGTCAGCATGTCACAGCCTCCTTACTTCTCAACTCGGACGGGGGTATCTTCGGTGAGGCGCTGCGGCAGCGTCACGATAAACGTGCTGCCCTGCTGCACCCCAGATTGGAGTGAAACCGTGCCCTGCATGATTTCGGCAAGGCTGCGCACAATGGCAAGGCCAAGGCCTGTCCCCTCGTATTCACGACGGTCGGTTTCGTCAGCCTGCCGAAAGGTCTCAAAAATCTTGGCCTGCGCCTCGGGCGGGATGCCAATGCCGGTATCGCGCACCGCCAGCTGCCAGCAGTTTGTCCCGTTACCGCTCACTTCCACATACACGCCGCCCGACGGGGTAAACTTGACCGCATTGCCAATCAGGTTGGTCAAAATCTGCCCAACCTTGCGCACATCGGTCAGCACCACCTCTGGCGCAGTGGGAGCAAACGACACTTCCAGCGCAATCCCCTTATCTATCGCCAGACTGCGCATCGAACTGACCACCTCTTCGACAAACTGACGTGGACGCGCCTCGGTCGGCGTCACGGTGATGCGCCCAGCCTCGATTTTGGCAAGGTCAAGGATGTCGCTGATAACGTCACGCAGGCGTCGGCCATTGCTGTCGATGCGCTGGAGCAGTTCGGTCTGCGCAGGGGCTAATGCCGCCCCCCCCTTCACCATCCCACTCATCAAAATGCCGCTGAAGCCCAAAATCGCGTTGAGCGGGGTGCGCAGCTCGTGGCTCATGGTGGCCAAAAAGCTGCTCTTGGCGCGCGACGCCTCCAGCGCCTGATCACGCGCGTGCACCAGTTCCCCCGCAATGCGGTTAAACGACACCGCCACCGCCGACAGCTCATCACGGGTGGGCGGCTCAAAGGCAAAACGCCCATCCCCTTTCACCATCCGCTCGGTCGCAGCGGCCAGTTCATCAATCGTCCGGCGTACCGACAGATATAACCCCACCACAAAGTAAACCGCCAGCGCCGTCCCGACAATCACCAGACCGGCCACAAAAAAGAACGTGGCCTCCAGCGCGCCGACCCGCTCCGCCAGCATCACATCAAGCCCCTGTGCGGCCTGCCGCTGAAAGGCGCGGATGACGCCCAGCGTATCATCAGCAGCACGATAAAAGCCCGCCGCCGAATCATAGTCGAAAGCGGTATCGAGCGGGGCATCAAAGGCCGGCACACGCCGCAGCACCCGCCGGCTGGTGGTCAGCAAAAACGACTTCACCCGCGTGACATACGCATCGAGATGTGGCTGCATCGTCTCGCGCAGGGCCGGCACAGCCTCAAACGCATACTCAAAGCCCTGCCGATTGGCCAGCAGCTGATTGTAGACGATTTCTTCATAGGTAATCAGCCGAATCGGGTCTTGCAAACGCAGCCCCTGCCCCGAGATGGCACTCACCACCTGCGCATTAATCTCATAAATATAGGTAGACATCAACGGCAGCAGCGTCACCACCGAGTCCATATAGTAATTGGTGGCGACCTCGGGGTCTAAAATCAGGTTAGAGTTGTTGCCCACCCGCGTCATCAAGCGCAGCGTATCGCGCAGCAGCGCATCCGACAAATCGGCACGCCGCGCCGCCGGCAGCCCCGCATAAAACGGCACGATCGCCTGTATATCCGCCTTCAAAGCCGCCCACGCCGGGCGTACCTTCAACTGCTCACCGTGCTCAGCATCCACCGCATCTACCGCGGCAATCGCAGCATCGATGCGCGCCGGCAAAGCATCACGCTCGGCCAACAGCTCGGCATCGCGCAGGTTTTCGGCCACGGGCGCCAGCACCAGATAGCGCATCAGTTCGTGCAGCAGGTCTGCCGTTGGCTCTAGATAAACAAGACCAAGCCGCTCGTTGGACGAAAACTCGATGTCCTCCAGCGTCTTGGTACGAAACTGCAAGCGCAGCACCGAAAACGGTATCGCCAGCATCAACCCCACCAACAGATATTTTTGTAAATATCGCAGGCGGCTCATCACGGCCATCGATGGCCGAAAAATTCGCAGCATAAGCCCCCACACACAAATCATGTAGCGATGACGTTAGGGTGTGTATAGAGCCTATTGTACAACCGTTGTTACTTCCCGCAACTTTGCTAACAATTGTTGAGGTTCTCTTGACAACCCCGTTCATTCCTCAACGACATATGCGAACAGTCCCGCGCATCCCAGCACATACAGCGCATCAATCACCAGCAGCAGTCCCAGCCACCCCAGCCACTGCGACGAGTCCGCCCCGGCAATGATGCGGTTAGAGGCGTTCACCGCCGACAGCAGCGCAGGCAGGGCGGTCGGCAGCATCACAATCGGCAGCAGGGCATCGCGGGCGCGGGTGTGGACGGTCATCGCCGACAGCAGCGTCCCGACACCGGTCAGGCCCAACGCCCCCAACACCACCGCCACCACCAGCCATCCGTTGACCAACGGCTGGTTATACAGCACGGTCATGACCGGCAGCAGGGCCAGCGCCACCGCCACACTAAAGGCCCAATTGGCCAGCAGTTTGCCGGCATACAGCGCGCTGCGCGGTATCGGGGTGAGCAGCACCGCATCCAGCCCGCTCGATTCGCGCTCGCCGGCCATGCTGCGATTCAGCCCCAGCATGGCCGAAAACGTCACCGTCACCCACAAAATGCCGCTAATCACCGACTGACGCGCCTCGCGATCCAACTCCAGCGCAAAGCTAAAGGTCAGCACACACAGCGCAGCAAACAACAGCATCGAGGCCAGCAGCTCTTTGCTGCGCAGTTCGGCCCGCAAGTCCTTGCGAAAAATAGTCAGGGCGGCAGCACCAAACGGGGTCATCGGGCCTCACTCCCAGCCCTGCTGACGGGCATAATCGGGCCAGTCCGCACCGTCAATGGCTTCTGGCCAAAAACGGTCACCCTCCATGCGCGTGATAATCACGCGGCGCGCCTCAACAAGGCGCTGCGAGATATACCCTGCATCGAGGTTATCATCTGTCCACAGCGGGGCATACTCGTAGGACGGCGGCGGGGCAAAGGCCGGAATGACCAGATAAGCCGGAAAATCGGGGTACGACCTGCCGGTCATGGCCCGAAACAGCAGGCCGTAATTGCTGTAGCGCTGCATGAACATGGTGGCCTCAGAACCGGTCAAAAACCAACGCTGACCCGCATATGCCCCCAAAAAAGCCGGCGGATTGACCAGCGCCACGCCGTCTGGCTCATCCCCCACCAGCGCATACAGCGCCATCACATAATCGGCCTGACGCTGCGCCTCGGCTTGGCGGGCAGCGTTGAACGCCAGCGAAACGCCCACCCCACCCAACATCACCAGCACGGCCAAGGCGCGCATCGGCAGTGCCCGCCCGCGCGCCAGCGCGCCCGACAACGCCGCCCCCCAAAACACCCCCATCCCAACCGCGGCGGTCGTCAGGATATGCGGCGAACCTTTGACGTAGTCCGTGGGGGTGAGCAGCAGTGCCGGCAGTGCCAATCCGCCAAAGCAAAGCACCCCCAACACGGCAGCACGGCGGCGGCCCGCCCCTGCCATCCACACCCCCAGCATGACCACGCCCGCCCCCAGCGCCAGCATCGGCAGGGTGCGCGGCACGGCGAACTCTCCGCCAAGGCGATTGACCGCCGCAAAGAACGGATAGGCAAACCCCTGCGCAAAAACCGCCAGCGACCCGGGCAGCATCCCATGATACAGCGTCAGCGGGCCGGCGGCAGGGCGCGGCACATTAAAATAAATCAGCAAGAACCCACCGGTCAGCGCCCCGATGGGCAGCAGCAGCGCCCACAGCCGCCGCCGCGCCAGCACCCCCCATCCATATACCAGCACCACCGTCAGCAGCACCAGCGGCCCAACCAGCAGGCCGGCCTCTTGGCTGAACAACGCCCACGCCGTCGCCAGCAGCACGCCAGCCCATGCCAGCGCCCCACGCCGCCCATCCATCCACCACAGCGTGCCCACCAAGGCCCATACCACCCCCGCCGCTACCATCACATGGAACAGCGCGGCAATCCACGTCACACTGCGATAGGTATACGGGTACAGCACAAAGGCGCACCCGCCAATCACCCCTGCCCAGCGGCTGCCGCTCACCCGCTGCGTCAGCACCGCCACGCCCAGCGCTGTGGCGGCATAGACCAACAGGTTAAAGGCGTGCAGTGCCCACACGTTCCATGCCGCATCCGCCCCATAAGCCAACTCCATCACCGTAAAGCCCAGCGGGCGGTAATATTGATAGGCGGCAGAGCCAGTCCAAAAACGCAGGCCGTGCACCCCCACCTCCTGATAGTCGTGAATCATCAAATACAGGTTGCCATCATCCAAAAACGGCGGCAGGGCCAACGCATAACCAAACAACATCAGCGCCAGCACTGGCGGCAGCAGCAGGGGCAGCACACGTCGCATCACAGCTTTTCCTAGGGCAGTTGTCCACTCGGCGTCAGTATAGCCCAAACCCCGCCGAAAATCCGCCGTGCATCGGGCTGGTTGCCTTGCAGGGCAATCGTTTCAAAATCAGTAGGGGCGCATCGCGATGCGCCCGTCAAGCATCGCGATGCGCCCGTCAAGCATCACGATGCGCCCGTCAAGCATCACGATGCGCCCGTCAAGCATCACGATGCGCCCGTCAAGCATCACGA
>DAOUCZ010000102.1:0-7376 GCA_034431675.1 Anaerolineae bacterium | reverse complement strand
AGCGAACGATTGTCTTAAGGTGATTTTGGGCAGGTTTTCCATCTTCTTCCCTCCTGCCCTATTTTTAACTCACTTTTGATGCGTTTGCCCTATGCGATGCGTGGGCTTTTTGGACTTGTTTCTAGGTGACTTAGGCGGTCAAACCTGTGGTAATAGGTGGAGCATACCGGCATCTTTGACCGCATCGGTGACGAAGTCCGCGTATTTGCGGAAATTCTCCTCGAACATATTGGCCAAACGCAGTGCTGCGGCGTCATAGGCGGCGGGGTCGGCCCACAGCCGGCGCGGGTCGAGAACTTCATCGGGGACATTGGGGCAGGTGACTGGCATTTGTAGGCCAAAGATTGGGTGGGTGCGGTATTCCACATTGTCGAGCAGGCCGCCGAGCGCGGCTTGGATCATGGCGCGGGTGTAGGCGATTTGGATGCGGTGACCTGTGCCATAAGCCCCACCAATCCATCCGGTATTGACCAGCCAGACCCGCACATTGTGCTGTGCGATTTTTTGGCCGAGCAGCTGTGCATAGACCGTAGGGTGCAGGGACATGAAGGGCGCGCCAAAGCAGGTGCTGAAAGTGGCGCTGGGTTCGGTCACGCCCTTCTCGGTGCCGGCGACTTTGGCTGTGTAGCCAGACAGGAAGTGATACATGGCTTGCTCAGCGCTGAGGCGGCTGATGGGGGGGAGGACGCCGAAAGCGTCGGCGGTGAGCATGACGATGTTTTGGGGGTGACCACCGCGTCCATCTGGTGCGGCATTGGGGATTTGGGCGATGTCGTAGGCGGCGCGGGTGTTTTCGGTATGGCGCGCGCTGTCGAGGTCGATGCAGCCCGTATCGGGGTCATAGACCACGTTTTCGAGCACCGTGCCAAAGGTGCGGGTGGTGCGATAGATTTCTGGCTCGGCAGTGGGGGACAGGCGGATGACCTTGGCATAGCATCCCCCTTCGAAGTTGAATACGCCGGTGTCATCCCAGCCATGTTCGTCATCACCGATCAAGGTGCGGGTGGAGTCGGCGGACAGGGTCGTTTTGCCGGTGCCAGATAGGCCAAAAAAGACGGCGGTGTCGCCATCAGGGCCGATGTTGGCCGAGCAGTGCATGGGCAGAACGCCTTGACGGGGAAGAAGGGTGTTCAAAACGGTAAAAATCGACTTTTTGATTTCACCGGCGTATTGTGTGCCGCCGATGAGGACGAGGCGTTGTGCAAGGTTCAGGGCGATAAACACTTCGCTGTTGGTGTGATCAACCAGCGGGTCAGCGGTGAATCCGGGGATGTCGATGACGGTGAAGTCGGGGGTGAAATCCTCACGTTCGGCGGTAGGGGGGACGATAAACAGGTTGCGGGCAAACAGTGCGTGCCAAGCATATTCGGTAATGACGCGGACGCGCAGGCGATAATCGGGGTTTGCACCTGCATACAGGTCTTGGACATACACCTCACGCGCTGCGAGGTCGGTGAAGAGGCGGTCACGCAGGCCATCAAAGGCTTCTTCGGTCATGGGTTGATTGACTTTGCCCCATGCGATGCTGTCCTGTGTATTGGCTTGGTGAACGATGTATTTGTCGTTGGCAGAGCGCCCGGTGTGCTTGCCAGTGAGGACGGCTAGTGGCCCACCTTCGACGACATGTCCTTCGCCGCGCCGCAGGGCTTCTTCGTATAGGCGGCTTGGCGTGTCGTTCCAGTGGATTTTGGCGGGCTGAACGGGCAGCAGGGCTAACGTGCGGTTGGTCATGAATCCCCCTTGTGGTCTTTGCACAGACCAAAATATCACAACATTATGTGCGGTATGCACAGTGTTTTCGCTTGTGATTTTGCCTGTGCGATTTGGACACTGTTATTGTTGCACAAATTGTGAAAATTTGGCAAGTGAAATTCATCACAGATTGGGGGTTGTTGGTGGATTGGTGTTGTTGATCTTGCATGACCAGCGGCGGTAAATGCCGGCGGATTCGAACCCTAAATCGATTAGGTTGTCTAGGGTGTCGATGTCTTCGGCTGGGACGAGCATGCCGACTGAGTCGCAGTGCAGGGTGTGTGCTGTGCCGCGCGCGACCTTGAGGAACGATGAGGGATGTTCAATCCATAGGCCGCGATAGGTGAGGGTATCGACGGTTTGCCATTGAGGGGGGATTGCGAGGGCGATCAGGTTGTGGGGTTGGGGGTCAGCGATCATGCGGTGGAGGGGGTGACTGGGCTGAAACTGATTGGCTTGAAAGGCACGTTCTGCGCCAGTGTTATCGAGGCGGACAACAGAACGAGCGGCTGTACAGGCGAAATGAGGGGCGTAATCCAAAATCTGATTGATGAGGGTGGTGGCGAGGCCTTGATGACGTGCTTCGGGAGCGACGGCGAGTAAATCGACTTCCCAAGTATTGTGGTTTTCGCGGTTGTTTCTGGGGGCTGGAAGGACGAAACCGTCGATGAATCCGGCAAGCTGTTTGTTGAGGGTGGCGATAAGGCAGATGTTCTCGGGATGGACGACGGTTTGTGCGACGCGCGCCGCGGTGGTGGGGAGGTCTGGCCAGATGCGGTTGTTGAGCGCGGCGATGGTTTCAGCATCATCGGGGGTGGCGATGCGGATGGTAAACGTCATGGGACTACTCCTTGTGGTATGAGTGTACGTGCTTGACGCTGGCGGTATAATAGCTGGGTTTTTGCGCGGTCAGCGGTAACGGAGTGGTTTGTGAGCCGAGCGTTTTTGTATGTGACGGTGTTTGTCGGTGGGATGAGCACGCTGGCGATTGAACTGTCTGCATCGCGCTTGCTGGGCGCGGTTTTTGGGACAAGTAACTTGATTTGGGCCAATGTAATCGGCCTGATTTTGCTGTATTTGACGGTAGGGTATTTTGTGGGTGGGCGCTGGGCAGACCGCTCTCCTTATGCCCATGTGTTGTATCGGATTTTGCTATGGGCGGCGTTTTTAAGCGCGCTGATCCCGTTGATGGCACGCCCGATTTTGAGCGCGGCGGCTTCGGCGGTGGTGCAGGCCGAGGCAGGGGTGGCGCTGGGGTCTTTTGTGGCGACGATTTTGCTGTTTGCTGTGCCTATTACCCTGTTGGGGACGGTGTCACCGTTTGCGATTAAGTTGGGGGTTCGACGGGTCGAAGATGCTGGTCGGGTGAGTGGGTCGATTTATGCCATCAGCACAGTGGGGAGCTTGCTGGGCACGTTTTTACCCACGTTGATCACCCTGCCAGAGCTGGGCACGACGATGACGTTTGTGCTGTTCGCCGGCATTTTGTATGGGGTGGCGTTGTTGGGCCTGTTTCAAGAGCGGGGTATGTCGGCGCTTGTGTGGTTGTGGATGCCCTTGGTGGTGGTGGTTTTGCTGTGGGCGTTTCCGCGTGGGCCGCTGCGTGCCGCGGCAGAGGGAAGCACCTTGTTGGACGAGCGTGAGACGGCCTATAACTACATTCAGGTGCAGGAGGATGCTGCGGGGTATCGCTTGCTCTCGTTGAATGAAGGGCAGGGGGTTCACAGCATTTATCATCCGACGGTATACCGTTATCGTGGAACATGGGACTATTTTCTGAGTGCGCCGTTTTTTAATGCGGGTCAGCGCAAGGAGGATGTGCGGTCACTGTTGGTGATTGGTCTGGCGGCGGGGACGATACCGCGCCAGTACCAGCATGTGTATGGGGACATCCGCATGGTGGGCATCGAGATCGATCCGGGCATTATCGAGATGGGGTATAAGTGGTTTGGGCTTGATGGTGTGCCGAGTCTGGAGGCGATTGCTGAGGATGGCCGCCTTGGGTTGAACCGCTTGCAAGAGACGTTTGACGTGATTGCCGTGGATGCGTATAAGCCCCCATATATCCCGTGGCATCTGACGACGGTGGAGTTTTTTGCCGAGGCGCGGGCCAAATTGACACCAACCGGCGTACTGGCAATCAATGTTGGGCGGACACCGTCTGACCGGCGGTTGGTGGATGCTTTGACTCATGTGCTGTCGCAGGTGTTTGCCAGTGTTCATGCTATTGATGTGCCGCGCTCGTTCAACACGATTTTGTATGCCACGGTACAGCCGACCACGCCAGAGGCGCTGACCGCTGCATTGGGGGGGCTTGACCCCGATACGGACGGGCTGCTGTATGAGGTGGTGGGCAGTACTGCGGCTTCGATTGTGCCGGCGGTATCCTCGGACGTGTTGTTTACGGACGATCATGCGCCGCTGGAGACGCTGGTCGATTCGCTGGTGTTAAACTTCTTGATGACTGGGGAACTGGAGACACTACGGTGAGCGCGGTCAAGCGGGGTATCGGTTGGGTGGTGACGGTGTGGGTGCCGGTGGTGCTGGTGCTGCTGAGCGTCCGATTGGTGATGTCACCGTGGTTTTTGCAGTTTGAATACACCCGGCCCGATTTCCCGGCAGATTTGTACGGCTTTAGCACAGAGGATCGTCTGAGGTATGGTCCTGTGGCGATTGAGTACATGTTGGGGGATGAGGGCATCGAGGTGCTGCGTAACCTTGATTTTGGTGCGACCGGCGCGCGTTTTACAGAGCGCGAGCTTGATCACATGGTGGACGTGAAAATTGTGACACAGGGGGCGCTGACGGTGCTGAAGGTGGGACTGGGTGTGTTGGCGGCAATGGCAGTGGTGCTGCGGCGCGACCCACACATCCTACGTGCCAGCTTGCGGCGCGGCGCGGCACTGACTCTGGGGCTGATTGCTGCGGTCGTGGTGGGTGCGGTGGTGGCGTGGGATGTGTTTTTTACGCTGTTTCATCAGGCGTTTTTTGCAGACGGAACATGGGTATTTTTGTACAGCGACACGCTGATACGGTTGTATCCGGAACGATTTTGGTTTGATGCGGCGTTGATGGTGGGGGGGCTGGCGGTGGTGGGCGCTCTTGTACTTTTTGCCGGTATCGGATGGCTAGGTGGCCGTGTTGCGCGCGCCAATGGGGCGGTATAATTCGGTTTTATGGAAACATTACGCCGTGTATTGATGAATCTGTTTGGCCGCGGAGATATGCGCCCTTGGCTGGCGATGCTGGCATTGGGCGGTGTGACATTGGGGTATGCGCTGGCACGCAGCGATATTATGGGCGAGGCGCGTGCTGGTGTGTTGGGGGTGTTGGGCTTTTTGGCCGTTTTGGTGGGGGTGTATGGGGTCAGCCGTGCGTTGGAGACGATTACCGGACAGGCGGGGCGCAGTAAGGGGTTGGCTGACCTTGCGCGTGAGGTACGCCTTCAGCGTGGGGTGAAGGTGGTGGCGATTGGCGGGGGGACTGGTCTTCCCTCGGCACTGCGGGCATTGAAGCGGCAGACGGCCAATATCACGGCGGTTGTGACAGTGGCGGATGATGGGGGGAGTTCTGGCCGTTTGCGGCGCGATATGGGTGTGCTGCCGCCGGGGGATTTGCGCAACAACATTGCGGCGCTGGCCGATGACGAGAGCTTGATGACCAAGTTGATGCAGTACCGGTTTGAGACCGGGGAGCTGTCGGGCCACGCCTTTGGCAACTTGTTTATTTCGGCGCTGTCTGGGGTGGCGGGGGGCTTGACCGAGGCGCTGGGTGAGATTGAGCGTGTTTTGAACGTTCGGGGGCGGGTGCTGCCGGCGACACTGGACGATGTGCGGTTGGTGGCGGATGTAAAAGTGCCAAATGGCAGGGTTTTACGTGTCGAAGGTGAGTCGAAAATTCCTGAAGTTGGCGGTACGATAGAGCAGGTTGCACTGCTGCCAGAAGATTGTCGGGCGCATCCAGAGAGTGTGAGGGCGATTTTGGAGGCGCAGGTTGTGGTGATTGGGCCGGGCAGTTTGTATACCAGCATTTTGCCGTCGCTGCTGGTGCGCGAAATTGTCCATGCCCTGCGCGCCACCAGTGCGTATAAGGTGTATATCTGCAATGTGGCGACACAGCCGGGGGAGACGGAAGGCTACAGCGCGGCAGATCATGTGATGGCGTTGGAGCGGCACATCGGACGTGGGGTGTTTCAGGCTGTGTTGGTCAATGATCATTATCCAGAGAAAAACGCAGGGCCAAACACGTTTTATGTGTCTCCACCGCCGGCACATCACGAGATTTATCAACGGTACGAGGTGCGCTTGGTCGATTTGACCGACGAGGCTCGCCCGTGGCGGCATGACAGCGAAAAATTGGCGAAGGCGATAAAAGAGCTTTTGGTTGTTCATAGGATTGGCAGCGGCCTCGTTTAGGTGTCGCCGCGCCGATACGCGGCTGTGGATGCCGCGCAGTTTTAACGAAGCCATCTAGAAGGAGCATACCGACAATGGCAATTCGCGTAGGGATTAACGGGTTCGGTCGGATTGGGCGGCAGGTGCTGAAGGCGCTTCGCCAATATTTCCCGCAAGACATCGACGTGGTGGCGTTTAACGACCTCGGCGATTTGAACACCATGGCGCACCTGTTCCGTTACGACTCGAACTATGGCCGCTACAATGGCACTGCCGAAGTGGTGGATGGCAACCTTGTGGTGGATGGTGATGTGATTAAGGCGCTGAAAGAGCGTGATCCCGAGAAACTGCCGTGGGGCGACCTTGGCGTGGACATTGTGATTGAGTCTACGGGCATTTTCACCGACCGCGCCAGCGCCGAGAAGCACCTGAAGGGCGGCGCCAAGAAGGTCATCATCAGCGCGCCGGCCAAAGATGAAGATATTACGCTGTGCCTTGGTGTGAATCAGGATCAGTATGACCCTGCCAATCATAACATCGTCAGCAATGCTAGCTGCACCACCAACTGTCTTGCGCCGGCTGCGAAGGTTGTGCATGAAACCTTTGGTATCACCAAGGCGTTTATGACCACCATCCACAGTTATACCAACGACCAGCAGATCCTTGACCTGCCGCACAAAGACCTGCGCCGCGCGCGCGCGGCGGCCCTGAACATCATCCCGACGACGACGGGCGCTGCCAAGGCGGTCTCGCTGGTTGTGCCGGCCCTGAAGGGCAAGTTTGACGGGATTGCGGTGCGTGTGCCGACCCCGACAGTGTCGCTGGTAGACTTTGTGGCGACGGTGGAAAAGCCGGCCACCAAGCAAGAACTGATTGCGGCGCTGGAAGCGGCGGCCAATGGCCCGATGAAGGGTATTTTGGGTGTGACGCACGAGCCGCTGGTTAGCATGGACTTTAAGGGTGACCCGCGCAGCTCGATTGTGGACGCGGGGATGTCGGATGCCAGTGGCAACCTCGTTAAGGTGATCACATGGTATGACAACGAGTGGGGTTATTCGGTGCGCTGCGCCGAACTGGCGAAGTTTATGGGCGATAAGCTCTAGACAACGTAAGGCAGGATGGGTGATGGGGTGGTGTGCGCGAGCGCGTTGTCCCATCACCCTTTTGTTTGACTGGCTCATCACGATGGGTGATGAAGGGGAGCGCTAAAGATGAACAAGATGACCGTGC
>DAOUCZ010000101.1:0-24572 GCA_034431675.1 Anaerolineae bacterium | reverse complement strand
CATCTCGGCTACCGTAACATGGGTCGCTGCCCGGTTGAAACGATCATCCAATTCAGAAGCAAGTTGTCAGCTTAGAAGGTTAAGTGTACAGACTTTGCATGGAATGATGATGGCTCGATTATCGCAACCAGCAGTTTGGATCACCACGTCAAATTGTGGAACTCGCAAACCGGTGAACTGCTGCAATCGCTCCCCGATCATGCGGATTATGTGCTTACCGTTACTTGGGTGCCATTTGAGAACAAACTCATTAGCACGGTTTTTGACCACAGCCCCAGCCTTTTTGTGTGGGATGTTGAAACAACAACACCCATTTTAGAGGCGCGTTATGTTGCAGGGACAGCAAATGATATAGTGTTTAGCCCTGATGGGCAAAAAATTGCTGTTTCTAATCGACTCGGGATTTCGATATTCGATGCCTCTACTTACGAAATCATTGCTAGGTCTGATTTAACCCCATGTTGTACAAGAGTGGTTGAGAGAGTCAATTGGTCACCTGACAGCTTGCAACTTGTCACCAGTGGGACGAATGGAATAGTAATGGTTTGGGATGCGGCTACTGCCTCAGTCATATCTCAAACTGTTGTTAACGAGTATTATGCCGAAGATAGCCGTAATGTATCCGATCTGAGTTTATCGTGGGTACGTGATACTATATTCAGCCCTAATGGTTCGCAAATATTCAGTGCTAGCGGGGATGGTGCTTTAGGTGTTTGGGATGCATTGACAGGTGAAGAGCTACAAAGCCAAACCATTGCACCGTTTAACGCGGCGGCTTGGAGTCCCTATGGTGCAAGGCTTGTTTACCTGAATATTGCCCCTTCCGAAACCACAACGATTCGCGATGAATCGTTTAACAACCTAAACATTATTGTTCCCTTTGCTTCGCTAGAACGTCTCCAAAACATTGCAACATCCTGCGTGCGCGATGCCGCTATCCCAACCCGCGCCGTCAGCGAGCTAGCACGACCACTCACCAGCATCGAGGCCCTGCCACACTTCATCGCACAGGTCGAGTCCCTGCCCGACGGGGCTATCCCGCCCGCTTGCGCCGCTGACCTGCTGGCCATCGCCTTCGCATTGATAGAGAATTAGGGCGGACGAGCGATACACCCCCCTATCGCACCGCCGCCCCGGCCCGCTGCGATTTAGGCCCAAAGCCACGAGGGATTGATTGCATGTGTTACCGGTTGGCCAGAAAGTCCAGCAGGTCAATTTGCGTCAGGATGCCGACCGGACGGCGGTCACCACCATCCCCGAGCGTCTCGACCACCACCGCCAGCTTCGAGGCGGCAAACGCGCTCATCACACTTTCAACCGGCGTAGCCGGTGACAGCGTCAGCACGGTCTCGACCACCACACCGGCCTCGCTCAATGGGCGACGCGCCGCATCTTGCCCTGCCTGCGTCAGCATATAGTTCAGTAGGTTGACCTCGGTCACGATGCCCAGCAGTTCCCCGCGCGTGCCAACCACCGGCAGCTGCGAGACGTCAGCCTGCTTTAGCTTGGCCACTGCTTCACCCACTGTCGCCCCAGCCTCGATGGTGACCAGCGGCTGCTGCCCCTTGCGTGCCAGTACGGTTTCCACCGTCACATCGGCCCAGTCAGTCTCCAAAAAGCGGTTTTCGCGCATCCAGTTGTCGTCAAACACCTTGCTCAGATAGCGTGAGCCGTTGTCTGGCAGCAGCACCACCACCAGTTTTTCTGGGCCAAGGTCACGCTCAGCGCAGTATTTCAGCGCCCCCGCCACCGCTGCCCCACACGACATCCCGCCAAAGATGCCTTCCTCGCGCACCAGTCGGCGGGTCATCAACATCGTCTCTTTGTCGCTCACCCGCACCATGTCATCAATCACGCTGAAGTCATAGTTCGACGGGATAAAATCCTCGCCGATGCCCTCGGTCTTATACACATGCGCCTCGGTTATCTTGCCAGTATAAAAGGCGTCATACAAAATACTGCCGACCGGATCGACTCCGACGATTTGCACCTTGGGGTTCATCTGTTTGAGATAGCGTGCCACGCCCGTAATCGTGCCGCCCGTGCCCATGCCAGCCACAAACACGTCGATTTTGCCCGCCGTCTGCCGCCACAGCTCTGGGCCAGTGGCGTCAAAGTGTGCCTGCGGGTTAATCGGGTTGTGATATTGATTGGCAAGGATGGCATTGGGGGTCTCTTCAGCCAGTTTGCGTGCCACGCTGTAATAGCTGCGCGGATCGTCCGGCTCGACATTGGTCGGCGTCACCACCACCCGCGCACCATAAGCCCGCAGCACGCGGATTTTCTCGTCACTCATCTTGTCGGGCATCACAAACACACACTTATAGCCCTTGATGGCTGCCGCAATCGCCAGCCCGACACCGGTATTGCCGCTGGTCGCCTCGACGATCGTGCCGCCCGGGCGCAGCAGGCCGCGCCGTTCGGCATCCTCAATAATCGGCAGGCCAATGCGGTCTTTGACACTGCCGCCGGGGTTAAAGTATTCCACTTTGGCCACCACCTGACAGCGCAGCCCGCGGCCAAGGCGGTTCAAGCGCACCAATGGGGTATTGCCCATCGTGCCCAGCACATTGTCATGAATTTGCGGCTCGGCAGGCAGTGTATCAAGGTCAGCGGGGATCTGCAAAGTCATCAAACGGTCTCCTGATGATTGGTAAAGAGGGTAAAAAAAGTGATTTTTACGCGGCTTACAGCCCATTGTACCGGAAACCGCCCGCGCTGTGGTGGGTGCGCTGCCGGCCTGCCATATCTCACATCGTGGGTTAAAACGTCGTGGGTTAAAATAGTGCACGTCTTGACTGGAATACCGCACCTCATGAGGAACGCTCATGCCGCGTGTTTATATCGCCTATACCGGCGGTACGATCGGGATGGCCCGCACCGCTGACGGCTACGCCCCACAAGCCGGCTATCTGGCCGAGCTGATGGCCGCCATGCCAGAGCTGCGCGCGCCCGAAATGCCCGATTACACCGTCTATGAATACCCCACCCTGCTCGACAGCGCCAACATGACCCCGCATCACTGGCGCAGCATCGCCGACGACATCGCGCGCCACTATCACGACTATGACGGCTTTGTGGTGCTGCACGGCACAGACACCATGGCCTATACCGCCTCTGCCCTGCCGTTCATGCTGGAAGGGCTGGCCAAACCCGTCATCCTGACCGGCTCACAAATCCCGCTGTGCGAGGTACGCAGCGACGCCCGCGCCAACCTCATCAATGCCTTGCTAATCGCTGGAGCGGGTGAAATTGCCGAGGTCTGTCTGTGCTTTGGCGATAAGCTGCTGCGTGGATGCCGCGCCCAAAAACTGGCCGCCGACGGCCTCAACGCCTTCGACTCGCCCAATTATCCCCCGCTGGGACGGTTGGGCATCCACATCGAAATCGACCATGCGCTGGCACGCCGCCCGTCCCCACAAGCCACCGCCCAGCTCAACGTACAGGCGCTGGTCAACCCACCCGTGGCCGTCCTACGCCTGTTCCCCGGCATCACTGCTGACCTTGTGCGCATCATGACTCAGCCCCCGCTGCGCGGGCTGGTGCTGGAGACCTATGGCGTGGGCAATGGGCCAGACCGCGATACCGACTTCATCGACGCGTTGGCCGAAGCCACCGCGCGCGGGGTGGTGATTGTGGCCTGCACCCAATGCGTACGGGGCGCGGTTGACCTGCACGCCTATCGTGCCGGCTCGGCGCTGGCAAAAGCCGGCGTATTGAGCGGCCACGACATGACCACCGAAGCCGCCCTTGCCAAGATGTTCTATCTGTTCAGCCGCGGGCTGGATACCCCCGCTATCCGCGCGGCTATCGGGCAAGACCTGCGCGGCGAACTGACCGCTTAATCATCATCTTCTTCGTCGTCATCTGGTGGATTGTCGTCGTCGTCATCATCGTCGTAATCATCATCGTCACAACACTCATCCTCTGTGGGGGATGGGCTGCCACCGCCGCCGCCTGTGGGCGTGCCCCCCCCGGGCTGTGACGTGGGGGATGTGACAGCGGTGCTTGTGGCAGGCAGACGCGGCAAAAACACCACTTGACCCACCCGTATCAAACGCGGGTCATCGATGCAGTTGACGGCTTGCAGCACTTCTAGCGTGGTCTCGCTGCGCACCGCCAGCGCCGACAGCGTATCCCCGCTGCGCACCACATAGCGCACCCACCCTTCGGGCTGTTCTGGCAGGCATGGGCCTTCCGTCGGCGTCGGGCTGAGAGTTGGCGTAAAGGAAGATGTCGGGGTAAGCGTATCGGTTGATACTGGCGTCTCGGACGGCAGCGGCGTTTGCTCAAGGACAACCGCAGGGGAATTATCGGGCGGCATCAATAAGGCCGCCACGGCCACCGCTGCGGCCAACATGGCGGCCACAGCCAACCCCCGCCGCGCAAGCCACCCCCGCCGTGCCGCTGTCACCGCTGGCACAAGCGGGGCTTGATTGAGTGCGGTTAGCACCCGCGCGCGGCCTCGGGCTTGTGCACGCGCCACCTCGGCATGTGGAATCTCCACCGCGCGCCGCGCCACCTCGACCGCCTCCAGCATCGGGCGCAGACGAGCTGCCGTCTGCGGCGAATACTGGGACAGCACAGACTCTACAGGCATGCCCAAGCTGACACGCTCAGCGCAGGCATTAAACGCATCCAACAGTTCTGAGGTGATCGGGGCAGACATCGCTAAGCACTCTCCCCCAGCATCACGCCAGACTCGCCCAACAAAATCCGCCGCAAGGTCTCCACCGCCCGCCACTGAAGCGACTTGACCGCACTCACCGTCTTGCCCATGATGTCGGCGGTCTCTTGCAGGCTGAGCTGCTGACCAAACCGCAGCACCAACACCTCCTGCTGGTCAGCCGGCAGCATCCGCACCACCCGCTGGGCACGCTGCGCATCCACCTGCTGCAAAAACAGCACCTCCGGCTGCTCATCCCCGGGGGCGCTTACCCAGTCTTCCAACGTGGTCTGTGGCAGCTTGGCCGCATGGCCAAAATGATCGGCAATCAGCCCGCGCGCCACCCTAAACAACCACCCGCGTAAGCTGCTGCGCGGGGCGGCAGCGCTGCGCAATGCCGTAATCAACCGCACAAACACATCCGCCGCAAGGTCTTCGGCGGTCATCGCATCACCCACTCTCAAGCGGATGTACTGATATATCGGGGAAAAATAAGCGTCATAAATCTGCATCACGGCCAACTGATCGCCCGCGCGCGCCCGCGTCAGCAGCCGATCTTCCGTGGTCAGGTCAGGGAGGATAATCAAGGGAATCATAGCGACGTCAACAGCGCCTGAACGCCAATCAATAAGCGGACAGCAGCGGCACAGGATGACTGACGCGCTTTAAGCCATCTTTTTTGCCAGTCCCATTGTAAATCAATTTTCAACTGCCGTGATGCCGGACTTTATGCCCGTTTCTATCCCCATACATCACGTCCGTCATGCCCACAATAGGCCAAATGGCGCTTGACCCCAAGCTCAGAGGGATGTAAGCTGTAAACATATGATTTAACCAATATAAAAAAGTGTTTTAACAATGATACAATGTCTCATTTAGCGCGCAAAAACACTAATCGAGACGCACATCCACTCGAAAGGACAAGCCCATGACCGCCATCACCGCCCCAACCATCCCCCAGACACCGCCGCCCGCCGCGCCGCGCTGGACAACCCGCGAGTGGCTTGCGCCGCGCCTCGTGGCGCTCAACCTTGCTGCCCTGATACTCGGGGTCATCCTGACACAAGCACAGGCCGCCCCGCTGTGGGTGACGGTGTGTGCGCTGGTGGCCTATGTCGCCGGTGGGTATTATGGCACACGCGGTGCGCTGCACGCCCTGATTCACGAGCGCATGATCGAGATTGATATGCTGATGGTGCTGGCAGCGCTGGGCGCGGCAGGCATCGGGCACTGGGAAGAGGGCGCACTGCTGCTGTTTTTGTTCAGCCTATCGGGCGTACTTCAAGACTATGCCATGGGCCGCAGCAGACAGGCCATCCGCGCGCTGTTCAAGCTGTATCCAGAGCAGGCCACACGCCAGCTGCCTGATGGACAGACCGAAGTCGTCTCTGTCAGCGCACTGCGGCTTGGCGACGTTGTGCAGATTGTGCCGGGTGAACGGATTCCGGTCGATGGTGTGGTATTGGCCGGCGCATCGGCTGTTGATCAAGCCCCGATTACCGGCGAATCCGTGCCAGTCGATAAGGGCGTCGGGGATACCGTGTTCGCCGGCACGCTCAACCAGCATGGCACGCTGGACGTGCAGGTCAGCCGCCTTGCCGCCGAGTCCACCCTATCGCGAATCATCAAGCTGGTAGAAGAAGCACAAGAGAACCAAGCTCCCACCCAGCGCTTTTTGCAAGCCTTCGAGCAGCGCTATGCCGTGTTCATCATCGGGTTCATCGCGGTGTTCATCGTGGTGCAGCCGCTGTTGGGCTGGGCCGACTTTCAGACTGGCTTCTATCGCGCCATGGTGCTGATGACTGTGGCCTCGCCCTGTGCGCTGGTGATTAGCGTGCCGGCGGCCTTCCTTGCGGCCATTGCCGCCGCTGCGCGGCGCGGTGTGCTGTTCAAAGGAGGAGCAGCCCTAGAGCAGCTGGCGGTCATCCGTGCCGTGGCCTTCGACAAAACCGGCACACTCACCACCGGTCAGCCGTCCGTCACCGACCTCGTGCCGGCAGACGGCATCAGCGCACAAGACCTGCTCGGCATAGCTGCCAGCGTCGAGGCACGCAGCGAGCACCCGCTGGCCCGGGCCGTCGTGCGAGAAGCCGAAAAACACGCTCTCCCCCTCCAATCCGTAGACGGCTTCAAGGCACAGGTCGGCCTTGGCGTCACGGCAGAGCTGAACGGCCAGACCGTGCAGATTGGCCGTCCGTCCTCGCTTGGCGCACTGCCGCCCTCACTCCAACACGCCGCAGACCGCCTGCAATCCGATGGCAAGACCACCATCGGCGTGATGCGCGGCGGACACTGGTTGGGGCTGCTGGCGCTGGCCGATACCCTGCGCCCCGAATCAGCGAACGTGGTGCAAAGCCTGCAAGCTCGCGGCATCACCTGTGTGCTGCTGACCGGTGATCATCCCGCCGTGGCCGAACGCATCGCGGCACAGGTCGGCATCACCCAAGTGCGCGCTGGCCTGATGCCGCAGGACAAATCCGACGCCATCCAGCAGCTGCGCAGCGAATTCGGCGGCGTGGCCATGATTGGCGACGGGGTGAATGATGCGCCGGCGCTGGCAGCAGCCACCGTCGGTGTCGCGATGGGCGCTGCCGGCTCGGATGTGGCGCTTGAGACCGCCGACGTGGTGCTGATGGGCGACAAACTGGCGGCGTTGGCCGGCGCCATCCGACTGAGCCAAAAGGCCCGCCGCGTGGTCTGGCAAAACATCGCCTTCTCGATGCTGGTGATTGTCGCCCTGATTGTCAGCACTTTTGCCATCGACCTGCCGCTGCCCATCGGCGTGTTTGGACATGAGGGCAGCACGCTGGTGGTCGTGGTCAACGGTCTCGTGCAGCTCTTGCTGACCGACCGCCGTCAGTAAACCCGTAAGGCGCGTTTATCCCCGTCATGGCTGGCCTTTGGCGGGGATAAACCATGTGTTTAATTGGACTGCTGCAAACTCAGCCCTGTGATTTATGGCGTTCTTAACATTATTATAAAGTGTGCCTCTATACTGTAGGGACGTAGGCAGTCCCGCCTTTTTTACACGCACCTCGGAGGAAAATTCCAATGCGTCGTTTTATGTTTATAGCCGTTGCGCTGGCACTACTGGCGGTCGGCATTGCGCAAGGCCAAGATAGCTTCCGCCTCACCCTCATCCACACCAACGACACCCATGCCGCTCACCTGCCGTCCAGCACCGGCAACGGCGGCGTTGCTATCCTTGCCTCGGTCATCAACCAGATTCGCGCCGAAGCCCCCAACACCCTGCTGGTCGATGCAGGTGACCGCTTCACCGGCACACTGTTCCACACCACCTATCTGGGTGCAGACCAAGTCCAAATCATGAACCTGCTGGGTTATCAGGGCATGACGCTGGGCAACCACGAGTTTGACAACGGTGACGAACCGCTGGCCGCTTTCGTCGAAGGGGTGAACTTCCCGGTCGTCACCGCCAACGTCGATTTTAGCGCCGTGGAACTGCTGGCCGACAAAATCACCCCCAGCGCAGTCGTCGAAGTGGGCGGCCAAAAGATCGGCCTGATTGGCCTTGTGACCGCCGAAACCGTCATCAGCAGCAGCCCCAATCCGGCACTGGTGTTCAGCGATGACTATGCCGGCGTCGTGAATGCCGAGGCCGAAAAACTGGCCGCCGAAGGCGTCAACATCATCATTGTGCTCACCCACACCGGCGCAGGCGTCACCGATAAGTTTATCGCCGCCCTCAAGGGTGTCGATGTGGTGGTGGACGGTCACAGCCACACCCTGTTCAGCAACACCTATCTCAACTCGGCCGGGCGCTACCCGCTGGTGCTCGATACCGACAGCGGTGAGAAGGTCTATTATGTGCAGTCGGGCGCCAACACCCAGTATGTGGGCCGCCTAGACCTGCAATTTGACGCCGCCGGTGTGGTGACCAGCGCCGCCGGTGACAGCATCCTGCTCAGCCGCTACATCACCCCCGATGCCGCCGCTGCTGCCCTGATTGCCGACCTCAACGAAGAAGTGCTGGCGCTGGGCGAGCGCCCGACCGGCTCGACTGCTGCCGAGAACATCGATGGCCGCCGCGAGACCTGCCGCGCCGAAGAATGCGCCATGGGCAACATCATCGCCGATGCCATGCGCTATGACACCAACGCGCAAATCGCCATCATGAACGGCGGTGGCGTGCGCGCCAGTATCCCAGCCGGCGACATCACCCTTGGCGAAGTGCTGACCGTTCAGCCCTTTGGCAACCTGCTGGCCACCTTCGAGCTGACCGGCGCGAACGTGATTGCCGCGCTGGAAAACGGCGTCAGCCGTCTGGTCGCCACTGACGGCGTGGTCAGCCGCACCGACCTCAGCGGGCGCTTCCCGCAGGTCTCGGGCATCCGCTTCAGCTTCGACCCGACCCAACCCGCCGGCAGCCGCATCATCAGCGTCGAGCTGGACAACGGCGACGGCACGTTCAGCCCGATTGACCCCGATATGGTCTACACCGTTGTGACCAACAATTTCATGCGCACCGGCGGCGACGGCTACAGCGTGCTGGCCGAGCAAGCCATCAACCCGTATGACTACGGCACGGTGGACTACGACGCCACCATCAACTACATCAAGTCGCTTGGCACGGTGACCCCGGTCATCGAGGGCCGCATCACCATGGTGAACGCCACCCTCGCCCCGCTGGAGTAAATCGCATCGCCGCACAAAAAGTCCCCCGACCTGTATGGGCCGGGGGACTTTTGTGTGTGTGCGGCACTGGTGATAAAAACCCTGCCGGACTAGACCTCGTTGATGACGGTCATCACCATCGGGCGGCGGCGGGTTTCGGTGTAGAACAGCTTGGACAAGGTCTCATTGAGGATGTCGCTGCGCCGCCCGTTCAGCCGCCCATTGGACAGCGTCTCGGTGACCGCGCTGCGGATTTGCTTGGTCAGGTCGCCGATGTCGTTGGAATAGGCAAACCCACGGCTGACGACCTCGGGGTTGCCCTTCAGGCTGCCGTTGCGATCGACATTGAGCACCACCACCACAAAGCCCTCACGGCTCAGCAGCTCACGGTCACGGATGACGGCATGGCCGATGTCGCCCACCCCACTGCCATCCACAAACACATACCCGCCCGGCACACGGTCTACCTTGCGCACGCCGCGCGCGTCAATCTCAATCACCACGCCGTTTTCGCCCACAAAGATGTTGTTTTCGGGCACACCAGAATCGACCGCCAGCTTGGCATGGGCCTTCAGGTGGCGCAGCTCGCCGTGCACCGGCATAAAGTACTTGGGCTTGACGAGGTTCAGCATCAGGCGCATCTCTTCTTGGCTGCCGTGCCCGCTGACGTGTACCGGCAGGATCGGGTCATAAATCACGTTAGCCCCGCGCCGCATCAGCTGATTGATGGTGCGATACACCATCTCTTCATTGCCCGGGATCGGGTGTGAGGACAGCACAATGGTATCGCCCTCCACCACTTCCAGCTGACGGTGATTGCCATTGGCGATGCGCGCCAGCACCGCGCTCGGCTCGCCCTGTGCGCCGGTGGCCATAATCACCACCTGATTATCGGGCAGCTGATGCACACGCGCCACATCCACAAACAGGCTGTCCGGCGCTTTCAGGATGCCCAAACCGCGCGCGATGCGCGTGTTGTTGACCATGCTGTGACCAGCCACCGCGATTTTGCGCCCATACTTCATGGCGGCGTTGGCCACCTGCTGCACGCGCGAAATCAACGAGGCAAAGGTGGCCACGATGATGCGCCCTTGCGCCTCGCGGAAGACCTGATCGAACGCGCCGTCAATCACCGCCTCGGACGGCGTCCAGCCCGGACGGTCGGCGTTGGTGCTGTCGGCCATCAGCATCAGCACACCCTCTTGCTGAAAGCCGGCAAGGCGTGCATAGTCGGCGGGCTGGCCATCCACCGGCGTATGGTCAAATTTGTAGTCACCGGTGTGGACAATCATGCCCCATGGGGTATGGAAGGCAAAACCGACACACTGCGGGATGCTGTGATTGACATGAAAGGTCTCGACCACAAACGGCCCGACCTTGATTTGATCGCCCGCGTTGAACACATTGACCTGCGTGTGCTGGCCCATGCGCCCCTCGCGCAGCTTGTTCTCCAGCAGGCCCGCCGTCAGCGGGGTGGCATAGATGGGTGTGCCGGGGAAGGCTTCGATAACATGATTGACCGCGCCGGTGTGGTCTTCGTGCCCGTGGGTATACAGGATGGCGTGCAGGCGCAGGTCGCGCTTTTCCTTCACACGCTGCACCAGATAGCTGAAGTCAGGGATGATGTAATCCACGCCCAACATGTCGTTGGCGGGGAACATTAGGCCGGTATCGACGACCACGGCATCATTGCCCCACTCAAACACGGTCATGTTCTTGCCAATTTCGCCCATCCCACCCAGTGGGATGATGCGCATACGCGGCTGCTTGTTATCGCCGCCGCTGTTATTGTGATTGCGCTGCCCACCCCCACCACGACGGCCACCGCCGCGCTTATTGGGGGGATTCTGATCGGGGGTGTTAGGATTGTTGTTTTTTCCTGCCATAAGCAACTTTAGCCCTACACGCGGGATGCGGCGGGCTGGTCTTCCTTTCTGTTGTTATCGTACGGTTACTACGCTTACGTCTTCGCATCAAACACAACGTCCGGGGCATAGCCCACTTAGACGTGAATAGACAAAAGTGATGGGGATAAAGGAGACTGCAAACAGGGTTACGCCGGCTTTTTCCCAAGTAGTTAACAGTATACACGATGTTTTGTAAATCGGGGATAGTAAAGGTGTCAGGGCAATCGCTTCAAATTTTTTGGTAGGGTCAAAACCCATCGCGACGGGTTTTGTAGGGGCAGTTCGTGAACTACCCGACGTCACAGGCGCATCGCGATGCGCCCCTAAGCACCATTTTGTCCTCTCGTGAACCCATGGCTGATTTTGAAGCGATTGCCCTGAGCAGAGGTGTGTTTGGTTTGACTCCGCACTGCCCCTGAGTCATGCTATGACATCAGTCAATGCAGCATGGAGTGATAAACCGACATGATTATCAGCGCAGTTCTGTTTGTGGTGGTGGGCCTGATTGGCGCGCAAGCCGTGCGGGATGCCATCCCCAAACCAGACGACAAACAACCGTGGAACTTCATGAGCCGGCTCTTCCCCGAACTCAACCACAAAGTCACCACCACCCTCAGCGTCACCGTCCTGATCGGTGTCGGCTTCTTTGCGATGACACTGCTGTTTGGCCTGTTTGGCTGGGAAGCGCTCAGCGATTTCAACCTCAATCTCACCAGCGCCGTGGTCGGCACAGCCATCATGTTCGTGCTGCTCAACGATCGCACCAATCTGGCGTGGGTGGCGCTGGTGGTCGGTATCATGCTGGAGCTGCTCACCCATGTCACCAGTGGGACAACCCAAAACATCCTCAACAACCTGTCCACCGATGTTATCGCGGCTTTTGTCACTGCCGTGCTCATCAACACCGGTCAGGTGGTGCTGACCAACGCCGAAATCTTCAACAAGCTGACCGGCAGACAGCCCAGCCCCTCCGAAAAGCGCTATGAAGTCAAGATGCGCTTTAAGGACGATGCCAAAAACCCCCTCAAACAGAGCGACTATGTGTTTCGCTATGTCAACCGCTATCACATTGGCACGATCGCCACCTTTGTGGCCGGCACGTATCAGACCGATAAAACCCCCAACCGAGACCACACCAACACGCTCAAGCGCCTGACCGAGAAGCTGGCCCGCCTGAGCGTATCGCCGCGTGTGCCGCTGCGGTCTTATATGGGAGACCGCGTGCCGGGTATGGAACACCCTGATAACGCCGACAAAAAGCGCACATGGCGCGCGCATGTCTCCGATTGGTTTGACAATGTGCGGCAGCTGAAGCGCCTTGAACCGACCACCATGAAACAGCTGGAGTTTGACGAGCAAGAGCAGGCCCTGTTCGATCGCGTCTTCTGCATCTTTGGCATTAGCGGCGAAGACCACGAGTTTAAGCCCAAATACGCCTTCCTCAACGTGCGCGCCGATCGCGTTGGCCCGCTGTTCGAGGCCTTCAACAGCGGCAAGACCTTCGACCTATCCGAGCTGTCCACCGTGATTGCGGTGGGGGATGGCGCACCGACCTTTGGCGACCTGCGCGAAATCTACAAAAAGTTCTTGTTCAGCGGGCAGCCCAATGTACGTATCTTCCCCACCACCGAGCTGGCCGGCGTTGAGACCGACAAAGACATCGCAAGCGCCTATCAGCTGTTTGTCACTGGCCAATACGACAAAGCTTATGAGGCCTACAAAACGCTGGCAGCCAACCGCTTCATCGCTCCGGTCAACCGCCTGATTTTTATGGGCAACAGCGCCCACATGACCGGTCAGCTCAAAAACGCCGAAGCAGCCTATGACGAGGCGGTCAAGCTCAACCCCTACAGCGGCAGCCCCCGTTTTTGGCGCGCCCTGCTGTATGTCGAGCAAAAACGCACCGAGGACGCCCTAGAAGAGTTCATCCAGTTTGACACCCTCACCTTCAGCCGCACCGACGAAATCAGCTTTGGCGTCTGGCGCGGCATCATCGCCAAGCTGCGCGGCCAAAACGCCCTGTGCGATGAATATCTCAAGCTGGCCGAAGTCCGCATCAAAAACCTTGGCGACAGCAAAGAATGGGCTGAACGCACCCGCGCCCTAATCGACTCGGTGGGCGGCAGCAAAGAACAGGCCATCGCCCATTATGCCCACTGCCTCGACACCTATCCCAAAGCATGGCAAAGCTTTGCCCCGCGCCTCTATGTGCGGGTGCTGGCCCGTGCCTTCAATACGCCGATGTTCGCAGAGATAGAACAGTGGTATGAGGCTGAATGGCGCAAACGTGCCGGCCAACCACAGAATAACCCCCAAAACGACTACAGCAAGGCCTTCAGCAACTACCTCAATGACCTCATCAAGAAATAGCCAGCAGGCGCGGGGGGGGTGTAGGCCGCCCCCGCGCCAAACCCATCACCTCACACGCGCGGGAACGGGTCTGGATAGGTGGCCCAGACTAGCGGGCCGGCCAGCAGTTCTTCATCGGTCAGCAGGCAAGCATCCAGCGCAGCGCGCACCGCGTCCGCATCAAACCCGATGCCAATCAGCACCACCTCCTGCCGGCGGTCGCCAAACTCCCCCTCAAACAGGTCGGCAATCTCGCGCCGGATGTCACGGTCGTCGGGCCACTGGCTCTCATCCACCGTAGACCACCACGTTCCACCCGGCGACAAGCGAATCAGCCGGCCAGCATGTGACCACAAAATCGCGCTGTCGTGCTGCGAAGCCACCCAGCACACCCCCTTAGAACGCACCATCTGCTTGAGCACGCCGCCCTGCGTAATCCCCTGCCACAGCCGCGTGGGGTGAAACGGCCTGCGCGCCCGATAGACGATGCTGCGGATGCCGTATTCCTCGGTTTCGGGGGTGTGCTCTTCCCCGCTCAGCCACTCGCCAAACTGCTCGGCAGCCTCAAAGTCAAAGCGCTGGGTGTTCAAAACCTCGTTCAGCGGCACTTGCCCCCACTCGGCCCGCACAATCCGCGCCCGTGGATTAAGCTGCCCCAGCAGCGCCTCGATGCGCCCGATGTCCTGCGGTTTGGCAAGGTCACACTTGTTCAGCACCAGCACATCGGCAAACTCAATCTGATCGACCAACAAATCGACAATCGTGCGCTCGTCGGTATCGTCATTGCCGATGCCGCGCTCGGCCAGTGTCTCCAGCGTATGCAGCTCGTCCATCAGATTGACCGCATCCACCACCGTCACCATCGTATCGAGGCGGGCGATGTCGGCAAGGCTGACACCGCTCTCATCGGCAAAGGTGAACGTCTCGGCCACCGGCAGCGGCTCACTAATACCGGTCGATTCAATCAGCAGATAGTCAACACGCCCCTCACGTGCCAGACGCGCCACCTCGCGCAGCAGGTCATCCCGCAGCGTGCAGCAGATGCAGCCGTTGGTCATCTCCACCAGCTGTTCTTCCACCCGGCTTAGGGCCGCCCCACCGTCGCGCACCAACTGCGCATCCACATTAATTTCGCTCATGTCATTGACAATCACCGCCACACGCAGGCCCTCGCGGTTGTTCAACACATGATTGAGCAGCGTGGTCTTGCCCGCCCCCAAAAAGCCAGACAAAACCGTCACCGGCAGCCGTTTCTGCATAGACGTCGCCATCGGTTACAACACCTCCTTCAGCGTCTTGCCCTGACGTTTCAAAAACTCAACAAGGCCAATCTTGTCGATGGTGCGCAGCTCGCTCACACTCACCGTCACGCGCACCGCCCGCCCGATTTCGGGCACAAACAGGCGCTTGGTCTGTAGATTGGGGCTAAACGTACGGCGCGTGGCCCGCATCGAAAAACTGCGGGCATTGCCAAAGCCCGGGCGGGCTTGGGTTATTTTGCGTTTGCTCGGCATGGCGAAACATTCCTTTGAACGGGCATCTTCTAAATGATACCAAGTATCATTAAATCACTGCAAGGCCGGCTTTTTCCCCTCAGAACAGCTCTCACCAGTTGCACATGACGGAAGTGAAAGCCCGTGATACAATCGGGTTGCGCGAATAATCAAACGCACATTCGATTCTTTGACCCACCCCTTACGATTGAGAGGAGACCTATGACTTTTTCGATTAAAAAAGCTGGTGTGATTGGCAGTGGCACGATGGGCGGCGGCATCGCAGCCTTGCTGGCCGGCGTCGGCGTAGAGGTTCTGCTGCTGGATATTCCGGCCAAGGACACCGTCGCCGGTGACCCTGCCGCCAAGCGCAACGCCATCGTGATGGACAACCTAAAGAAACTGCAAGCCATGCGCCCGGCACAGGTCTTCAGCGCCGCCGACCTTGCCCGCATCCGCACCGGCAACACCGAAGACGATCTTGGCAAGCTGGCCGACGCCGACTGGATCATCGAGGTGATTGTCGAGCGGCTGGACGTCAAGCAGGCCCTGATGGCTAAGCTGGCCGAAGTGGTCAAGCCGACTGCCATTGTCAGCAGCAACACCTCCGGCCTGCCCATCCACAAAATTGCCGCCGGCCTGCCCGAAGCCTTTACGCGCCGCTTCCTTGGCACCCACTTCTTTAACCCGCCGCGCTATCTCAATCTGCTGGAGATTATCCCGCACGCCGGCACCGACCCCGACGTCACACAGGCCATGCTGGCCTATGGGCGTGATGTGCTGGGCAAGGGCGTGGTGTTGTGCAAAGACACCCCCAACTTCATCGGCAACCGCTTTATGTCGATGAGCGGGATGCAGGCCATGAACTATGCCATCGACCACGGCTACAGCGTGGAAGAAGTGGACGCCCTGACCGGCCCACTGATTGGGCGGCCCAAAACCGCCACCTTCAACCTGAATGACCTTGTGGGGTTTGATGTGGCGGTGGGCGTAGCACGCAACCTGTATGCCGCCATCCCCGACGACCCTGCCCGCGAGGTGCTGGCGCACCCCAAAACTGCCGCCCTCAGTGACGAGCTGCTCAAGCGCGGCTGGCTGGGGCGCAAAAGCGGCCAAGGCTTCTACTTTATGAAAAAAGGCGCGGACGGCAGCAAAGAGCTGTGGGCGCTCAACCTTGAAACCCTTGAGTATGAGCCGCCCAAAACCGTTGAATTTGATGCGGTGAAGGCCCACGGGCGCGTCAAGCCGACCGGCGAGCGCATCAAGCGCCTGATCGCCGAGACTGACCGTGCCGGCCAATACCTGTTCCACCTGCACGCCTTCTATCTGGCCTATGCCTCGCATCGTGTGCCAGAGATTACCGACACCATCGTCAACATCGACGACGCGCAGAAATGGGGCTTTGCCCACGAGATGGGGCCGTTCGAAATCTGGGACGCCATCGGCGTGGCCGAGCATGTCGAAAAGTTCGAGGCCGCCGGCTACAGCGTCGCCCAATGGGTCAAGGACATGCTGGCGGCGGGCCACACCAGCTTCTATCAGCGCGACGAAGCCGGCGTGGTGGTGGGCTATTACAGCCCGCAGAGCGCCAGCTATCAGCCGCTGCACCCCACCCCCAAAACCTATAAGCTGGCCGACCTGCGCGCCCGCAAAACTGCCGTGGTGGACTCCGACGAGCACGCCGCCCTGCTCGACCTCGGCGATGGGGTGCTGCTGCTGGAGTTCCGCACCAAGCAAAACACCATCACCGGCGGCCTGCTCGATATGGGCTTTAAGGCGCTGGCGATGCTGGAATCGGGACAGTGGAACGGGCTGGTCATCGGCAATGACGGCGAGCGCTTCAGCATCGGTGCCAATCTGGCGGATGCGATGGGCGCTGGGCCAGAGGGCATCGACGCCGCCGCCAAAAAGCTGCAAGACTTTGGCATGGCCATGCGCACCGCTGCCAAGCCGGTGGTGATTGCCCCGTTCAATATGACGCTGGGTGGCGGCCTCGAAATCAGCATGCAGGGCACAGCCATTGTGGCCCACGCCGAGCTGTACGCCGGCCTCGTCGAGGTGGGTGTCGGTATTATCCCCGCCGGCGGCGGATGCAAAGAACTGCTGCGCCGTCTTGTTAACCCTGTGGCCCAGCGCGGCGCAGATGTGCTAGAGCCGCTTCAGGCCGTGTTCCAGACCATCGCCACCGCCAAGACCAGCGAGAGCGCCAAGCAAGCCCAAGAGATTGGATTCCTTGCCAGCACCGATAAAATCGTGATGAACCGCGCACAGCTGATTGGCGAGGCCAAAGAGTTTGTGCTCGGCCTCAGCAAAACCTATCAACAGCAGCCCCACGAGATGATTTGGGCCGCCGGACGCGACGCCTATGCCGCGCTCAACGTCGGCATCGCAGGTTTCATCGAGTCGGGCTTGGCCACCGAATATGACGGATTCATCGCGCGCAAGCTGGCCTATGTCCTGACCGGCGGCGCGCTCAGTCAGCCGGGCTGGGTGCACCCCCAAGTCATCCTCAACCTCGAGCGCAAGGCCCTGCTGGAGCTGATTATGCAAGAAAAAACCCAGCAGCGCGTGCTCTATATGCTGCAAAACAACAAACCGCTGCGCAACTAACCCCCCCACGCCGATCACCAGAAAGGACAATCCCCCATGACCCGTGAAGCAGTAATCGTGGCCGGCACGCGCACCGCCGTCGGCAAGGCCGTCCGCGGCAGCACCAAAACCGCCCGCTCTGACGAGATGATGGCCACCGTCATCAAGGAACTGCTGCGCCAAACCGAAGGCAAGCTCGATCCCGCCGAAATCGATGACCTTGTGGTGGGCTGCGCCATGCCCGAAGGCGCGCAAGGCCTCAACTTTGCCCGCGTGATTGCGCTGCGTGCCGGCCTGCCGCTCGAGGTGGCCGGTCAAACCGTCAACCGCTTCTGCTCATCTGGCTTGCAAACCATCGCCATGGCCGCCCAGAGCATCATCAGCGGCAGCGCCGACATCGTGATTGCCGGTGGTGCTGAGTCGATGTCGCTGGTGCCGATGAGCGGCCACCACATCAGCCCCAACCCCTACATGGCCGAAAACGACCCCAACGTCTATATGGGCATGGGCCTGACCGCCGAGCGCGTGGCCAAAGAATACAACGTCAGCCGCGCCGACATGGACGAGTTTGCCTATCAAAGCCACATGAAGGCCGCCGCCGCCTATGACGCAGGCCGCTTTGCCGGCGAAATCGTGCCGTTCGAGTGGGAAGAAACCACCCTCGGCCCAGACGGGATGCCAACCACCCGCACCCTGCGCATCGAGGTGGACGAGCACCTGCGCCGCGAAACCACTGTGGACGGCCTGAGTAAGCTCAAGCCGGTCTTCAAGCCCGATGGCAGTGTAACCGCCGGCAACAGTTCCCCGTTGAGTGATGGCGCAGCTGGTGTTATCGTGATGGAAGCCGAAACCGCCGCCCGCCTCGGCCTCAAACCGCTGGCGCGTTTTGTCGGGTTCAACGTGATGGGCGTGCGCCCCGAAGTGATGGGCATCGGCCCAGTGGCCGCCGTGCCCAAGGTGCTCAAGCGCACCGGCCTGTCGATGGATGACATCGACCTCGTCGAACTCAACGAGGCCTTCGCCTCGCAGGCACTGGCCGTCATCCGCACCCTCGAGATGAACCCCGAAAAGGTCAACGTCAACGGCGGCGCGATTGCGCTGGGTCACCCGCTGGGCTGCACCGGCGCCAAGCTCACCGTCACCCTGCTCAACGAGATGCAGCGCCGCAGCAGCAAATACGGCATGGTGACGATGTGCATCGGCGGCGGCATGGGCGCTGCCGGCATCTTCGAAAACCTGAATTAACAAGCGGGCTTGACCTACACCCACTGGCAAACACGGGCAAAAATGGATGGTGATGCCGTCCATTTTTGCCGTCTGCACAGGAGGAACACGGCAGCAAGCCCAAACTCACCACAGGAGTCTAGGCCGACATGACGACATCGGACGGCGCGCCAGCACTGCTGCGCGCAGCACAGTTGGTCAAACGCTATGGATTTCGCAGTGTGCTGCGCGGCCTGACGCTGGACATCCCCCGCGGCCAAGCGCTGGCCCTGATGGGCGCAAATGGCGCTGGCAAGAGCACCCTGATGCGTTTGTTCGCCGGCCTATCCCGCCCAGATGGCGGGTTGGTCTCGGTGGGGGGGTGGGAGATGCCGCGTGAAGCCGGCGCGGTGCGCGCGCATCTTGGCTATGTGGCGCACAAGCCCCTGCTCTATGACGGCCTGACCGCCCGCGAAAACCTGTTGTTTTTCGGCAAGCTCTACGGCCTCAGCGGGGATGAGCTAAACGCCCGCACCGCCGACGGGCTGGCCCGCGTTGGTCTGGCACGCCGCGCCCATGACCTTGTACGCGGCTTCTCACGTGGGATGCTCCAGCGCCTCAGTATCGCCCGCGCCCTGCTGCACCACCCCGACATCCTGCTGCTGGACGAGCCGTTTACCGGCCTCGACCTCACCGGCGTCGAAGTGCTGGCCACCCTGATTGAGCAGGGCCGCGACAGCGGACAAACCATCGTGCTGGCCACCCACGACCCTACCCATGCCGTCCGTCTGTGCAGCAGGCTGACCGTGCTGTCCAAGGGAGTCATCGCCCTCGATGCCCCGATGACCGATTTCCCCACCCCGGCCGCGCTGGCCCAAGCCTATACCCTCGGCACACTCACGCCCGACGCCCCGCATCAGGCAACATGATTAGGGTCTCATGCAGGCTGGCTTGTGCAATCTGTACGACGTGTAATGGGCAGTGCTATAATATCGACGAACCGTCAGCCCGTTGTTTTAGTAAGAGAAAAGAGACGCTGTATCATGGATTTCGCCCTCACCGAAGAACACCGTCAGGTTCAGAAGATGGTGCGCGACTTCGCCGCCAAAGAGGTCATCCCGACCGTCGGCGAATGGGATCGCAAGCAAGAGTTTAACCCGCAGTTCCTCTCCCGCATGGCCGAGCTGGGCCTGCTGGGCATCAGCATCCCAGTGCGCTACGGCGGGCAGGGGTTCGACTATATCACCCTCGGCCTCGTGTGCGAGGAACTGGAGCGCGCCGATACCCACCTGCGCGTCATCATGAGCGTGCACCATGGCCTAAACAGTCAGGCGATCTTACAGTGGGGCAGCGAAGAACAAAAGCAGCGCTTTTTGGTGCCACAAGCGCGCGGCGAAAAATACGCCGCCTTTGGCCTGACCGAACCCAATGCCGGCAGCGACGTGGCCGCCATGCAAGCCACCGGTCGCAAAGCCGGTGATAAGTACATCCTCAACGGCGAAAAGATGTGGATTAGCCTCGCCTCGCGCGCGCACCACTTCCTCGTCATCGTCAAGACCGACCCCAGCAAGGGCCACGAGGGCATGAGCGCCTTCATCATCACCAGCGATATGCCCGGCGTCACCACTGGCGACATCCACGGCAAGCTGGGCGTGCGCGCCGGCAGCACCGGTTGGATTAAGATGGAAGACGTGGAAGTCCCTGCCGAAAACCGCCTTGGCGAAGAGGGCGAAGGCTTCAAAATCGCCATGAGCTGCCTTGATAACGGGCGCTACACGGTCGCCAGCGGCGCCACCGGCCTGATCCGCGCCTGCCTCGAAGAGAGCATCAAGTATGCCCACGAGCGCAGCACCTTTGGGCGGCCCATTGGTCAGCACCAGCTGGTCAAGCAAAAGATTGCCCTGATGCAGCAGTGGTATGATACCGCTTGGCTGCTGTGCACCAAGGTGGGGTGGATGAAGAACGCCGGCCTGCGCAACACCCGCGAGACCGGCATGGCCAAGTGGTACGCCACCGACCACAGCGTCAAGGCCGCGCTCGAGGCGGTGCAGGTGCACGGCGCTTACGGCTTCAGCGATGAGTACCCCGTGGAGCGCTATCTGCGTAACAGCAAGGGCGCGGTGATTTACGAAGGCACCAGCGAAATCCACCAGATTATGCAAGCCGACTATGCCTTGGGCTATCGCAAGGATAAGCCCCTGCGCCGCGAGATGCCGGCCTACGACATCGAGTATTTCCAAGGCGAAGGCGAAATCATCACCGCCTAAAACACCGGCAAGCACTCACGCTAACAGAACGGACGGCCACTTTTTGGCCGTCCGTTTTTGCTGCCCTCAGCGCCACATCACATGCCGGCCCACGACTTGAGCGCGCGCAGCCGCGACGACTTCTTGACCTGATGCGTCTCCATCCGCCGCAGCACCCCATCAAGGATGTTAAGCGCATCAAGGATATATGGGCCTTTGTTCAGCATCACACACTCGGCCCGCTCGGCCATCGCCGCATCGGTGATTTCGGCCCGCGAGGGCAGCCCGTCTTTGGCAAGGCTCTCCAGCACCTGCGTCGCCCAGATGACCGGCACATGCGCTGCCTCACACAGCCACAAAATCTCCTCTTGGATTTCGGCCAGTCGCTCCCAGCCAATCTCCACCGCAAGGTCACCGCGCGCAATCATCACCCCCAGCGGCTGAACCCCCGCCGCCCGCACGATAATCTCTGGCAGGGCACGCACCGCACGGGCCGTCTCGATTTTGGCAATCAGGCTGATGCTGCGCCCCCCTGCCCGCGCCGCCAGCTCGGTTTGCAGACGGGTAATATCCTCGGCGCTCTGCACAAACGAATAATTGACCATGTCGGCATGCAGCGCGACAAAGTCGAGGTCTTGCAGGTCTTTATCGGTCAGCGGGTTCAGGCGCAAATCGGTATCGGGGAAGTTGACCCCCTTGTCGTTCTTCAGCTTCTCGCCCGCCTCACGCGCCCGCGTGATGCGCACAATCACCCCCTCGGACCGCAGATGCTCCACCACCCCGCCGATACGGCCATCATCAAAAAACACCGACTGCCCAATCTTCAGCTGAGACAGCGCATCGCTCAGGGTGCAGCGCACCGCCGCCGTGGCCGGATGCTGTTTGGGCGGCTTATCCGCGGTGAGCAGCACCGTATCCCCCTTGAACAGCACCCCCGCCTGCGGCTTGCGCAGGTCTGCCGTGCGCGACTTTGGCCCGCCCAAATCCATCGCAATTTTGCAGGTCTGGCCGGTCTCACGCTCGGCGCGGCGCACATACGCCACCATCGACTCCCATGCGTCGGCGTCATCGTGCGCACAGTTGATGCGCGCCACATTCATGCCGTGCGACAACAGGTCACGCACCAGCTGATAATTGCTGGCGGCCTCGGTCGGCAGGGTGACCATCACCCGCACGCGGCGGCCCTTGCTGCCCTCTCCAAACACCTCGGTGGTGTTGAGCGCCAGCAGGCGGTCACCGCGCAAAAACTGCTGTGGACGCGGGCGCGCCGGCAGATTGGGGGGCTTTGCGCCAGTCATATCGGCCAGCGAGGCCAGCACCGCATCCAGATTGGGCTGCACATGCGCCTCAATACGCCCCAACGAAGACAGCCCCCACGGCGACAGCACCGCTTGCAGCGGGCGCAAATCGCGCCGGCGCAGCGCCAGATAATGGGCAAAATTGAGGCCGCTGATGAAGAAGCTGCGGCGGGTAATCTGACTGCGCCATGCCTCAAACTGCGCACGGCCTTCACTGACAACAAGGTCTCGGACGGCCAATAATGACTCAAGCGCTTCGGTGGGGGTTTTTATCTGGGCGGGGACAACCGGTGTTGGACTGGGAAACATGATGTTTTTTCTCCTTAGACTTCTATTGTACGCCCAATTCACCCCTCCCCCTTGTGACAAACGTCACGACCACACCAGATGCTTTGCAGAGATACAAACAGTCTCCACGGTTCACCCACCGCCCACACATCATCCATGCAGGATACGCGGCGCGGTGTGGTAAGATGGACAAAACATGCGCGGCACAGCAGGATGACCCCTTTCAAGATGACTGATACCCCATCGTACCCCGAAGATACGTTCGCGTTCATCATCCATCCCATCGACATCAAGCGCGACGTCCAGCGCAAATACCCGTTTTTGGGCCGTGTACTCAGCGAGAGCCAAATCAACTTTTTCTCGCGGTTCTGGCCGCCCGTCTACATCAGCGAGGTGACCGGCATCACCTCTGCCTCGACGGGCCGGCAGGTGCGCGGATGGCTGCTGAGCGTGCCCTATACCCCACCCACCATGATTAGCCTGCCAGTGGAAGAGGTGTATCGCAAAATCGTGGCCACCGGCATCAAGGCAGAAGGCCTCGGCGCGCGCATCCTTGGCCTTGGCGCATTCACCTCGGTGGTCGGTGATGCCGGCATCACCATCGCCCAACGCCTCAAGCTGCCCGTCACCACCGGCGACAGCTACACCATCACAGTGGCCGTGCAAGCCCTGCGCGAGGCCGGCGAGATGATGGGCAAACCCATCCGTCAATCTACCGTGGCGGTGGTGGGCGCCACCGGCGCAATCGGTAAAACCTGTGCCGAAATCCTCGCGCGTGAAGCCGGTGAGCTGATTTTGGTGGGCCGGCGCGAAGAAGCGCTGCACACCGTCAAAGAGCGCTGCAAAGGGCCGGGCCAAGTCACGGTCACCACCCGCATCAACGCCATCTACAAAGCCGACCTCGTCCTGACAGTCACCAGCGCGGTGCACGAGGTGATCGAACCCCAGCACCTCAAGCCCGGGGCGGTGGTCTGCGACGTCGCCCGCCCGCGCGACGTCAGCCGCCTTGTGGCCGACCAGCGCGATGATGTGCTGGTCATCGAAGGCGGGATGGTCGAAGTGCCCGGGACGGTCGATTTTGGCTTCAACTTTGGCTTTCCGCCGGGCAAAGCCTATGCTTGCATGGCCGAAACCATTGCACTGGCGCTCGAAGGACGCTACGAAGACTACACCATCGGCAAAGACATCAGCGCCGAGCAAGCCGACGAAATCGGCGAAATCGCCGCCCGCCACGGCTTCAAACTGGCCGGCTTCCGCTCCTTCGAAAAGCCGGTCAGCGACCAACACATCGCTGAGGTGCGTGAGCGTGCCGCTGTCACCATCAAACGCTGGCGTCCGGCCTATTAACCACCGCCCAAAACGTAAGTCCGACGCCCCGCACGTCGTCGGGGTATGATGGGTGGGCGTGGGCAGCACGCCCACCCTCCTGCCTACTCGTATCCCAAACGCAAGGAACATCCACCCATGCCCCCATTGTTCATCCCGATCGATGCTGCTGGATATAAATCCGAGTTCTTCGACACCCAAAAGCCCCATGCGCTGATTGACGTGCGCGAGCCAGACGAATACGCCGAGGCGCGCATCCCGGGCGCAGTGCTCATCCCACTGGGCGAGGTTGAGGCCCGTCTTAACGAAATCCCTACCGATGTGCCGGTAGTGCTGGTCTGCCGCAGCGGTGGGCGCAGCGCCATGGCCGCCGAAATCCTGCGCGGTGCGCAGTATGCCGGCACGCTCTACAACCTCAACGGCGGCACCATGGGTTGGGTGCAGGCCGGCAACGCCTATGATCGCGGCTAGGGTGCGCGCCTAAACATGACTCATCCCGAAGTTAAGGGGTGAGGTAGAAAACAAAAGACCTTTCGGGTAAGCTGAAGTTTCCACACAAACAGCGACACCGG
>DAOUCZ010000100.1:0-1750 GCA_034431675.1 Anaerolineae bacterium | reverse complement strand
GTTGTGGGTTGCTGCCCGGCGTGGTCTCGTTATCAATCGCGCCGGCGCGCCAGCGCTGAAGCATCCCGCTGCTTAGGGCTGATGCGGCGCGGTTGCCAATCAGGCGTTGCAGCGCGACGGTGGGATGAGTGAATGCGCCTTGAGGCACAGGCTCAACGTCATCGGTGGGGACAGATGGCTGGGAAAAATGGGGCTTGTGCGTGCGTTTGTGAGGCAGCATTTTTCATCCCAATCAAATTGAATTGACCTTAAAAGAAGTGTAATAGATTCCGTCATGATGGGCAAACCCTGCGCATCAGCGTTAATCGGGTTATCATTAGGGCAGTGTGTTGGCGCGCTTTTTGGGGGGATTGTGATGATTTTTGAGAATCTGGTCGGGCAAACCCTTGGTCAATACCGGTTGATTGGGCTGCTGGGCCAAGGCGGGATGGGGGCGGTCTATCACGCCATCCAGACCAGTCTTGACCGCGCGGTGGCGCTGAAGGTGATGTCTCCGACGCTGGCCGAACAGCCGGGCTATCTGGAGCGTTTCAACCGCGAGGCGCGGCTTGCCGCTGGGCTTCAGCACCCGCACATCGTCACCATCCATGACTTTGGCGCAGTGGGTAACATCACGTTTGTGGTGATGCAGCTGCTGACCGGCGGCTCGCTGGAGCAGCGGATGCGTGCCCGCCCGGGCGCGCCGCCCTCGCTGGGCGAGGCGGTCGAGCTGCTGTCGGGCATTGCGTCGGCGCTGGATTATGCGCATCAGCGCGGGGTGATTCACCGCGACATCAAGCCGGCCAACATCATGTTTGATGAGCGCGGCAAGGCCTATCTGGTCGATTTTGGCATCGCCAAGCTGCTGGAGGGCAGCAGTGACCTGACCGGCACAGGCATGGCGCTGGGCAGCCCGTCCTATATGCCGCCCGAACAGTGGCGCGGCGAGCAGGCCCACCCCGCCTCTGACCAATATGCGCTGGCGGTGACGATTTATAACATGCTCAGCGGGCGGATGCCGTTTGAGGCCGATACGCCCCATGCCATGATGCACAAGCACATCTACGACCCACCCACCCCGATTTATCAGGTGCGGCCCGACCTGCCCGTGCAAACCATGATGGTGCTGGGGCGGGCGCTGCAAAAAGATGTCAAAGAGCGCTGGCCGTCGTGCAGCGAGTTTGCCGCCGCGCTCAAACAATCGGCGATTGGGTTTGAAGGCGAGGCGACCAACTTCTTTGCCTATAACCTGCCCAAGATACCGCCGGCTCGGACATCGGCGGCCACACCGCCCATCTCGCCGCCCCCTGCCAGCACCCCCACCCCAACGCTCACCCCGCCCGGCCCGATCGCCCCACGCAGTGATGTGCCGCCCCCTGCCGCCCCGCGCCGCTCACGGCTGCCTATTTTGGTGGGTGGGCTGGTGGTGGTGACGCTGGCCGCTTTGGGCGTTGGCGCATTGATGAGCGGCGCGCCGCCTCCTGCTTCGCCGACCAACGAGCCGCCCACCGAAACCTTTAGCCCGCGCCAGATTGCCTTGGTCACGCGTGAGGCGCAGGCTACGCTGGACGCCGAATTCACCGCGCTGGCCGCCATTGACCAGACGGCGACTGCCACCCTGTTTACTGCGACGCCCACGGCCACCCAGACCGATACCCCCACCCATACTGCAACGGCCACTTTCACCGCGACCTATACCCCCACCCGCCGCCCGACCGAGACCGCCACATTTACTGCCAGTCCAACCCGTACACCGCGCCCGACCAACCCC
>DAOUCZ010000099.1:0-7366 GCA_034431675.1 Anaerolineae bacterium | reverse complement strand
TCGCCGATTTTCAAGGCGAAATCCGCAACGCCATCCGCGTCGCCGATTCAGTCATCGTCGTCGTTGATGCCGTCGCCGGCGTCGAGGTCGGCACAGAACTCGTCTGGGAATATGCCAAACAATTCCTACAACCCCTCATCGTCGTCATCAACAAAGTAGACCGCGAAAACGCCAATTTCGGCGCTACCCTCCAAGGCCTCAAAAACACCTTCCCAGACCACAAATTCATCCCCGTGATGCTCCCCATCGGCGAACAAGCCGATTTCAGAGGCGTCGTTAACCTTCTAACCATGAAAGCCTATTACGACGCCGGTAAAGACCGCTCCGACCTCCCCGAAGACATCCGCCCAACCGCCGAAGCCGCCCGCCTCGAGCTGGTCGAAGCCGCTGCCGAAGCCGATGACGCCTACATGGAAAAGTATTTCGGCGGCGGAGAACTCAGCAACGACGAAATCCGCGACGGCATGCGCAAAGCCGCCCGCAATCATGCCCTCAACACCGTCCCCGTCTTCGTCACCTCTGCCACCAAAAATATCGGCACTTACCCCGTCCTCGAAGCCCTCATCGCTTACACCTCATCCCCCACCATCCGCCGTTATGGCGTCCGCCGCAACGACACCGAAGACATCGAATATCACACCGGCCCACACACCGACGACTCCAAACTGTCGGCTTATGTCTTCAAAACCCTCAACGACCGCTTTGTCGGCACGCTGTCCTTCATCCGCGTCTTCTCCGGCAAAATCACCACTGACAGCCGCAACTGGAACAGCACCCGAAACATCGACGAGCGCTTTAGCAACCTAATGACCCTGCGCGGCAAAGAACAAATCAATATCCCAGTCCTCCACGCCGGCGACATCGGAGTCGTCCCCAAGCTGCAACACACCTTCACCGGTGACACCCTGTCCGACCAAGACCAAGGCTACCAAATCGTCAAACCCAGCTTCACCGACCCTGTCTACAGCGTCGCCTTGTCCCCCAAAACCCAACAAGATGCCGCCAAAATCGGCACCATCCTCACCACTCTCACCCAGTCTGACCCCACGCTGCGCTGGCGCAACGACTCCGATACCAGTCAAATCATCCTCGAAGGCATGGGCGATATTCACGTCCAAGTCGCGCTAGCCCGCGCCGAAAAGCTCGGCGTCTCGGTCACCACCGAACTTCCACGCATCCCCTACAAAGAAACCGTCACCAAAAAAGCCGATGCCACCTATCGCCACAAAAAACAGTCTGGCGGAGCAGGTCAATTCGGCGAAATCACCTTGTTTGTCGAGCCAAACCCCGGCGGTGGCTACCTCTACGATACCAAGGTCACCGGCGGCGCGGTCACCGAATCCTTCCTCGATTCGACCAACAAAGGCATCACCAGCGTCCTCCCCACCGGTGTCATAGCCGGCTACCCCGTCGTCGATGTCCATGTTGTCGTCTATGATGGCAAAATGCACCCCGTGGACTCCAAAGACATCGCCTTCCAAATTGCCGGACGCGAAGCCTTCAAAGAAGCCTTCAAAGCAGCCAACCCCGTCCTGCTTGAACCCATCATGGATGTCAAAATCACCGTCCCCGAAACCATGATGGGCGACATCATGAGCGACCTCAATACCCGCCGCGGGCGTGTACAAGGCATGGATACCAGCGGCAGCGGCAAAAGCACCGTCAGCGCCGAAGTCCCACTGGCCGAAATGCTGCGTTACAGCAACGACCTACGCTCCATGACCGGCGGACGCGGCATCTACACCATGAGCTTTGCCCGCTACGAGCGCGTCCCCACCAACATCGCAGAACCCATCATCAAAGCCTACAGCCCACACAGCACCAACGATTAACCCATACGCCAGAATCAAATCGGGGCGGATGCATATGTCATCCGCCCCGCTGCACAAAACCCAACACTAAAACGTCGGGCGATACTCGCCAAACACACTGCGCAAGCTGTTACACACCTCGCCCAGCGTCACATCGTTGTCCACACACGCCACAATCAGCGGCATCAGATTGTCCTTGCCGCGCGCCGCCTGCTCCAGTTGAACCCGCAAGCTGCTCACCCGCTCATTGTCGCGCTGCGCCCGCAGGGCCGCCAATCGCTCGCGCTGACCCAGCTCGATACGCGCATCCACCCGCAGCAGCTCCGGCTCATCCTCGTCCGTCACCACAAACTGATTGACACCCACCACAACCTGCTCGCCCGACTCAACCGCCTGCTGATAGGCATATGCTGCCGACTCGATTTCGCCGTTGATGAAACCCGACTCGATTGCCGCCAGCGCCCCGCCCAGCTCATCAATCTGATTCAGATACGCCTGCGCACGCCGCTCAATATCGTCCGTCAGCGCCTCAATCACATAACTCCCCGCCAGCGGATCTACCGTGTCTGCCACCCCGCTTTCATGGGCGATAATCTGCTGTGTCCGCAGGGCAATCTGTGCCGCTTTCTGCGTCGGCAGCGCCAGCGCCTCGTCCATGCTGTTGGTATGCAGTGATTGAGTCCCTCCCATCACCGCCGCCAAGGCCTGCAATGCCACCCGCACGATGTTGTTCTCGGGCTGTTGGGCTGTCAGCGTGCTGCCACCCGTCTGGGTATGAAAGCGCATCATCCAAGAGCGTGGATTCTTCGCCCCAAATCGCTCCCGCATTATCTTGGCCCACAACCGCCGCGCCGCCCGAAATTTGGCCACCTCTTCCAAAAACTGGTTGTGTGCATTAAAGAAAAATGACAGCTGACCCGCAAATCGGTCAACATCCAACCCCGCATCAATCGCCGCCTGCACATACGCAATGCCATTGGCCAGCGTAAACGCTACCTCTTGCACCGCCGTGCTCCCCGCCTCGCGGATGTGATACCCACTGATGCTGATGGTGTTCCACTGCGGCACAGAAGCCTCGCAGTACTGAAACAGGTCGGTAATCAGCCGCATCGACGCCGCCGGCGGATAAATATACGTCCCGCGCGCAATATACTCCTTCAAGATGTCGTTCTGCACCGTTCCGCGCAGCTTTTCAGGGCCAATCCCCTGCCGGCGTGCCACCGCAATATACATCGCCAACAGCACCGTCGCGGGGGCGTTAATCGTCATGCTGGTCGAAACCTCATCCAGCGGTATCTGATCGAACAACAGCGCCATATCGTGCACGCTGCTGATCGATACCCCCACCTTGCCCACCTCGCCGCGCGCCATCACATCGTCGGCGTCATACCCAATCTGCGTCGGCAGGTCAAACGCCACCGACAGCCCCATCTGCCCCTGCGATAGCAAAAAACGATACCGCGCGTTGCTCTCCTCTGCCGTGCCAAACCCCGCATACTGACGCATCGTCCAAAACCGCGATCGATACATCGTCGGCTGCACACCCCGCGTATACGGGTACTCGCCGGGCAGGTCATCCCCCGGCGCTGCATCCGATGCCACATAGGCCCGCTTTAATGGTATGCCCGACGACGTCTGAAATATCTCTCGACGTTCAGGGGATTTTTTCAGCGTCGGCTTCACTACCCGCTCCTCCCAATCGGCGCGCTTCACGTCCTGATCACTCATCCCAACTCACCCGCCGCATCATCCAACAACCAATCCTTCACCTCATCAGGCACGGTCACACCCTCAAAATGAGCAAACGTCGCGTCCCCAAACGCCAGCCCCATCCGCCGACGAATCACGTCAAACGCACGCACATAGCTCATCTTCACGCGCCCCAAGCCGTCCCAGCCCAACCGCTCCAACATGGCCAGAATCTCGGCTTTTTGGCCTTCAATCTCCACAAACGAGCCAAACGGCAGCTCATCCAGCACAATCTCACACCCGTCTAGCACATAAGTCGTACGATATTTCTCATAGACCATGTCGTGCACATACCCCAACAGGCGCAAAATCCTATCCATCACCTCAAAATCAGCGACCTCAACCTCGGCCTCCAGTCGGCTAACCACCCCGTCAGAGACCTCGCCCGGAGCTTTATACGTCAAGCGCACGCGCGCATCCTGCCGCAGTCGCAGCACCACCCCTCGCGCCGTCAGCCCCCGATCAGGCAAATCATATCGGACATTCCGCTCAAACACCCGCGGATGCGTCATCACCGCCCCGTGCGCCTTCAGCACCGCCTCCATGCCCGACAGCTGTTCAGCCCACAGCTTCACCTCTGTCTCGGTCTCAGACCCCGATTGTCCCATCACCCCTCACTCACACCCGCAGTACTACTTTGCCAAACACATCCCCAGTCTCCAGCAGTTGATGCCCCTTGCGCGCCTCATCCAATGGCAAAATCACGCTGATGACAGGCTTCAACACCCCGCCAAACACAAGGCCCATCACCCGCACGTAATCCTGATGCGGCCCCATCGTGCTGCCGATAATGCTGATGTGCTTGCTAAAGATATAGCGCAAATCCAGCTCAAACATCGGCCCGCTGGTGTTACCCACCACAAGGATGCGCCCACCAATCCGCACACTGCGGATGCTGTCCATCATCGTCGCACGACCAACATTATCAACCACCACATCCACGCCGCGCTTTTCGGTCAATTTCTGCACCTCGCGTGACCATTCTGGCACAACGCTCCGGTCAATCGTCACATCTGCCCCCAGCGCGGCAGCTTTGGCACATTTCTCGGCATTACTGCCAACCACCAGCACCCGCGCGCCGGCCAACTTAGCAATCTGGATGCTGGCCGTATTCACACCGCCGCCAGCCCCCACAATCAATACCGTCTCACCGGGCCTCAACCCACCACGTGTAATCAGGGAGTGCCACGCCGTCACATACACCAATCCCGCCGCCGCCGCATCTTCAAAACTCACGCCATCCGGCATCTTCACAAGGTTACGCGCCGGCACAACACAATATTCCGCCGCCAAACCAGAGATGTGTTCTCCCATGATCGCCATCCGGCTCTGGTTCTCCAGACCCGTCATCAAAGCGGGGCTGTCTGCCGGCACCACCGATGGGTCAATCGATACACGATCCCCCACAGAGACCGTGCTCACCCCCTCGCCAACCGCATCCACCACACCAGCACCATCTGAGCCTGTGATATGCGGCATGTGCAAAGACAAGCCTTTCCACCCCTCCCGCACCCACAAATCCAACCGGTTCAGCGCCGCCGCGTGCACCCGCACGCGCACCTCCCCACGCCCCGGCTCAGGAGTGGCCAAATCGTCAACCGTGTGAATAACCTCCGCACCACCGTGTTGAGTGAAAACCGCGGCACGCATCAGCGCAACCCCAATTCGTTACGCGCAATCACCATCCGCTGAATCTCGCTCGTCCCCTCATAAATGCGGGTGATACGCGCATCACGATAATACCGCTCCAGCGGCATCTCCTTGCTGTAGCCCATCCCGCCGTGGATTTGCAGCGCCTCGTCCGTCACAAAAGCCGCCGTCTCACTGGCAAACAGCTTGGCCATGCTCGCCTCGGTGGTATAACGACCGCCGCTGGCTTTGGCACGCATCTTGGCCTGCACCGCGTTCATAATCAGCAACCGACTGGCTTCGATGCGCGTCTTCATATCCGCCACCTTCTGCTGAATCATCTGAAACTGCCCAATCGGCCCACCAAACGCCTGACGCTCACGCGCGTAGCTCAGCGCCGCCTCATAAGCTGCCTCAGCAATCCCCAACGCCTGCGCCGCAATCCCGATGCGTCCGGCATCCAGCACCTGCATCGCCACCTTAAACCCGTTGCCAACGCCGCCCAGCACGTTCTCAACCGGCACACGATAATCTTCATACACAATTTCACTGGTCGCACTCGCGCGAATCCCCAGCTTGGGTTCTTTCTTGCCGCGCTTTAACCCCTCTTTGGACGCATCAATCAAAAAGGCCGTAATCCCCTTATTTCCCTTGGACGGGTCGGTCATCGTGAACAAAATCATCAAATCAGCCACCGGCCCACTCGTCACCCAAGACTTGCGCCCGTTGATGATGTAGTGTGTGCCGTCCTCGCTCAAGACCGCGCGGCTCGCCATCGTCGCAGCATCACTCCCGCTCTGCGGCTCGGTCAAGCTGTACGCCCCAATCTTCTCGCCACTGGCCACCGGCACCAAAAACTGCTGCTTCTGCGCTTCCGTCCCAAATGCCAGCAGCGCATGACAGTACAGCGAATTGTTCACACTCAAAATCGTGCTGTGACTGGCATCCGCCCGCGCCACCTCAATCATCGTCAGCACATAAGCCAAGGTATCCATCCCAGCGCCGCCATATTCCTCCGGCACCTCAATACCCATCAAACCCATGCGCCCCATCTCCCGAATCGTCTCCAGCGGAAACTCCCCGCTGTGGTCAAACGCTTCGGCAATCGGCGCAATACGTTCCCGTGCAAACCGGCGCACAGTCGCCAACAGCGCCTCGTGCTCCTCGGTCATCGTCAACAATAAAGGCTGTGCAGCAGATACGTCCGTCATCGAAAAAACTCCTCGCAAATCCAAAAATCAAACTTTCAGGGAGAGCATAACGATTATACCCCATCCATCCCCCACAAAAAAACGCGCCTACCCATGCAGGATAAGCGCGCATCCTCAACCAGCACCCTCAACTGCCGATCGGATTCTTGCTCGGGACGCCCGGCTTACGTGGATAAGTCGTCGGCGTCTGCCGCACTTTCTTCACCACCACCAGATAATGCGGCTCTGGCACACCCGGCAGCTCTACACGCTCAATCGAGGTCAATTCTCCGCCCAGCGCCGTCAGCGCCTTAACGCTGTCATCCGCCTCCTGCTGAGCTGTAACCCCTTTCATCGCAACACACGTCCCACCAACCTTGGCCAAAGGCAGCAAATACTCCAGCAGCACCGGCAAACGCGCCACCGCCCGCGCCACCACCACATCATACTTGCCACGCTGATGCGGAATATGCCCAGCATCCTCTGCCCGCGCATGCAGCACCATCACCTGCCGAAGGCCTAATGTCTTGGCCACATGCGAGCAAAAATTAGCCTTCTTGCCCGTCGCCTCAATCAGGGTTGTATATAACCCATCCACCGCAATATGCAGCGGCAGCCCCGGAAAGCCAGCCCCCGTCCCCACATCCGCAATCCGCATCCCACTCACCAGTGGCACTACACGCAGCAATGACAGCGAGTCAAGGTGATGGCGCACCATCACCCCCTCTACGTCATCGATGGCCGTCAGGTTTGTATGGCTGTTCCAAGACAGCAGTTCTTCGGTGTACCGATCAAATTGACCAACCTGCTCATCGCTCAGCATCACGCCGAACAGGTCAGCAGCATATTGTTTCAGGCTCACGGGAAACTATACGACACTTTCTTACCTTCAGGGTTGGCAATCACGCGGAAATCACAGTTGCCATCAATCCGCTCGACAGCCGTCCCCGGCCCGTACAACTGATAACCGTCGTTAATCTGCTTGTC
>DAOUCZ010000098.1:0-25793 GCA_034431675.1 Anaerolineae bacterium | reverse complement strand
ACGTGGATAACGCCGTTTAGCCCGCCGACGGTGCGTCGGGCGGTGTCGGCGGCGGCGTCGTCCAACAGCGTGACGACGATTTCGCGGTGGGGGGCAAGGCGGTTTTTCAGCTCTTGCATCGGGCCTTGCATCACCAGTTTGCCGGCCTCGACGATGCCGATGTGGGTGCAGATGTTTTCGACATCGGCGAGGATGTGAGTGCTGAAGAAGATGGTCTTGCCCATGCCGGCCAGCTCCACCATCAGCTCGCGGATTTCGATGCGGGCGCGTGGGTCGAGGCCAGAGGCCGGCTCGTCGAGGATGAGGACGGCGGGGTCGTGCACCAGCGCGCGCGCAAGGCTCAGGCGCTGTTTCATGCCGCGGCTCAGCTTGTCCACCAGCTCGTCGCGCTTGCCAGTCAGATCGACCAGCGCCAGCAGGTCATCAATCAGGCGGCGGCGCTGATTGGGCGGGATGTCGTAGCACTCGGCAAAAAAGTTGAGATATTCCCAAACCCGCGAGTCGTTATAGACCCCAAACTCGTCGGGCATATAGCCGATGGCGCGGCGCACCTCGACCGGCGCGCGCGTGACCGAGTGACCGGCCACATAAGCCTCGCCGGCGGTCGGGCGGGTGAGGGTGGTAAGGATGTGCATGGTGGTGGTTTTGCCCGCGCCGTTCGGGCCAAGAAACCCATAAATCGCGCCGGCAGGCACTTCCAGCGACAGGCCATCGACGGCGGTAAATGTGCCAAAGCGCATCACCAGTTGGCGGGTCTCGATCATCAGCGACATGGTGGCCTGCTCCTGATAAAAAACGGTCTTTTACGGCGTAATCAGATGGAACGGTGGGTGACGCCCATCGGCCAGTGCGCGCAGTTCATCGGCGGCCTGCCACACCTGATGGATGTCGTTGGGGGGCAGGTGTAGGGCGGCCAGTTCATCGGCGTCAAGGATGACCAGCTGGCCGTGGGGGTGAACGAACACATCCAGCGCAAGGTCATCCCAATACACCAATGGGCCGTCTGGCGTCTCGGCGAACACCGATGGGCGGGTGATGTTGCAGTACCACCCCTTGAGGTGGCCATCAGAGACGTCGTGGAACTGCATGATATTGTACCAGCGCTGCGTGAAATACCACTCCAGAACGCGGTCACCTTTGCGCACGTCGGGGTATTGGCCGGGCAGGTCAAAGTCGAAGAAGCATTCGGCGAGGATGTGGCGCGCGCTGCGCTCCAGCACCCGCCCGGGCCACTGCGTGAGGGGGTGACCTGCGGCGCTGCGCTTCTGGATGGTGAGGTCGAAGCGCTGAGCGGTCATGCGCGCCCGATGGTTTGGATGGCCAACAGCAAGCCGGTACTGAAGTTGATTTGGGCCACGCTGGCGCTAAACACGTTGGAGATACCGCGGGCTTGGCCAAAGCGCAGCGGCTCGGACTTTAGGGGGTAGTGCAGGCCGGTGGTGGTGATGCCGAGGGCTGGGCCGCCCAGCGGCAGCAAAGAGAGGGTATCTCCGGCAGCGCCGTGCAGGGTATGGCGTCCGGGGCGCAGCACGCGCACGGTCTGTGCGCCGGCCACCAGCATTGCATCGCATTCCAGCAGGTCGGGCAGGGCCAGCAGATAGACGTTGGCAAAGGTTTGGTCGAGCCTGCCGCCGATGCCCCCGACAATCACGATGCGTTTGACGGTTTGTTTGGCCGCATAGAGCAGGGCCAGCTCGAGGTCGGTTTCGTTTTTCTCGGCGGGGTGACGCAGGATGGTGACGCCGGCGTTTTCGAGGCGCAGGGCGTCCTCGTGGGCCAGCGAGTCGAGGTCACCGATGATGATTTTGGGGGTATAGCCAAAATGGGCGGCGTTGTGTGCCCCGCCGTCAGCGGCGATGACCAGCGGGTTATTGAGCTGCTGAAAGGATTGGCGGACGGCCGGGCCGTCTTGGGCTTCACCGTTGGCGAAAATCAAAGCGTCCATAAACAAATACACGTACCCTGTTGATGATGTGGCTGGTGAGAGCGCTTAGTAGACCACAAAATCGGCGCGGGGGGGAGTGACGAGTCTGGCGGGCAGGGGGTGCAGGCCTGCCCGCCACATAAGGGCATAAGGGTTTGGGGCTAGCGCGCGCGGCGACGCCAGCGCTCTTTGATCTCGATTTTGCTGATGTCGGGGGCATCAAGGAAGTTGCCCAGCAGACGCGGAAAGGCGTCATACTCAAACATCGGGAAGTGCCCACACGACAACGGGACGGGCACGCAGGTCTCCTCGCGCTCGTGGGTGATATAGTTCCAGACCGCCTCGTTGGGTGGGTCGATGAGTGGGTCATCCATGCCATGCACGACCATGGTCGGCATCGATGAGACGCGGACGGCATCGACGGCAGCGCCGGCGTCGTAGTAGGTGGCCATTTGCAGCAGGGCGCGCGGGTCAGTGCGGGCGACGTCTTGGGCCATCTTGTCGTACTGCACGTCGGTGCGCTTCATGGTGCGGTTGAGCAGCGAGACTGGGTCTTGGCCGGCAAGGCGCTTATAGAGTGGGTTGTCCTCGGTGGGCTTGACCGGGCTGATGTCTGCGGCGCGCATGGCGGCAAGCGCACGGGCGGCCTCTTCGAGGCGGGCACGGTTGATTAGACGAGCGTTTGGGATGGTGGGGTCGGACGAGCTGATGGTGTCGGGGTCGGGCAGACGCCGATCTGGGGCTTGGTCACTGTAGCCGCCGCGCCCCATCGAGGCCAGCGGCGCAGTATCTTCGGTGGGGGGGCGGTCGGTGTTATAGATGGTTTTGTCGCCATCGTCGAGCTTGATGGTGGCGGCGGCAGGCAGTGGTTTGGGGGCTGGCCGCGTGGCAAGGTCACCCGGGTCAAACACGGGCGGGGCAATCAGCAGCATCCGCGCCACGGCCTCGGGGGCGCGGCGGGCCAGCTCGGCGGCAATCCATGCCCCAAGCCCGTGGGCCACAACGGCCACTTTTTTCTGCTGGATGCTTTGCAAAAACTGCACCAGCATCCGCACCTGCTCGTCGGGGGTGTAGCGGCGGGGGTTTTTGGCACTGTCGCCAAAGCCAAACAAGTCAACCGCGAACACACGATATTTGAGGTGCAGCTGCTGCATGACTGGCACCCAATAGCGCCACGAGCCAACCCAGCCGTGCAGCAGCAGGACGGTGCGGCCTCGCCCCAGCACCTCGTAATGTACTAAATCTCCGCCAAGGGTTACTGCGCTCATCCGATTTGTGCCAATAGGTTTTGAATATCCGACAAAAGTTGATCAGGTGCAAAGGGTTTGACGATGAAGGCTAGCGCGCCGGCGTCTAGGCCAGCTTGCACTTCGTCGTCCAGCCCACGCCCAGACAGGATGACAATCGGGATGTCGCGCAGGTCGGGCAGGGCCTTGAGGGCGCGGCAGGCTTCTAGACCGGTCATCTTGGGCATCAGCATGTCTAACAAGATTAAATCAGGTTTAGCGTTTTGCGCCAATTGTACCGCTTCTTCGCCGTTGGTGGCTTGTGTGACAGTGTGACCACCCATCATGGCCAGTGTGATATTGAGCAGTTCGCGGATGTCGCGTTCGTCTTCGGCAATCAGGATATGTGCCATCGCAATTCTTCCTCAGTGTTGAAGTGCTGGGGTGACGAGGGGCGTTGATGGGGAAAACCCCTCGTCACTCACGCTCATCACCGTGGTATCAATCACCAACCGTCATGGCTATGCCGGGCTGTACCAAGGGCAGGGCCACATAGAAGGTTGTCCCAACCCCTACCTCGCTCTGGAACCAGACTTCGCCGTGGTGCATCTCGACCATCTCTTTGACAATCGAGAGGCCAAGGCCTGTCCCGCTGACGTCGAGCTTAAGCGCATGTTCTTCCACGCGCTGGAATCTCTTCCACACCGCTTCGCGGTATTTCTCGGGGATGCCCACGCCGTTGTCTGCAATGCTGACCAGAACGCGGTCGCCATCCAGTTTGGCAGTTACATGAATAGTACCACCGTCCTGAGAGTAATTGAACGCATTGTCCACAATACTTCCGAAAATTCTCACCAATTTGGTGCGGTCGGCTTGGATGTAGGGCAGGGTCTCGTCGAGCTGGAGGGTGATGCTGCGGGTCTTGTCCTTGTGCTGTGGGCGGTTGCGCTGTTTGTCCACGGCCTCTTGGATGACCTCAATCACGTTGACTTCGGCGAGACGCAGGGTGTCGCTGCCGCTGTCGATGCGGCTGATGTCGAGGATGTCATCGACCAGCACGGTAAGGCGGGCGATGTTGTCCTTAATCATGCCGAGCGTGCCGCGTTGTGGGTCGGTGACTGGGCCGAGCGCGCCCATCATCAGCATCTCGGTGAAGCCTTTGATGGGGGTGAGCGGGGTGCGCAGCTCGTGGCTGACGTTGGCGACGAATTGGGCCTTCATGCGGTCAACCTCGGCCTCGCGCGTGATGTCACGCAGCACCGACACCATCCCGATGAAGCGCCCATCACTGGACACTGGCGACATGCGGGCGGACAGCACCGATTCTTCGAGGTTTAGGCGCACTTCTAGTGCCATTTCATCGGCATTTTGGGCGCTGCGGGTGTGGGCTAGGACGTTCTCAATCCACGCTTGGATGCTGCCCCCATATAGCCCACCGAACATTTCGAGGGGGCGGTCAATCAGCTCGTCGGCGCTCAGGCGCAGCATGCGCTGTGCGGCGGGGTTGGTGACGACGATGCGCCCCTCGGCGTCAGACAAAATCACGCCGTCCGAAATCGAGTCGAGGATGGCTTGGTTCTTTTCGGCCTCTTCTTTTTCGTTGCTCAGCATCACTTGTAGGCGTTTGGCCTGATCGCTGATGAGGGCGTAGAGCTGGGCGTTATTGATGGCGGCGGCCACTTGATTGGCCGAGGCGCTCAACAGGCGCAAGCCGGCTTCGTCAAAGGCGCTGACCTGTTTGCTGAGGATGACCAGCGCGCCGATTGGGTCGCCGTCTGCGGCGTTCATTTGGGCGGCGAGCGCACTGCGCCATGTTTTGGCGCCGGGGGCTTTGTTGTCGTAGGGCTTCCACTTGCTCAGCTCGGGGATGTTGATTTCGACTTCGTCATCATCAATCAGCCAGCGCCCGATTTGTTCGGCGGGGTGATGGCCGAGCAGGTTGTGAGCGGTATCGAAGATGGCGGAGGCCGTCAGCTGATCGGTCATGGCGTCAAAACGCATGACCAGCCCGTCATCGGCGTTCAGGGCTTTGACCAGCATCCCCAGTGCGCGCCGTTCCAGCTGACCAAGGTCGAGCGTCCGCGACAGCTCGGAGGTGATTTGATAGAGGGTATCGAGGCGGTCGCGTTCTTCTTCCAACTCTTGTGTGCGGGCGATGACCTGCTTTTCGAGGTCTTCGGCAAGGTTGCTGACCTGATTGAACAGGCGGTTGTTCTGGATGACAGTGGCCAGCTGAGAAGCCACTGTTTGCAGCACGCGCTGGTCGTTCAGCGAGAAGGCGCGCGTGCGATAGCTGTCGCGCAGGGCCAGTGCGCCGAAGACGTCACCGCCGACGGTGACCGGAATGGCCAGATAGCTTTTGTATTCGCCCTCGCCGCTGACGATGCCGAGGTTGCGACGCAGTTCGTCGGGGGTAAAGTAGTCTGCGCCGATCGAAATCATGCGGTTGTTGCGGATGACGGATGAGACCTCGTCATTGCCCAGCGGGCGCGAGGGGATGGTGAAGCTGCGCCCGGCCCGCACGGCCACTGGGAACGAGATGATTTGTGTCTCGGAGTCGTATAGGGCCACATAGAATTCGGCGGCGGTCAGCACTTGTGGCAGCTGCTGGCGCAGCACGTTCATCATCTCGTCCACGTTGAGGGCGCGGCTGAGGGTTTGTGACAGGTCGTTGAGCGCAAACGACTCGGACACCATGTCGGACATCTCGGCGGTCAGGCGGGTGTTTTGGATGCCGACGCCGATTTGGCCGCCCAAGGCGCGCGCCATGCGCAGGTTTTGGGCTGACAGGCGGCGCGGCGGCTGATTAAAGAGTTCCATTTGGATCAGGCCGAGCGCGCCGTCAGCCGTCGTCAGGGGGATGATGAGGCGTTGGGTTTCGCCGCGCTCCAGCATCTCGGTGACATCATCGCCCCACTGCTCTGTGCCGTCATTCAGCTTGACCAGCACCGGATCGCGGTTTTGGATGGCGTGCTGTTTGGCGCGATATTTGGCAAGGTCATAGACTTGGCCAATCTGGCGGATGTAGCGCGTTTCGTTGAAGCGGTGGATGTCTTGAATCACCTCGACGCTGTTGTCGATTTCGTTCCACAGCATCACGGCGCACTGTTCCATCTCGATGACCGAGAACATCAGGCCGGGGATGAGCTGAAGCAGCGAGTCGAGGTCTTGCGAGGCGGCGGTGGCCTGCGCGGCCTCCAGCAGGGTAGACATCTCGTTGGTGCGCTCGAAGGCCTGCATGAACAGTTCGGCGTTGGCAGCGGCGTTGGCCACTTGCGAGGCAAAGGCAAAGGCGATGTTCTGGTCGCTGGGCGAGTCGTAGGCGTCTGGCTGATGCGAGGACAGCATCATGATGCCGGCCACGTTGCCCTGATTGACCATCGGGATGGCCATCCACGAGCGGGCGCGTTCTGACCCGGCCGGCAGGGGCGAGTATTCGACCGTTTCGTCGGGGGTGACGCGGTGCACCACAATCGGCGACTGCGAGTCGGTGACGGCGCGCAGGGCCGGATATTCGTTCAGGCGCAGGCGGGTGACTTCGCCGATTTCGCTGATTTGGTTCATCTCGCCAAACAGGTGCGCGACATCTGGGCCGGTGGCGGCCTCTAGGGTGAGGGTCATGCCGCTGCGCCGCCAGATGGTCATGTTGTCATAGGGCAGCAGTTTGCGCATCTCGACCAGCGCGGCGATGATGGCGTCACGGCGCTCGGTGGAGGCGGTGACGATGTTGGATGCTTCGGTCAGCGAGGCCAGCTGGTCGGCGCGCACCTGAATGGCGCGTTCCAGCTTGCTGCGCTCGGTGATGTCTTCGATCACCACCACTGCGCCGCTGCTGCCGTCTGGCGAGGTGAGCGGGTAGACGCCAAGGTTGAGGATGTAATCGAGGCCGTTGGGGTCGGTATAGCTGTGATTGTTGAGCATGGAGGGCGGGCCATCGTTGAGCACGGAGCGGATGGCCTCGCCGAGGATAGCCCCGAGGGCAGGCCGATAGGTCCCAAAGTCTTGCCCGATCGCGCCCATGTCCCAGCCGGCGTCCAGCAAGGGTTTGCTGATGGTGAGGATGCGGGCCGATTTGTCGAGCACGACGATGCCTTGTTGGATCGAGTTGATCACGCTTTCGTTGAGCACGCGCAGGCTGACAGCTTGGTTGTAGAGGCGGGTGGACTGCACGGCGTTCGCAGCTTGATAGGCGAAGATTTCCAGCAGCTCAACCGTGCTGCGGTCTGGGCGCTGATCGCTGACGGGTTGGTCGAGCACGATTGCCCCGAGCATACGGCCTGTCGAGCCAATCATGGTGGCCACCAGCAGGTCACCCGGATGCCATGCCTTGGTGCTTTCGGAGTCCTGCGTGCGCTGAACGCCGTAGCGGGTTTCGAGCGCGCCGGCAGGGTCAAGCGCGCGCCACGTGCCGGCATCCTGTGCCGGCAGCAGATAGATGGCGCTGCCTTCAATCTGGTATTCAGGACGCAGCAGGGCCTCTAGGTTGTCGAGGCTGATGGTGCTGGTTTTGCTGGCCTCAAAGCGGTCGATGGGCAGGCCGGCCTGTGCGACACGGTGCATTTGGCCGTCGTCTTCTTGCAGCAGGATGACGATTTGGTCATAGCCGACCGAGAGCTGCACACTGAAGGCCACCGCTTCGAGCAGTTCATAGGGGTTGGTGCTGCTGGAGAGCAGGGTGCTGAGTTCGAAGATACGGTTGAGCTGATCGACGCGCTGGCGCAGCGATTCGGAGCGCTCGCGCTGTTCTTGGAAGCGGATGTAGTTGCCATAGCCCAGTGATGCTTTGATGGCCAGTTGGGTGAGGAACGAGGCCGAGTCTTGGTCGAATTTGCCGGGGGCGGCATCCCACAGGTGAATCACACCGATGACGCTGTCCACATACAGGATGGCGACGGCGATGGCCGAACGCGCCTCGCGCGGGATGGGGGTCAGGTCGGGGTGGGCGGCGTAGTCGGTGATGATGACCGGATGCGCGCCGCTCTGGATGGCCTGCATTTCGATGTCGCCGATATATTCGAGGTTGCGCGTATCGCGCAGCGAGCCAAGGCGTCGGCTGAGCACCGGCTGGTCGGGGGTGGGCCATTCATCCAACGGGCGCAGCAGGGCGATGGTGCTGTAGCTCGAGCCGGTGGCGCGCAGCGCCTCGCGGCGGATGACGTTGAGGATTTGGTCGAAGTCGAAGGTGAGGGTGAGTTCGTTGGAGACGCGGCTGATGGCGTCCAATTCTTCGAGGCGTCGGGCGAGGTTTTGGCCGGTGGCCTGATACAACAGAACGCGGTCGATTGAGGCGGCGACCTGTGCGGCAATCGCGGTCAGGGCTTCGATGTCGGCCTTGTCGTATGGGCGCTCGCGGTTGGCTACGCCCAGCTCGCCAAGGCTGCGGTCACCCACCACCAGCGGCACAAGCGCGGCGCGCTCTAGGCCGAGGGTCTGGCAGTAGTGACGGTAGGAGGGGATGACACGGGCATCGTTGAGCAGGTCATTGCCATAGAATGGGCGGCGTGACATCATCACGGACAGCTGGAAATCTTCGCTGTAGATGCTTTGACTGGTCGGCTCACTGAGCTGGATGCCATAGACGCGCTCTGGGGTGGTGACGAGGTTGCCGCTGCCTTCGAGGATGCTGATGAAGGCTTGTGGGCTGCCGGTATATTCGGCGATGGCTTTGAGCATCGGGCGGGCGTCGTCGTCAAGGCGCACCATAGCGCCGGCCATCTCGGCGATGCGGCGCAGGGTATTGGCGCGCTGACTGGCCTGCTGGATTTCGCGGAACAGGCGGGCGTTTTCGAGGATGGTGGCGGCCTGCGTGGCAAAGATGGTGAGCAGGCGGGCGTCACCGTCGTCGAAGTCGCGATCTTCCAATGGGTCTGCAATCTGGATGACGCCGGTTTGCTGCCCGCGGATGCTGAGCTTGGCGAACATAGTGCGCATCACGCCGGCGCGGGCAAAGGTCTCATCAAGTCCAGAGGCGATGACGACCGCGCTGGTCTGGACGTTGTTGGTATACCAGTTGTCCGATTCTTCCCACAGGGCCTGAAACACCGAGCCGGGGGTAAAATCGATGGCGTAGCTGGCCAGTTGGACGTCATCAAAGCCGGTTGCTGGGGATTGGGCGCGCAGACGTGCGCCGCTGTTTTCCATCAGCAGAACGACGCAGGAGCGCACCTTCATCAGCGCGGCGATGCGGTTGGTCAGCTCGCGGAAGAAGTCGCCTTCGGCGCTGAGGGCGCCGATGGCAAAGGTCATCTGCTGAAGCCCTTCCAGCTCGGCATCAAGGCGCTGCTCGCGCGAGAACAGGCGGATGCTTTCGATCACGACGGTGGCTTGAGTGGCCACCGCTTTCAGGTTCTGCACATCGCGGGTGGTAAATTCGCCGCGCTGCTTGTTGAACACCACCAGCATCCCAAGCCGCTCACGGCTGATTTGCAGCGGCACCCACAGCGTATTGTGCAGGCCAAAGGCGTTCATAATCGGGCTGAGGCCGAGTTCTGCCGCCAGCGGCTCGTCTTTCAGCTCACCGCTCATCCAATAGGGTTGGCGTTCATAGATGTCGCGGGCGCTGCTGCCGCCGGGCAGGGGCACAAACAGGGTGCGGGCCAGCGCGTCGGGCAGGCCGTGGAAGGGCAGTTGGGCCACAAGGCCGGCCTTGCCCTCGTCGTAGAGCAGCACGCCGCAGACGCCGGCGTTGGCCAGCTCGGCCACGCGCTGGGCCAACATGCCATAGACGTTTTCGGAGCGTACTTCGGTGCGCCCTGCCGCATCTTCGACCAGCGCTTGCAAGCTGGCGATGTCTTCGACGCGCTTGACTTGTGCGGCGTATTCCTGCGCGTCGTCAATCATGCCGGCGATGGCTTCGTTGAGGGCATAGAGCAGTGTCGAATCGGAGGGCGAGTAGGCATTGGGCTTTTCGGAGGCCAGCTCGATTGTGCCCAGCGTTTGCGACCCCAGCGTGAGTGGCGCGCCCAGCACACTTTGGTAGGGGAAGGGCAGCACCAGCGGCTTGAGTGCGGCGATTTCTTCGTTGCTGCCAAGGATGATCGGCTTGCGGTTTTTGAGCAGCCAGCCGGTGATGCCGCCCTCGTTGGGGTAGATGCCGCCCCGTTCATACAGGTCAACCAGATAACGCGCGTCGCCAAACCACGCCATTGGGCGCAGGGATTGGCCGTCTTCGCTGAACAGGTTGATTTCGCCACCGTCGAACGGGATGATGTTGTTCATCACAGTCAGCAGGGCTTGCAGGGTTGGCTCGACGCCGGCGGTGATGTCGGCCAGTTCGGCGGTTTGGTTGAGAAAGCGGAAGGCGCGGTTGAAGTCGAGCTGTTGGCTGTTGCTGGTGCTGACCGTGCCTGTGCCCACTTCGCGCAGGATGACGGTGCGCAGCGGGATGCCGTCATGCGGGGTGTCGAATACACTGGCCTCAACCCAGCGTCCGGCCAGTTGAAAGGTGGCTTGTCGCTGACCGGCCAGCAGGCCAAAGAAGTTGTCAGCGGGCTGTACCTGCCGGGCGATTTGCTCGGCATCGGGCACATCTTCGCCGATGTTGATCCAGCGGCGCAGGGTGTCATTGACGTATTCGACCTGCCCCAGCCCCCGCAGCACGATGACTGCCTCGGCACTGGTTGTGCCGGCAGGGTCTTGCGATGCTTCGGCGGTGGTTATCAGCGACTGCTGGCGCGTCCAGAAGAACAGCCAGAGCGTCAAGACCGCCCCACCCAGAAGTAATACCAGCGCCACATTCATACGGCTTTGCCCTTTGCCCTACACGGTGGACATGTGTTGGTTGTCGCGTGTTGTTGTGCTTACTCTGCGGATAGCGTGTGTGAGACCGCCCCCTGTTACCATGAGGTTTGCAGCGGGGTATCGTCGGTATCGACAAGGCCGGAGAGGCGGCGGCGGCGGTCTTCGGCGGCCAGCTCGGTAATCTCGCGGATGTCGGCAAAACGGTGTGTTTGGGTGCCCACTGCGCCCAGCGCCAGCGTCATCAGGTCAACGCGGCGCTCGCCCAGCGCGTCTGGCACAAGGATATAGCCGCGTTCACGGTCGATGAACGAATAGTGCTGCTTGACCTCTTTGGCAAAGCGCGTGGTGATTTCTTCTTGCAGGCGCTGCGGGTTCTCGGTGTGGGTGATGACCACAAAGTTATCGCGCCCCGGGTGGCCGACATAGTCGTCGGGGCTGCCCTCTTGCTCGACGATTTCGCTCAGTAGGGCGGCGGTGAAGCGGATCAGCTCATCGGCGGCCACAAAGCCGTACACATCGCCAAAGGCGTCGAAGTTTTGGATTTTGCTGTCGATATAGACCCATGGTTTGTTGGAGCGCATCAGGTTGCGCAGGTGGTCTTCAATCAACCTGCCGGTGGGGAGCTTGCTGCGGGGGTCGATTTCGGCAATCTGGTTGGCGGACTGGATCGAATTGGCCACACGCAGGCCCAGCTCGTCCACGTCGAACGGCTTGGTGATGTAGTCGTCTGCGCCCAGTTCCAGTCCACTCAGGCGGTCGCTGCGCTCATCGCGTTGGGTGAGGAAGATGATGGGGATGTACTTGGTGCGGTTGTTTAGGCGCAGCTCGCGGCACACCTCAAAGCCGTCCATGTCGGGCAGCATGATGTCGAGGATAATCAGGTTGGGGGGCTGACGCCGGCAGACAGCCAGCGCTTCGCGTCCGTGGTCAACCGCCTCCACCTCGTATCCCTGACCGGTGAAATAAAACTTTAGCATGAACTGAATGTCGAGGTCATCCTCGACCACCAGAATACGGCCTTTGCTCATGACTGCGCCCCGTGACTCTACTCATCAGTGAAGCATAACAGGATGGATAGCTTTACATTGTAACATCCCATGTGGATAAGCGCATAAAAATCGTGCAAATTACAACCGAATTCAAACCTTTGTCCGACGATTGACCGACTGCCAGCTGGTTTTGTAAGGTTGATACGGTAGGATGACATCTAGGGATGAGAGATAAATGCTGTGTGCATGGGTGTGTGCCTGTGTTTGAGGTGTAATTTGCGGTTGGGCTGTGCCTGTGCCGCTGACGATAACTGCTGGGATGGAGTAAGCGCCCGATGATGGATGTGAGTTTTGGGATTGCGTTTTTGGCCGGCCTGATTTCGTTTTTGTCGCCGTGTGTGCTGCCGCTCGTGCCTGCCTACATCAGCTATCTGGGCGGACGGATGGGGATGACGGTCGATGCGGGGATGGACGGCGTGGCAGCGGCACATCAGGGAATGAGTGCGCGGTTTGGGCTGTTTTTGCACGGCGCAGCGTTTGTGATGGGCTTTACGCTGGTGTTTGTGCTGCTGGGGGTGACCACCACGGCGCTGGTGCAGCAGTTGGGTGGGCAGAACATCCGCGGGGTGACGGACATTATCTCGCGCCTTGGTGGGGTGCTGATTGTGTTTTTTGGGCTGCATTTTGGCGGTTTGTTGTCTGGGATGTTCGGGCGGGTGCGCCGCTTGAGCACTGACCGCGCCTATGCGGCGTTGGTGGGCGCGCTGACCGTGCTGGGGGTGGTGGTGCTGGTCTGGGGTTTTTCGGGGCGGTTGGCGCTGTGGGCGCGTCCGTCGTTTACGCCGGTCTGGCCAGATGCGCTGGCCCTGTTGGCGGCCAGTGGATGGATTTTTGGGTTGTTTTTGGGTGGGGCGTTTACTGCGCCGCGTGCCTTTGTGCTGGCGGCGGTAGGCCGGCTAGATGCCCTGCTGTATGCCGATACCCGCCGGCAGTTTGACGCCGATTCGAGCAGTGGGCTGGGCGGTTCGCTGATGATGGGGGTGATTTTTAGCGCGGGATGGTCGCCGTGCATCGGGGCGGTTTATGGCTCAATTTTGACCATGAGCGCCAACACCGGCAACATCACCAGCGCGGCGGTGCTGTTGGCGGCCTATTCATTGGGGTTGGGTGTGCCATTTTTGGTGGCAGCTTTTGCGCTGGATGGGGTGCAGGGGGTGCTGCGGCGCATCAACCGGCGGATGAAGACGATTAAGCTGGTGAGCGGCCTGCTGCTGGTGCTGGTGGGGCTGTTGGTGATGAGCGGAGAACTAGCGCGTATCAACGCCTATCTGCAAACCGGCCAGTATGGTGAGTGGTCGGTGCGGGTGGAGGAGTGCGGCATCGCTGCGGCGCAGGGCACACTCCAGACCAGCTTGCAAGAATGCCTTGAGGGTTAATCCGGCTGGTTTATCGCACATCTGCGCGAGCTTAAAGCCAATTTAACCGAATCGCGGTATACTACAAAATTGAAACACAACATCGTAAAGGTAGTGTTGTGAGGTCTTTTTGTGGTCGTCCCTGTTTCTCAGTCCCGCGTCCTGTTGTTGAACGGTTCGACGTGGGAGCCGTTGGCGGTAATCAGCCTGCCGCGCGCCATTAATTTAGTCTTGTCCGAGAAGGCTGTGGTTGTCGAGCAGACCGGCGAATTTGTGCGCACGGTCAAGTCCCGTTTTCCCATTCCGTCGGTCATCGCTTTGCGGCGCTATATTAATGTGCCGCGCAGGCAGGCCCACTGGAGTCGCAAGGGGGTGTTGATGCGCGATAACCATGTGTGCATCTACTGCGGTGTGACGATTGGCACTCAAACCCGCGACAAGGTGCTGGCCAAAGATGACTTTACGGTTGATCACATCATCCCGCGCAGCCGTGGGGGCAAAGACCAGTGGACAAACACGGCCTGTGCCTGCTATGCCTGCAACCATCGCAAGGGCAGCCGCCTGCCCCACGAGGCAGGGATGAAACTGCTTTGGGAGCCAAAGACACCACGTACCAGCTATTTGGTGATTGCGGTGGGCAGTGGGCCAGATGCGTGGCGGCGCTATATCGAGGTGTAATTGCTGCGCTGCGGCTAAGAGTCGCCTGTCACAGCAGGTAGCCATGCCGGCAGATAGGCATCACTGACCAATTGGCGCGGCTGGCCCGTGGCAAGGTCTAACAGCCAGACGCCGGGCGCAGATGTGCCCAGCTGATAACGCTGCACCAGCAGCAGGTCACCCTGTGGGCTGTAGGACATGCTGCCATGGGTATAGCGCTCGTCCACCAGCAGCGGGGTTAGGCGGTTGGTGGCCAGTTCGACTTGATAGATTTGATGCCCAACGGTAAAACGGGCTTCATCCTGATACTGCCGCAGAATGGCCACATGCTGTCCATCGGGATGCCATGCGGCCGAGCTGCCGTCGCTGCTTTCACCGTCGGGCAGCAGCGAGCGGGTGGTGTTGTTGACCACATCCGCCACAATCAGTCCAGAGCGCACCCGATCCCCATCAATCACCAGCACCGAGGTGATGAGCTGCTGTCCGTCGGGCGATAAGCTGCCGGTTGCGCCATTGTCGGCGGGGATAAACTTCAGGCGGTCGGCCTCGCTGGGCGGGTTAAAGTCGAACACGAGCACACCGCGCCCAATGTTTTCGTAAAACGCGATGCGCCGCCCGTCGGCGCTGTAAATCGGGCCGCTGCCGGTGGTTTGGTTGTCGTTGAACAGCGGATAGGTCTGGCGCGCGGCAGACAGCGGTTCATCCATCAGCCAGATTTTGGATGGGGCGAGTGAGCCATCATTGCTCAGGCCGGCGTTGCTGCGCATATAGGCCAGCTGCCGCCCATCGGGTCGCCATGCCGGTGTGGTGCAGTTGGCATCTTCGGTGGCGCACTGTGTCAGGCGCTGAACGCTGCCGTCGAACACGTCTAACAGCATCAACTCCACGCGGAAGTTTTGGTCTGCGCCCATGCGTTCGGCATAGGCGATATAGCGCCCGTCTGGGGACGGGGCAAAGTCGAACACCCCGAAGGGGGTAAAAGTGAGCTGACGCGGCGGCTCGTCGGGTTGGGCGGGGTCGAGCACCCACAAGTTTTGTGGTGAGCCGGTGGCCGGCGCAAGATAGACCACGCGCAGCGGGGCGGTGGGCGGCCGCACCAGTGCCAGAGTCAGCAGCAGTGTGCCAACCACCAGCACAGCCACCAGCAGTACGGCGGTATCGAGGCGAGATAAACGCATAGAAATATCTTGCTCGTTCTGGTGATTAGGGGTAAAGGTAGGGCTGATTGGGCTGTTCGGTTCGCTCTAGGCTGGCCACTTGCAGCACGGGCACGGTCTGGCCCATAAAGCTCTCGGCGCGGAATGTGCCTTCGGCAATCACCCAATCGCCGGGCCTGAGTTCGCTTAGGCCGGCATAGGTTGCTGGCAGGCCCAAGGCTTGCGAGTCGGCCACGCAGCAGCTGAGCGTGAAGCGCGCCAGCATAAACTGCCCCTCGGCAAAGCCCGGCTCGGTATAGACAAAGCCAAGGATGCGCGCGCTTTGCCCGTTGAACACGCTAGCGTGCTCTTCTTGAGAGAACAGGCGTGACCAATCGAGGATGTCGCGCTGGAGGGGGTCTTTTTGGGCCACCGTCGGGCTGCCGCCAAAGCCAAAGCTGCCGGTCAGGCTGATGCTGTCCACGGCCTCGACACCCAGCGGTTTTGCGGTGTCGGTCAGGATGGTGGCTGCGCCAACCACCAGCGGCACACCCACCATCAGCAGCATGGCGGGGCTGGTGCGGCGGTCGGGATGGGTAGGCGCGTCACCGCGCCCGCCGGTGAGGGCCAGCAGCGCACTGCTGAGGCCCAATAGGCCAAAGATGACGATGGCGACATAGGACAGCCATCCAAAGCGCAGGTTGATATAAAAGCTCAGGTTGCCGCTGGCGACGGTATAGGCAAAGTAGCCGGCCAAGCCCAGCAGCACCACCGCTTTTACGGCATGTTCAAGGCGATGTTTGGGGGATGTCGGAACACTCATCATGATGTGTTTGGCCTCGTTTGGGGTTAACGCAGCAGCAGGTTGACCCATACCCCAACCAGCAGGGTCAGCAGCAGCGGCAGGGCGATCAGATACAGCACAGCGCGGCGGCGGAATACGCCGGCGAACATCAGCGTGCTTTTGATGTCAATCATCGGGCCGAAGGTGAGGAACGACAAGATGGCCCCGGGCGGGAATGTGCCGGTAAACGACAGCGCAAGGAACGAGTCTACCGTGCTGCACACACTCAGGATGAAGGCCAAGGCCTGCATCACCAGCACTGACAGCACCGGCCCACTGCCCCATGCGCGCAGGGTTTGCTCTCCCACAAAGGTTTGCATCAGCGAGGCCAGCAGCGTGCCGATGACCAGATAGCGGCCCATGTCGAAGAACTCATCCACGCCAAAGCGCAGCGCCCCGCGCAAACCCGCCCACAGGCCCGGACGTGCCGGCGCTTGGGCCTTACCTGCCCCGCCACTGACCGGCGCAAGCGTGGCCGGCAGCAGCACCTCGTGCGGCTTGCTGGTGAGGGCAAAGATGACCCCGACCAGCACCGCCACCACCGCAGTCACGATGAAACGACCGGCAATCAGCACCGGCCCGTCGTTATAATCGCGGAAGGCAATCATGGTGCTGACCAACACGATCGGGTTCATCACCGGCGCAGCGAGGATGAAAGCCACCCCAACCGAGGTCGGCAGCCCCTTGCTGAACAAGCGGCGCGTGACCGGCACGACCCCGCACTCACAGACCGGAAAGGCAAACCCCAAAAACGCCCCGCCGATGGTGGCCAACACCGGATTTTTGGGCACGGCGCGCACGATGTCTTCGCGGCTGACGAACACCTCTAGCAAGCCAGAGACCAGTGTACCCATCAGCAAAAACGGGGCAGCCTCGATGAAGATGCTGAGGAAGCGTGTGGCAAAAATCTGGGTGGTGACGCCGAAGTCACCGCCTTTGAGCATCAGCAGCAGTGGGGTTGCTGCCAGCAGCGTGAGCGAAAAAATCAGCCCGATTCGCCCACGGATACCCGTGGGTGAGCCAGACGAAACCGTAGGGCGCAAGGACTGCATCAAACGACACCAGCGACCTTTTAGCAGACGACGGGTTGAGTGTACCACAAACCGCTGATGTTATCGCCCGCCGTGGCGTAAACGTCGGATGAACGTGCGAACGCGCGGCAGGGCTTGACTGAACGCGGCATAGACTAACGGGTTGGGGGCATAGTCCCATGCGCCGGCGGTGCGGATGACCTGTGCCCGAAACCCGCGTTTGAACTGGTATACGCCCCACATCCGGTCGGAGTCGTCAAAGACATCGGGCGCGCCCCATAGGTCATAGGTGGTGCACCCGCGCGCTTTGGCCCAACGCATGGCCTGCCATTGCAGCAGATAGTTGGGCATCTTGTCGCGGTGCAGGTTGCTGCTTGCTCCATAGAAATACCAGCAGGTGCGCCCAAAGGCATACAGCACCACATGCGCCACCGCCTGCCCGTTCACCTCGGCAATCAGCGGATGACACAGGCCGGCGCGCATAAAATCGCGCCATGCCCGCTCATAATAGTCGCGCGGGCGGATGAGAAACCCGTCGCGCGCGCCGGTTTCGGCGTAGAGGTCATACAGAAGCGGCAGGTCGGCCTCATTGGCGGCGCGCACATGGACGCCTTCACGCTCGGCGACGCGGATTTTGCGGCGGGTGCTCTGGTTGAGGCGCATCAGCAGGGTGTCTTCGTCGGGCGTGAGGTCAATCAGCATGGTGTTTTTGAACTGCACTTGCTCGGGCGAGATGCGCCATCCACGGGTGGTCAGCAGCTGATGCAGGGCGAGGCCGTCGGGATTGGGAGTGTCGTCTGGCTCGCCCGGGACGCCGGTGGCTTGGGGGATGTCGGGGTCAATCTTGAGCGCGATGGCGCGGTACTGACGGGCCAGCCCCTCCAGCGTGGCGAGCACGTCTGCGGCGGTCTGATGGTCTGCGGGGTCAAAAATCGGGCCTTTGGGGGCATACATCAGGGTGAGTGGGCCGGCGCGCCTCACCCCGATGGAGGCCAGCGCCACCGGTTGGGTTTGGCCGGCGCGGGTGAGGGCCACCCGCAGCGGAGACCAGCCCGTGGTCAGGTGCTTAAACGCTCCCCATGCCCAGCTTTGCAGCAGGTGCGCAGATGGAAATGCCGCAAGGGCATCATCCCATGCAGCGCGGTCGGTGATGGGGGTCAGAGTGAGCGGTGTGGTCACGGCGGCTGTTTTTCCTGATGGGTGTAGCACAGCTGGTAAAGACCCATTGTACTGCCAACGCGGCGCGCAATCAGTGGCAAAAGCGCCAGCGGCGGCATATCATGATGGAGAAATAGGGTGAATTAAAGGAGTTTTGTTGATGCGTTTGGGGTTGACTTTGGGGTACAGCGGCGCGCAGATTGAGCTGCCGATGGAGATGGTGCTGGAGGCTGACCGCCTTGGCTACCATTCGGTGTGGACGAGCGAGTCTTATGGCAGTGATGCGGTGACGCCGCTGGCATGGATTGGCGCGCAGACCAAACAAATCAAGCTGGGGACGGCCATTATGCAGATGCCGGCGCGCTCGCCGGCCATGACCGCCATGACCGCCATCACGCTTGACCAGCTGTCGGGCGGGCGGATGCTGTTGGGCCTTGGCCTGAGCGGGCCGCAGGTGGCCGAGGGGTGGCATGGCGAGGCCTATGGCAAACCGCTGGTGAAGACGCGCGAGTATGTGCAGATTGTACGCGAGATTCTGCGGCGCGAGCGCCCGCTGACCTTTCGGGGGCAGCATTACACCATCCCCTATGATGGCCCAGACGCCACCGGTCTTGGCAAGCCGCTCAAGAGCATCATCCATGGGCGGGCCAACATGCCGATTTATCTGGCCAGCATCGGCCCTAAGAACGTGGCCCTGACGGCAGAAATCGCCGACGGGTGGCTGCCGTTTATCTTTAGCCCGCGCCATTACGACACGGTGTATAAGCCGTGGATTGATGAGGGGTTTGCCGCGGCGGGGGGCGGCAAGTCGCTGGCCGATTTCGACATCGCGCCGGCGGTGACGGTCATCATCAGCGATGACCTTGAGGCCGCTCGCAATGCGGTCAAGCCGCAGCTGGCGCTGTATATCGGCGGGATGGGGGCAAAGGGCAAGAACTTCTATAACGATTTGGCTTGCCGGTATGGTTATGAAGAGGCCGCCGCCGACATCCAAGACCTATATCTGAACGGCAAAAAGGTCGAGGCCATTCATCGCGTGCCGGATGAGCTGGTGGACGATGTGGCGCTGGTCGGGCCGGTTGAGCGCATCCGCGAGCGGCTGAGCCTGTGGCGCGAGTCGGCGATTACCACGCTCAACATCGCGTGTCTGGACGTGGCGACGGTGCGCACCATGGCCGAGCTGGTGTTATGAGCTGATGATGGCGGGCTGCACCTCACATCCCCATCCCTCACCGCGTCTGATACAATGATAGGCGTTCTTTCCGTTGAAACGCGCGTGACGCGCTGAGGAGTGATTCAGGTTATGGCAACCGAATTTGACGTGGTCGTGGTGGGGGCTGGCCCCGGCGGGTATGTCGCGGCGATTCGCGCCGCCCAACTCGGCCTGAAAGTGGCCATCATCGAGAAGAAGTATTGGGGTGGGGTCTGCCTCAATGTCGGGTGTATCCCCAGCAAGGCCCTGCTGCGCAATGCCGAACTCTCCCACATCTTCCACGAGCAGGCCGACCAGTTTGGCATCAAGGTCGAGGGCAAGGTGACCTTTGATTTTGGAGCGGCCTTCAAGCGCAGCCGCGAGGTGAGCGAGCGCCTGACCAAAGGCGTGCGCTTTTTGATGAAGAAGAACAAAATCGAGACCTTTGATGGCTGGGGGGTGTTCAACGATGCCAACAGCATCACGGTTACCCTGAATGACGGCAAGGCCGAGACGATTAAGTTCAAGAAGGCCATCATCGCCACGGGTGCAACCACCCGCCTGCTGCCGGGCGTCAGCCTGTCGGATCGGGTGGTGACCTATGAAGAGCAAATCATGACCGATCACCTGCCCAAGTCGATTATCATCGTGGGGGCTGGGGCGATTGGGGTGGAATTTGCCTATGTGATGCACAACTACGGTGTGGCGGTCACGGTGGTGGAGTATCTTGATCGCGTGCTGCCCAACGAAGATGAAGAGGTCAGCCGCGAGCTGGAGAAGGCCTACAAGAAGCTGGGCGTCACCCTGTTGACCAGCACCGGTGTTGAGAAGGTGGAAGACACCGGCAGCAGCGTCAAGGTCACGGTCAAGAGCGTGAAGGATGGCAAGACCCAGACGCTGGAGGCCGATAAGTGCATGGTGGCCATCGGGTTCAAGCCGCGCACCGAGGGCTATGGCCTTGAAAAGACCGGCGTCAAGGTGACCGACCGCGGCGCTATCGACATCAACGGGCACATGCAGACCAATGTGCCGCACATCTACGCCATCGGCGACGTGACCGCCAAACTGATGCTGGCGCACGTGGCCGAGGCGATGGGCATTATCGCTGCCGAGCACATGGCCGGCCATGCCACCAAGCCGCTCGACTTTGTGATGATGCCGCGTGCCACCTACTGCCAGCCTCAGGTGGCCAGTTTTGGCTATACTGAGAAGCAGGCGCGTGAGCTGGGGTACGAGGTGAACGTGGCCAAGTTCCCGTTTCAGGCCAATGGCAAGTCGTTGGGCCTTGGCGAGACGGTCGGGTTTGTCAAGCTGATTAGCGACAAGAAGTATGGCGAACTGTTGGGCGCGCACATGATCGGGCCGGATGTGACCGAACTGCTGCCCGAACTCACGTTGGCGCGCAGTGCCGAGCTGACGCCAGACGAAATCGCCCGCAACGTGCACGCGCACCCGACCCTGAGCGAGGCCATCAAAGAGGCGGCCCACGGCCTCGAAGGCCACATGATTAACTTCTAGCGCAGGCCGATGGACTGACCTGTGTAAGCAAAACGGGCGCAGATGGGATGTTAATCCCGCTGCGCCCGTTTGGTGGGTGTTGAGCTTGAGGGCTGAGTTAGGCCCGCCCGAGGATGACCGCCGGAATCAGCACGCCGAGGGTGGCGCCAGCCAGAACCTGTGCGCGGGTGTGTTTGTGCAGGTGCAGGCGTGCCCATCCCACCAGCAGCAGCATCGGGACGGTGATGAAGGTGGCGATTGGGCCGTAGATGATGGTCGAGCCGACCACTGCCGCGCCGCTGCTCATGGCGTGCATACTGATTTGCCATGTGAGCGTGATGACGGCCAGCACGGCCATCTGTACCAGCGTGGTCAGCGCCAGCAGGGGCACAACCGATGGCGCGCCGATGGCCCACAGCACCACCAGCGCCAGCGCCGATGAGAATAGGGTGACCATCAGCGGCTTGATGCGCTCACCGCGCACCCCCAGATGGATGTCGGCGATTTTGCCCCGCTTGACCATTAGGGTGATGTAGGCCAGCGGGACGATGCAGACCAGCGCCACGTAGATCCCCGCCCACATCAGCGCAAGGCCGAGGTCTGGGGCGTCACGCAGCGCGATCGGGAAGGCCAAAGCCCCCCAGATGACCGGTGGGCTGAACAAATCGGACACCACACGTGCCCAGCCAAAATCGGGCAGCTCGGTGTAGGTTTGCCATGCATGACGTATCTTCGACATCATCCGAATCGTCCCTTTAACATCTTGATCGTCTACTATACCATAGACCCGTTAAGCCGTGTTGAATCTTTGGCGTCAATTGTGCAAACGCAGTATCCTTCAGCCCCCAAAAATGAGCGCGGCGGCACGCCGATGCGTGTCGAAAACCGTGTGCGGGCCATCTTGCTGGATGGGGATGGCCGTTTGGTTTTGATTCGGCGCGAAAAGCCGGGTGTCCCGCCCTATTATGTGGCTCCGGGTGGCGGCGTCGAGTCTTATGATAAGAACTTTCATGCCGCCCTCCAGCGTGAGATGGGTGAAGAACTGGGGGGCACGGTCGAAATCAAAAAACTGGTTTATATCAGCCAAGCCCAACGCGGACAAGACGTGCTCGTGCGTCAATTATACTATCTGTGCACCCTGCTGCACTACGATTTGACCCGCCGCAATGGGCCAGAATTCACCGACCCCAGCCGCGGCAAGTATATTGTGGAGAGCGTGCCTCTGCTGCCCACCGCGCTCGAAAAGCTGCGCATCTTGTCTGATGACCTCAAGCTGTTTTTGATTATCAACGCCTTTCAGCTGGGCGACCTGCCCGAAATCTTCCCCTAATCCCCCCAAGTAGGGGCGCATCGCGATGCGCCCGTGAAGCATCGCGATACGCCCGTGAAGCATCGCGATACGCCCGTGACGTCGGGCAGTTCACGAACTGCCCCTACAAAACCCATCGCGATGGGTTCTGACCCTACCAGAAAATTTGAAGCGATTACCCTGCTAATCCCCGCGCTTTGCCCCAAAAACTGCCCCAAAATGCGGTACACTGTGCGCTGTACGGCCTATAGAACAGCGTATAGATAAGGACATCCCGTATTATGACAGACTCTCCATGGTGGAAGTCGGGCATCGTCTACCAGATTTATCCACGCAGCTTTCAAGATTCCAATGGTGACGGCATCGGGGACTTGCAAGGCATCATTAATCGGTTAGATGCCCTCAACGACGGCACGGAAAACTCGCTGGGTGTTGATGCCATCTGGATCAGCCCGTTTTATCCGTCCCCGATGGCCGATTTTGGCTATGACGTGGCCGATTATTGCAATGTTGACCCGATGTTTGGCGACCTTGCCACCTTTGACCGCCTTGTCGAAGAGGCGCACAAGCGCGGCATCAAAATCATCATCGACTGGGTGCCCAACCATACCAGTGACCAGCACCCGTGGTTTCTTGAATCGCGCGCCAGCCGCGATAACCCCAAGCGAGACTGGTACATCTGGCGCGACCCCAAGCCCGACGGCAGCCGGCCCAACAACTGGGGCAGCATCTTTGGTGGGCCGGCGTGGGAGTGGGACGCGCAGACCGGCCAATACTACTATCACATGTTCGTCAAGCAGCAGCCAGACCTCAATTGGGCCAACCCCGAGGTGTATCAGGCCATGACCGAGGTGCTGCACTTTTGGCTTAAGCGCGGCGTAGACGGCTTTCGGATGGATGTGGTGTATCTGATTGCCAAAGCCCCCGGCCTGCCCGATAACCCGTTAGACCCCCATGCCGACCCCAATCTGCCAGAAAACGACATCTTTGGCCGACAGATACACGTTTATGATGGGGCACAGCCCGAAGTGCACCGTTATCTGCGTGATTTCCGCGCCATCAGCGACCAGTATGATGACCGCGTCTTAATCGGCGAAATCTGGGAAGATGACATCGAAAAGTGGGTGGAATATTACGGAGAGAACGGGGACGAGCTTCAGCTGCCGTTCAATTTCCGTTTTATCCAGCTGCAAAAGTGGACAGCGGCGGGCGCAAAGGCGATTGTGGACAGCATGGAAGGGGCAGTGCCGCCGTTTGCGTGGCCCAACTACGTCATCGGCAACCATGACCGCACCCGTCCGGCTACCCGTGTGGGCGGGCAGGGGCAGGCGCGCGTGGCCGGCATGATGCTGCTGACTCTGCGCGGCACACCAACGCTGTATCAGGGGGACGAATTGGGGATGCCCGAGGCGCATATCCCCCCAGACAAAATCCAAGACCCGTGGGGCATCAACCTTGGGCCAGAGCGCACCCGTGACGGCTGTCGCACCCCGATGCAGTGGGACAGCTCTGCCTATGCGGGGTTTAGCACCGTAGAGCCGTGGCTGCCGGTGCAGGAGGATTATGAGTGGCGCAATTGGGCCAGTATGAGCGCCGACCCGACCTCGATTTTGACGCTCTATAAAAAGCTGGTATGGCTGCGCAAGCGCACGCCGGCGCTGTCGATTGGCGCGTATCAGGCGCTGAATGCGGTGGAGGGGGTGTTTGCCTATCTGCGCCTGCATGAGGGGCAGCGGGTGGTGGTGGGTTTGAACTTCACCGGCGAGAGCAAGCCTCTGACCCTGCCCGGGATGGGCAAAATCATCTTGTCCACGCACCTTGACCGTGAGGGCGCTGTGAGTGGGGTGATTGAGCTGCGCGGCGACGAGGGCGTTATCGTGATGCTGGACTAAGGTGATGAGGGCTGCTAGAGCGTTTATTTGTGAAGAGCACAGGAGAGGCGCACGATGACCGAGAACAGCGGGGCGTTATACCGCGAAGAGTTCCCGATTTTGCAAAACAGTACCTATCTGGTCAGCCATTCGCTGGGGGCGATGCCGCGCGGGGTTTACGATAAACTGCGCGAGTATGCCGATATGTGGGCCACGCGCGGGGTGCGGGCGTGGGGCGAGGGCTGGTGGGAGATGAAGGCGGCAGTCGGCGACCGCATCGCGCCGCTGATGGGTGCGCCGCTTGGCTCGGTGCTGGTGCACGAGAATGCCAGCATCGCCAACAGCGTGTTGTTTGGCGCGCTGGATTGGTCTGACCCCAAGCGAAACAAGGTTGTGGTCAGCGATCAGGATTTTCCGTCTGATGTGTATACCCTGCGGCGGATGATGCCCGCGCACTATCAGATGCACATCGTGCGCAGCACCGACGGCATCACTCTGCCGATGCAAGCGTTGTTGGACGCCATCGACGAGAGCACCCGCATCGTGAGCCTGTCGCATGTGCTGTTTCGCACGGGGTGGATTGTGCCGGCACAGGCCGTCATTGAGAAAGCGCATCGGGTGGGGGCGCAGGTGCTGCTCAATGGCTATCACAGCGTGGGCATCATCCCGGTGGATGTGACGGCGTTGGGCGTCGATTTTTACATCGGCGGCACGCTCAAATGGATGTGCGGTGGGCCGGGGGGTGTGTTTATGTATGTGCGCCCCGATCTGCTGAACACGCTTGAGCCGCGCATTACGGGGTGGTTTGCCCACGAAAAGCCGTTTGCCTTTGACCTTGAAACCTATGCTCCGCGCCGCGACAGCTATCGACTGGCCAATGGGACGCCGGCCATGGCGGCGCTGTATGCCATTCAGCCGGGCATCGAGATGATGCATCGGGTGGGGATTGCGACCATTCGGGCCATCAGCCAGCGGCGGACGGCGCATATGGTAGAGGTGGCACAGGCGCACGGTTGGCCAATCCGCTCACCGCTGAACCCGGACGAGCGCGGCGGTATGATTGTGCTGGATGTGCCGCATGGTTATGAGGTGAGCCGCGAACTGCTGGCGCGTGACATCGTGATTGACTACCGCGAGAAGGCCGGCATCCGCATTGCGCCGCACTTCTATAACACCGATGCCGAGGTGGCCTACGCCCTTGAGACCATTCAGGGCATCCTTGACAGCGGAGACTGGCGCAAACACGACAGTCAGCGCAGTTTTGTCACCTAAAATCAGACCGAGAGGCCGCGCAGGATAAAATCGGTCAGATATTCGGGCAGGCTGTCCCATTGGGCCAGCAGCTGCTCATCGCCCAGCATACATTGGGTGATGATTCCCAGAAGCATGCCAGACACGGCATGGATGGTCAGGTCAATCTGGCTGATGTCGATGGCTTGTTGGTGTGCCCAATGCCGAAAAATGGCCTCCATGGCGGTAAAATTGGGGGTCATGATGGTGTGGTGGTATTGCTCGCGCAGGGTCTCGTTGACCAAAATCTCGGAGACCACCACACGGGTGAGCGCGAAGTTATCGCGCTGGATGTTTTGCAGGCGCTGGCGCAGAAACTCGACCATGAACTGGCGAAAATCGGGGATGCTGAGGCTGGCCAGCGCCTCGAATTGGCTGCGATTCAACTCGTTGACGCGGTCAATCAGGGCGAGGATGAGCGCGTTTTTGTTCTCAAAGTAGTTATAAATCGTGCCATCGGCAATCCCCGCCTCGCGCGAGATGTCTTTGATGGTGGTGGGGTGAAAGCCCTTGG
>DAOUCZ010000097.1:0-3765 GCA_034431675.1 Anaerolineae bacterium | reverse complement strand
GGTGTGACGCTGGCGATGATTCAGTATTCGCGGCGGACATTTGAGCCGATATTGATGCTGGCAGAGCAGTTCACGCAGATTCAGATGGCGTTGGCTGCGGGTGAGCGTATGGCGCGTTTGCTGCGGGTGGAGAGCCAGATTGAAGAGCCAGCCATGCCCGAGGCTGCGCCGGTTGGGCCACTGGAACTGCGGTTAGAGAAAGTGGTGTTTGGATATGATCCGCGGTATCCGGTTATCAGGGGTGTCGACCTGAGTATCCCAGCGCGCCAGAATGTGGCGATTGTTGGGGCGACTGGGGCGGGCAAGACCTCGTTGGTGGGTCTGTTGGCGAGGTTTTATGATGTAAACGAGGGGGCGGTCAAGATTAACGGGGTGGATGTGCGGCGGATGGCGACGGAAGATTTACGCCGTTTGGTGACGGTTGTGCCGCAGATGCCATACTGCTTTTATGGCACGATTGCCGAGAATCTGAAGCTGTTTGATGAGTCGATTGATGATGAGCGGATGATTGAGGCGGCACGGCTTGCGTGTGCCGATGGTTTCATCCAGAAGCTGCCGGGGGGGTATCAGTTTCGACTGCTGCCGGGGGGTGCGAACCTGTCGCAGGGGCAGCGGCAGCTGCTGGCACTGGCGCGGGCTTTGCTGCATACGCCGGACAGCATCCTTGTGTTGGATGAAGCGACCAGCAACATCGATACGGAGACAGAGCTTTTGATTCAGGAGGGGCTGCGACGTGTGTTGAAGTCGCGAACGAGTATCGTGATTGCGCATCGGTTGAGCACAATCCGCGAGGCAGACCGGATTTTGGTGATGCAGCAGGGGCGGGTGGTTGAAGAGGGGACGCACGAGGCTTTGTTGGCACGCGGCGGGGTCTATGCACGGCTGTATGAGCGGCAGTTTGAGGATGGTGAGGATACGGCGCTTTCTGCGGCCAGTGATTGAGCGTGGTGTTTTCGTACCTCGCGGAACGGTGGGGGTTATCAGTACAATCGTGGGTGTCCGAATGCTAGGAGAGTGCCTCGTATGCGATATGTTCGTTTGCTGTTAGCTGCTGCCGTGTTGTTGTTGGCAGTGGGTGTGGCCATGGCGCAAGATGTTGTTGGGCAGACCCCTGCCGAAATCTGTGCCGCGGCCTCGAAGGATGAGCCTGAGACCCGTTCGTATGCTGCGCCGGAGCAGGTGCTGGAAGAGGGTGTCGATTATCGGGCGGTGTTTTGCACCAGTGCTGGTGCGGTTTATATCGACCTGCTGGAAGATTTTTCGCCGGTGACGGTGAATAACTTCGTGTTTCTGGCGCAGAACGGGTATTACAACAACACCATTTTCCACCGTGTGATTGAAGGATTTATGGCACAGGGTGGTGACCCCACTGGAACAGGGACAGGTGGCCCGGGTTATCAGTTTAATGATGAGATTACCCCGTTTTTGACCTTTGCGCGCCCCGGGTGGCTGGCGATGGCAAATGCTGGGAGTGCGCCAGACGGGTCTGGCACGAACGGGTCGCAGTTCTTTATTACGACAGTGCCTACGACGCATCTGGACTATCGTCACACGATTTTCGGTGAGGTGCTGGAGGGGCAGGAAAACGTGTTGGCGATTAAGGTGCGCGACCCTCAGGCTGGGGGTGAGGCAACGACGCTGGACACGGTAGTCATTGTGACGGATCCCGCTAGCGTGGTGACGTCATATGAAGCGCCGGAGAAGCCTTCGCAGGGGGATGTGTTGGCGAGTTTGTCCCCAGAGAGTCTTGCAGTGGCGCTTGAGCAGCTTTTTGGTCAGCCGGTTGGGCCGGAAATTTTGACCCTGAGCCAGCGTGAGGTGACCATTGCCGATGCTGCTGCTGAGAGCCGCGCTGCTGCTGTGGTAGAGGGCTTATTGAGCGATTATGGGGTTGAGTTTATCGTGGAGGGCAAGATGGAGAACACGACGTGTGATTCGGCCATTTTGCCATTCTATTACACCACGTATGAGCTGTTTAAGCTGCCGGATGCGGGCAAGGCTGAAGAGCTGATGTCGGATGCACGGTTGGTGACCTATGGCGTATCTGGTGGGCTGACGAAGGTGCAAGAGCTGGCTTATGGCGGTAGCCCTGTGTATTCTGGCGAGGGCAATGCGTGCGACCAGACTGTGACATTGGGGCGGGTGTTTGTGCAGCGCGGCGCGTATGTGGCGAAAATCGAGATTGCGATTGCGCCGGATTATCGGTTTACGCCGGGTGTTGTGATGGAGCAGTTTACGGGTTTCATCTTTGAGCGGGCGTTAGCGGATGTTTTGTTGGCCGAGCTGCGCTAAGGCATTCTGACCGGAGTGATTGGGACAGGCCCTGTGCTGTGGTATCGGCGCAGGGCCTGTTTTTTGTTAGGCCGTTGTGCTGCCTTCGATGGGGATGCTGAAGCGGAAGCAAGAGCCGACGCCGACTTCACTCTTGGCCTCGACGATGCCACCGTGGGCTTGTACGAGCTGTTTGACGATGGCGAGGCCGATGCCTGTGCCGCCGGTGGCGCGGTTGCGTGATTTGTCGGCGCGGTAGAAGCGTTCAAAGACATAGGGGAGGTGTTCTGGGGCGATGCCTGAGCCGGTGTCGCGGATGGTGAGCCAGACGAATTTATCGTCGTTGCTGCCTTCGATGGTAATGCGGCCTGTGGGTGGGGTGTGTGCGAGGGCGTTGGCAAGCAGGTTGCTGACGACTTGTTTGAGGCGATCGGGATCGACGCTGACACGTGGGAGGTGGTCGAGGGGTTTGACGTTGATGGTGGGTTGGTCGGCGCGGTGGGGGGAGTCTTTCATGCCGATGACGACGTTTTTGACGATGGCGTTGAGGGAGGTGAAGACGCGGCGAAGCTCGATTTGGCCGGCATCGGCGAGGGCGAGGGTTTGCAGGTCGTTGACGAGGCGTGTGAGTAGTGCTGCTTCTTGGTGGAGAGATTCGAAAATCTCGGTGGTGGGGGGAATGACTTCGTCGCGCAGGCCTTCCATGTAGCCTTGGATGTTGGAGAGAGGGGTGCGCAATTCGTGAGCGATGTCGCTGACCATGATGCGGCGTAGATTTTCGAGGCGTTGGAGTGATTCGCCCATGGCGTTGAAGGAACGTGCGAGTTCGCTGATTTCGTCGGATGCGCGGACTTTGACGCGGTGCTCCCATTGGCCGTTGGCGAGATGCCGTGCGGCGATGGTGAGGTCTTCGATAACTTGTAGGCGGGGCATGACGAGGATGGAGAGCAGGACAAGGGTGATGATGCCAGCGCTGACAAGGACGAGGATAGCGGTATTGGTGGCAGACGAGATGAACTCGCGTTTGACCTGCTCGGAGATGCCGTCGTCGAGGATTAGGCAGATGCGGTTGGGGTCGCAGTAGGAGGGGTAGCCAGAGCCTGTGCCGGTGCCGCCCGGGCGCGCCACGATGCTTTCGAAGCGTTCGGTGATGGAGTAGGTGACGAACAGCCCGGATGCAGCGGAGGTAAGGATGATGATGAGGACAGCGCCCAGCAGGAGCTGGAGGCGCAGGCTATGGGCGGGTCGGGCTGGAGGTGAAGCGATAGCCGACGCCAAAGACGGTTTGGATGTAGCCTCTTGCTTGTATTTCATCGAGTTTCCGCCGTAAGTTCATGATGTGATAGTCTACGGTGCGTTCTAGGCTTTCGGTATCTGGGCCGAAGGCGTTTTCGAGCAGCTGCTGCCGGCTGAAGACTCTGCCGGGTTCTTTGGCCATCATCACCAGCAGCTTAAATTCGCGCGGGGTGAGAGAGACGGGCGCGGTTTGGAAGG
>DAOUCZ010000096.1:0-7327 GCA_034431675.1 Anaerolineae bacterium | reverse complement strand
CGCAGCGAACAGGGTGAGGTGACACGTGGCAGTGTGACGTGGCAAAACGAACGCATCGATACCTTGGCCGGCGAAGACATTGTTCGGCGCGGGGTCATACAGGTGATTGAGGGCAGACCGATGTTTCGTCACCTGACGGTGGAGGAAAACCTGCTGACCGGCTCAATGGTGTATCAGGGTGGGCGGCAGGCCAAGACCGATTTGGAGCAGGTCTTTCATTTCTTCCCGAGGCTGCGTGACCTGCGCAAGCGAGTCAGCGGCTATCTATCGGGCGGTGAAGGGCAGATGATGGTGATTGGGCGTGCTTTGATGGGACACCCGCGCCTGATGATGCTAGATGAGCCGTCGCTGGGCTTAGCGCCGATGCTGGTGGCCGAGATTTTTGAAATCGTGCAGCAAATCCGGCGCGAGGCTGGGGTGGGGGTGCTGCTGGTGGAGCAGAACGCACGCGCTGCCCTCGGCATCGCCGACCACGGCTATGTGATGGAGAACGGGCGTATTGTGCTGGATGGCCCGGCAGCTCAACTGCGCGAAAATGAGGACATCAAAGAGTTTTATCTGGGCCTAAACCAGCGCGGCGAACGCAAAAGCTATCGCGATGTGAAGCATTATAAGCGCCGTAAGCGCTGGTTGGGGTGAGGCAATATCCCCTGTATCTACCCACTTCTGAAGGAGATTGCATGACCGATCACAATACCCGTGTGCGTGAGCTGGTGGCACATGCCTATCAACATGCACCGGCTGTGCGTTCCACATTGGATGCCGCTGGGGTCACCCCTGACGATATTCGCGGCGTCGATGACCTGTATCGGATACCGGTGACCAGCAAAGACCGCCTGATTGAGCTGCATCGGGCGCACCCGCCGTTTGGTGGGTTTTTGGCCATGGATGTAAACGATTTGCCACGAATTTATGTGTCACCCGGGCCAATCTTTGACCCACAGCCGCCCAATCCGCTAGGGTGGGCCTCGCTGGAGATGTTTGGGTATGTGGGGTTTGGGCGCGGCGACCGTGTGCTGAACACGTTTATGTATCATCTGGTGCCGGCGGGGATTTTGCTGGATGAGGCCCTGCGTGCTGTCGGTGCGACTGTGCTGCCAACCGGCCCGGGCAATACCGAGCTGCAAATCCAGCTGATGACCGCGCTGAAAGCGACCGGATTTGTCGGGCAGCCCAGCTATCTGATGACTATCCTTGATAAATGTGAGGAGATGGGACTGCCGCGCGAGGCGGTCAGCATCAAAAAGGCGCTGTTCAGCGCCGAGCCGTATACCCCGACACAGCGCGCGCGGTTTGAGGGTGATTATGGCATGAAGACCACCAGCGCTTATGGCACAGCAGATGTCGGGCTGATTGCCTTTACGATGAGCGATATTCAGGGTTTTTGCGTCACCGAGAACGTGTATATGCAGGTGTGCGACCCGCAGACCGGTGCACCACTGCCGGCTGGTGAGATTGGCGAGGTGGTGGTGACGCTGTATAACCCGTCCTATCCCTTGATTCGCTTTGGCACTGGCGACCTTGGGATGCTGGCCGCCACCCCCGATGCCGCGACTGGTGGGCGTCAGCAGCTGTTGGGCTTGTTTGGCCGCAGCGGCGAGGCGGTGAAGGTGCGTGGGATGTTTATGCACCCCAATCAGCTGCGGATGGCGCTGGGGCGCTTTGGTGAGACAGTGAAGTCCTATCAGGCGGTGGTGACGCGGCCCGAAAATCGGGATGTGGTGACGCTGCGTGTGGCTTTGCAAGACGGGGTTGAGGCCGGTACGGCGCTGGAAGAGGCCCTGCGGGCAGCAGTAGAGGCTGCCGCCCGCCTGCGCGTGGATGCGGTTGAATTCGTTGCGCCAGACGGCATTGAGGCCGGCGCGCGCGTGATGGTGGATGCCCGCACGTGGGAGTGATTTGGCTAGCGTGCCAGCGTGCGCGCCAGCTCGAATAGGTCTGATGGGAAAGGCTTGTGCTGGCCGGCAACCTCGCTCAGCGGGGTGGTGGTGGGTTTGTTGGCCACCATGCCGGCCAGCACATTGTGTTCGCCCTTGGCCAGTGCATTGACGGCATGAGCCGCAAGGCGCGAGGCAAGGATGCGGTCTGCGGCGGTGGGGATGCCGCCGCGCTGTACATGCCCCAGAATGGAAGAGCGCACCTCGTATCCCGGGCGGTTCTTGCCGTGTTCAATCAGATAACTGGCCAGCTGGGTGGCGTTGTGTGCCGCACCCTCGGCCACCACAATCAGGCCGTGGGTTTTGCCGCGCCGGTACGAGTCGTCCAGCTCGGTGGCGACTTGTTCTGGCGTGGTGGGGATTTCGGGGATGCAGATGCACTCTGCGCCGCCGGCAATCCCTGCCATCAAGGCCAGATAGCCGCAGTCCCGCCCCATCACCTCTACCAAAAACGCGCGCTGATGACTGCTGGCGGTCACCTTGAGGCGGTCGATGGCTTCGAGGGCGATATTGAGGGCGGTATCCACACCGATGGTGATGTCTGAGCCGGCAAGGTCGTTGTCGATGGTGCTGGCGACGCCAGCAACCGGTATGCCGTGGGTGCTGAGGGCATAGGCGCCGGTTTGACTGCCGTTGCCGCCGATGACCACCACCGCATCAATGCCGGCAGCGCTTAGGGCCTCTACTGCGCTTTGTTGGCCTTGGGGGGTGCGGAATTCTGGCGCACGGGCGCTGCCCAGCACCGTACCGCCCTGCTGAAGGATGCCGCCGACATCACGCGGGCCAAGCGGCTTAAAATCTCCGGCCATCAAGCCGGCAAACCCGCGTCGGACGCCATAGGCTTCCCACCCGTGGCTAACGGCGGTGCGGGCTGCCGCGCGAATGGCGGCGTTCATGCCGGGGGCGTCGCCCCCGCTGGTCATGATGGCGATGCGTTTAATGGGCATAGTGGTCTCCTGTCTCGACACTGAGGCGTACTTCAAAACCTTCTCAGGATACCCCCGCATCGGGGCTGGCGCAAAGAGGGAAGGCGTGTTGACGGGTGACATCCGTCACGCGATGCCGCGGCAGCTTTTGGGGTGTTTGCCCTAAGGGCTGTTGGACACCTCAGGCAATACCCGTTAAACTACGTTGTGATGCGCGGAATCATCCCGCAGATGGGGTGAGCCGCTTGGCTCAACAAAAGGACTGTGAAATATGGCACATGTATTGGTCATCGATGATGATGTGGCAATGACAAAACTGCTCAAAACTCTGCTGGAGATGGACGGTTTTTCGGTCACGACGGCTGCGCGCGCCTCTGACGCGCTGGAACACGCCAACGCCAAGGCGCCGGACTTGTTTTTGCTAGATCATCACCTGCCGGATATGGACGGTCTTGACCTGATTAAACTGCTGCGCGATCACCCGACTTTTGCAAACATCCCCATCTTGATGATGTCGGGACGGGCGCTGGAGACCGAGGCGATGGCGGCGGGGGCGTCGGCTTTTGTGCTAAAGCCATACGATACCGGTGAACTGACCGGTTTGATGCGCCGCTTGACGCAGGGGTGAGATAGGTGTGAAGTCCCGTAAACCCAATCGATTGACGTGGTATCGGGCCGACTTGCATTTGCACACGCCGGCATCGTCTGACTATCAGGAGAAGGATGTCACCCTTTTGGACATCCTGCGTCGTGCGGAGGCACAAGGGCTGGACATCATTGCACTGACCGACCATAACACGGTCAGCGGGTACGCCGCCATGCTGGAAGACATCGACCGGCTGAATTTTTTGCAGACCAGCGGGCGGGCCAACTCGGACGAGGTGCGCCGCCTGAGCGAATATCGCCGTCTGCTGTCCAAAATCCTTGTCCTGCCCGGGTTCGAGTTTACCGCCACCTTCGGGTTTCACATTCTGGGGGTTTTTGGGCCGCAAACGCCGGTGCGTGTGCTGGAACATTTGCTGATGACACTCAATGTGCCGCCGGCGGTGCTCGATAGCGGCTCAAGCGAGGTTGGTGCGTCGACCGATGTGCTGACCGCTTATCGCACCATCCATGACGCGGGGGGCATCTGCATCGCAGCTCATGCCAACAGCACGCACGGCGTGGCGATGTTTGGCGTGGAATTTGGCGGGGGGCAGACGCGCATCGCCTACACACAGGACAAGCATCTGCACGCGCTGGAAGTGACCGATTTGATGCGTTCGGACAAGCGCAGCACGGCCCGCTTTTTTGATGGCAGCAAGCCAGAATATCCCCGCCGGATGCGCTGTATTCAGGGCAGTGATGCCCATCGTCTGGATACGGTGCGTGACAAGCGCAGCATTGTGATACCCGGGGTGGGCGAGCGCGTCACCGAATTTGCGTTGGCAGAATGCACCTTCGAGGCCCTGCTGGACTTGTTTCAGAGCAGTGACATGACGCGTTCGCGTCCCTATCAGCCCAATACCAAGGCGCAGGACTATGTGCAGCAGGCCCGCGAAGAGGGCGCTAATGTGGTTACGGCGTTTCATGCTGCCCTAGAGCGCAGGGATGACAGCGCCAACGCCGTGGTGCGCGATGTGTGCGCTCTGCTGAATACCAACGGCGGCACGATTTATCTGGGTGTTAGCGCCGATAAAAAGCAGAAACCTGTGGGGGTAGAAAACCCCAAGCAGGTGATGGAACTGCTGGAGCGCGACATCCGCCGCGCCATCACGCCGGCCTCTTTTGTGGTGGAGATGGATGTGCTGGAGACACAGGGCAAAACGGTGCTGCGTCTGCAAGTGCCGTTTGGCACCGACCGGCCTTATGCCATCGACCAGAGTATGATTTATGTGCGCAACGAGGCCGAGACCAATCTGGCGGTGCGTGACGAAATCGTCAACCTTGTACAGCAGGGTCTGACGCTGCGGGCCGACAATGAGGGGATGGCGATGTCGGCTGTGAGTGGGTCAGAGGTAGGGATGGGGGTAGGCGCGCCATCTGCGGCTGCTTCGACCATGCCAATTGTCGAAATGAACCCGATGGCAGAGGCGAACCTGACGGTTGAGCCTCCGCGTTCTGGCGTGGAGATTGTGGCGGTAGAAGAGCGCGACGGCACACGGTATTACACCGTGCGCGACCTGCGCAATGGCAATGTTGTCCAGAACGTCACACGTAGTTCATCACGCTTGTTGTGGCTGTATGCCATTAAGACGGTGGAAGACGAGAAGTTTGACCCCACTAAGGTGAACTGGCGCGGCGATGTCGGGCTGATTAGGCGCTATGTGACCAAAGGCGACCCGCGCTGCGACCTTGCCCAGTATGGGCAGGACGGTGTAATCCACGTTTATTATGGGGTGGCTGAGTCGGCGCTGGAAGGCCCGTGGGAGGCCTTCGCCGGCGAAGAATAGCCCGATGCGGTTGTGTTTTGTGCGCCCTCATCATCCTCTGGCGGTATCGTCAGGCGGGGTGATGGGGGCGCTGGTGCGTCTGGGGGGTGGGGTTTGGCCGCGCAGGCCGGCGGCAAGGCCCTCACTGGATAGGTTTTCGAGATAGATGGAGTGGCTGCCGAGTTCTAGGCCCATTTCCTCTATAATGTCGAGCACAGCCAGCTGGATTTGCTCTTGCTCGGCCATCATCTCGACAAAGGCGACCTTGTTGACATAGCAGCGAATCATGATGTCGAAGGAGTGTTCGGCCAGCTTGTTGAAGTAGACCTGCACTGAGCTGCGGTCTACGCTGGGCCATGTGTCCAGCATCTCGCGCAGGCGCGGGAGCAGGGCGCGGATGTGGTTGGCGGGTGTTTCGTCGGACAGCTGTAGGGTGATGTCTACGCGACGCTTGCCCATGCGTGACAGGTTGAAGATTGGGGTGTTGGCCAGCACGTTGTTGGGGACGATAACCTGTGTTTGGTCAAGCTGGCGCAGGCGCGTGGAGCGCACCCCGACATGCTCAACCGTGCCTTCAAAGTCGCTGGTCTTGATGTAGTCGCCCACGTTAAAGGGGCGGTCTCCGACGATGGAGGCAAAGCCAAACAGGTTAGATATTGTGTCTTGTGCTGCCAGCGAAATCGCCAGACCGCCGATGCCGATACCGGCAATCAGGCCGCTGACGTCGTAGCCCAGCTCTTGCAAGATGATGACCAGACCGACGGCAATGATGAAGAGTTTGACCGCAACACGCAGAAACGGCAGCAGGCGCTCATCGAGGTCGATGCCGGTGAACGATGCCAGCTGAAAACCGGTGGGTGCAAGGATGTCTACGAGGCGGTAGACCAGCGTCAGTGTTGCAAGGATGAGCAGCGCGCGCGAAATCACTTGAATCAGGCCATAGAAAAAGGTGTCGCCCACGGCCAGAATCTGGGCGCTGACCAGTAATCCGACGGCAATCAGCACAAGGCGCACCGATCCAAAGACCGCCTCAATCAGGCGCTGGTCGATGGCGCGGTTTTTCTGCTGCATCATGCGCTGAAGGGGGGTGAGCACAATCCATGTCAAGATGCGCCGGGCAAAATATATCAACAATAAGGCGACGCACAACACAAAAATGCGCACAATCACCTCGCGCATGGGGTCTGGCAGGCCAAGTATGGGGGAAGTTTCGTTCATGATGACCGTGATTCATCCTTGGTTGAAGTTTTTCTGTTATAGTTCCCTTTTTCATACCCATTTCTGGACATGACTGGGTCTGTTTTATGCAGGTTGAACCCGCACGGGATGAACTACTGCACCCCCTATCCCATTGCCGAAAGCGTTTGGGATTACTTTTCGCACGATGTTGTATGCGCCGTTGATGTCGGCATTGATTTTTCGCCCATCACGGGTTCGAAACAAGCCGCGTTTGACCCGTCTGCCCGCATATTCCGTACAAAACCGGGCTGGTTTGAAGCTAGAGCCGCTAGATTATCAATCCCTAAATCAACGCCTAAAACCAAGTCCACGTCAACTTTCGCGGTCTGAGGCTGGACGGTATAAACGACTTCAACCACATAGTGACGTCCGCGAGGCACAATTCGCACCTGATCCACCGCATGTTGTACGGTCTTGATTCGGATGGGCAGTCCCGATGGTTCGATGAACCCCTGTTTCAGTACCGTTCTGCTGATGGCTTGCGCGGTGTAGACCAATATGTTTCTGCCCGTTGTTTTCTCCTTATACTTCGGTAAACGTGGCTGACCTTGAAACTTTTCGGGATGCGCCCGCCACTCTGCCAATGCTGCGAAATACGATTGCCAGTCGTGATCAACCTGCCTTAGAACCTGCTGCACGACTTTTAACGGAAGGTTCTGATCCTCAAGCAAGTGACATTTTTTGAAGTGTTTTTCAATCGCGTTGTAATTGAGGTAAACCCCGCTGAAAATGTATGCTTGGCGCACCACATAACTGGCGGCGTTATAGATATTCTTTGAGAACCACGCCGCCCGGTCAATGGCTTGCCAACGCG
>DAOUCZ010000095.1:0-26628 GCA_034431675.1 Anaerolineae bacterium | reverse complement strand
TTGATGCTGAGCGATTTTTTGCTGATTTTTGGGGATTATCTGCTGTGGATGGTGAGCTGTCTGGCCTTGTTCGCCGCGGGACAATTCATCCTTGTGTTTATCGACCTTGCTGAGAACACCCGGCGCAGTGCGACCCTGCTAGAAGCATTAATCACCCGCCGGCGCGGAGGATAAAACACAGCAGGTTTGTGATTTGCCTGAGTATGGTATAAACCAGAAGCAGACAAGGCTATACAGGCTTCGGTTTATATCATGACGACACCCCTTCCCCATCTACTGCTGGTTGAAGATGCACAAGACCTTGCCCAAGTGGTTTGTGGCGCGCTGGAGTCGGCGGGCTATCGCGTGACTCACACCACCAATGCCGAAGACGCCATTACCGTGTATCAACAGCAGGTCATCGACCTCATTGTGCTCGACTGGATGCTGCCGGGTATGGATGGCCTTGCCCTGCTGCGCCATCTGCGTACGGGGTCTGCCATCCCTATCTTGATGCTGACGGCCCGTGATGACGAGCTGGATCGGGTGCTGGGCCTAGAATTGGGCGCAGACGACTATCTGATCAAGCCGTTTAGCCTGCGCGAATTGGTGGCACGGGTACATGCTCTGCTGCGTCGCAAAGAGCTAATCGAACAAACCCTGCGCGCCGACCGACAGCAAAACACCCTGCTTGAGCAAGATGGGCTGCGCCTTGACCCGACTGCACATGCCGCATGGCTCGATGATGTCCCCTTGGAGCTGACCCGCACAGAATATGCCCTGCTGCACCTACTGGTCAGCAACGCCGGGCGTGCCTTCGGTAGGGCCTATCTGCTGGAGACTGTTTGGGGCGCGGGCTATGTCGATGGCGATCGCGCCGTCGATAACACGGTGCTGCGCCTGCGAAAAAAGCTAAAACATATCGCAGAACAGCTTGAGACGGTATGGGGCATCGGGTATCGTTGGAGCAAGCCATGAAAGCCCTTCAATCTGCGCCGCTGCACCGCACCTATCTGGAGGTGCTGGTCTTAGGGGGGCTGTTATATCTGCTCAGCAGCTGGATGTATGGCGCACAAGCCCCACAACTCTACACGCTGTCGCTGCTGTTCTTCATCAATCCGCTGTGTGCACTGCTTTATGCCCTACGCCTGCGTACATCACAGGCCGTCACCGAAATCATCGGATGGGTGGGCGCTGCGGTGCTGTGCAGCCTTGTCCAATGGCTCACCATTTATCACCCCCGTCTAGCCGACTCTGGCATCCCACTCACAGCGTTTGATGTCACCGTCCTCTATCTGCCGATGATTTTCCCGTATGCGTTCTTTAGGGGTATGCTGCGTATCGGGCAGTGGTGGCTGGGCTGGCAGTCTCGGCACCTCATCGGCTCGCTGATGAGTAGCCATCTGGGTGCAATGGCCCTGCTTCAGGTGATTTTCTGTGTGCCTTTGCTGGTTACCGCCGCCGCGCAGGTCAATATGCAGTGGGCCATCGACTTTATGCCGCAAAATGCCATCGGTCAGCTGTTTTATCGTGTTAATGTGGTGCTGCCGATGGTCGGTGTGGTGATTTTGGCCGCAACGCTTATCTTGGCGGCCTTGCTGCCCGCCTCGGCAGTCGTCTCCTACTTTCTGGCACGGCGGATTAAACAACGCTTAGATACACTGATGCACGCAGCACAATCCGCGCGCATCGGGGACTATCAGACGCGCATCGTGTTGAGCGGAAAAGACGAAATCGGACAGCTGCAAGAAAATTTCAACGCCATGATTGGAGGTCTGTCCCAAACGGTCGGCGCGCTGCAAGCCGAGCGCGAAAAAGTCACCAACCTGCTGCGCCTGCGCCACGAACTGGTGGCCAATGTCTCTCACGAGCTGCGCACCCCACTGGCCACCTTGCGCGCCACCCTAGAGTCGGTGCAGCAGCGTCCCTCACCAGCACTGTCAGCGCAAGAAATGGCACTGATGCAGCGCGAGGTCAGCCTGCTGCAAACCCTGATTAATGACTTGTTCGCCGTCTCACGGGCCGAGACGGCCCAACTGCACCTCAACATTGGGCCGCTGGCACTACCAAGCTTCGTGGCACACATCCTCAGCACAACCGCGCCGCTGGCGTGGCAAAACCAACGGGTTCAAATCAACGCGCAGATACCACCATGGATACCCGACGTCGCCGCAGACCCACAGCGGTTGGAACAAGCCCTCCGAAACCTGATCCATAACAGCTTGCGCCACACCCTACCCGGTGGCCTGATTTTGGTGACTGCCCAACGCCAAAACGACCATATTAACCTCATGGTATCTGACAGTGGCGTAGGCATCCCCTCCGAAGACCTGCCACATATCTGGGAACGCTATTATCGCGGAGAACGCGGGGAAAACGGGCTGGGGCTTGCCCTAGTCAAGTCGTTTATCGAGGCAATGGGTGGGCACGTCTCGGTCGAGAGCACCAGCGGGCAAGGCACAACCTTCACCCTCAGTCTTCCTTTAGCACACCCCGCCAGCACACCGGATTTACCTCACCCACAGCCCATCCCGCGCTGAGCCAAACTGCGACAATTTTGCGACAGTTTTGGGAAAGTGCTGCGACATCATCAGCCTATCCTGTAGCAGAACCATCTTCTGCTGTTCATCAATACAGGAGGCGCGACCATCGTGCAGCACCACGCCCAACGTACCATCATTTCACCTGTCACCGTGCCCAGAGACGACATCATCCAAGTTCGCGACGTCCACCGTTCGCTACCACTGGATAACCAACGCCTGCCGATTTTACGTGGGGTCTCATTTGCTATCCCCCGTCGGGCATGGATTGGCATCGTCGGGCCTTCAGGATCAGGGAAGTCAACCTTACTCGGGATTCTGGCCGGCCTAGACAGCCCGGATGGCGGGAAAATCGTAGTAGATGGACAAGACATCACCCACCTGCCTGAGAGCCAACTTGCACGCTTTCGAAACCAAAAAATCGGCATGGTCTTTCAGTCGTTCAACCTGATACCCAACCTCACCGCGCTCGAAAACGCCGCGATGCCGCTTTATGCTGGCTCGCACCCCACCGCCAACAAAGTCCGTGCTAAGATGCTGCTGGGTCTTGTCGGATTAGGCGATCGCCTCAACCACCTTCCACATCAACTCAGCGGGGGGCAGCAGCAGCGCGTGGCCATCGCCCGCGCGCTCATCAATCAACCCGCTGTGTTGGTGGCCGACGAGCCAACCGGCAATCTTGACAGTGCCACGGGCAAAGCGGTGCTCGATCTGCTGGAACACCTGAGACGTGATATGGGCCTCACACTGGTGATTGCCACCCACGACCCCGCTGTGATGGCCCGCACAGATGGGGCGCTGCATCTGGTGGATGGCCAACTGGTGGAGGAAGCCCGATGAACCGCCTGATGTTCTACTGCCGCTATGCCCTGCGTTCGCTGCGGCGTGACGGGGTGCGTTCTGCGCTGGCTGTGCTCAGCATCACATTCGGCGTGCTGTCTTTGGTGTCTATGTACCTGCTGTCTGGCACCTTGCTAAACGGTTCGATGTTCGACCAGCGCCTGCAATACGGCGGCGACCTCCAGATTCTGCCACCAACCGGCCAAACCAGCTTCACCACAGCAGACCTCGCGCAAATCGCAACATGGCAGGAGCAGGGCCTGATTGGCAGAGCCACGCCGCTGGCACAGGGACGCGCGCAGTATCTGCGCACCCCTCAAAGCGGCAGAGTGACGTTTTTGATGCAGGCTGTCGGCATTGACCCTCAACAATATCCGCTGGTTGGTGAGCTTACCCTGCGAGAGCCGCGCGGCCTAACCGCCGCAGAAGTTTTGCATCAGACCGGTGATGCCCTGATTACCCGCGATATTGCCGACCAACTTGGCCTAACAATCGGCAGCAGCATCTTGATTGATGGGACAAGCGGGCCTTACCCACTTAATATCACGGGCATTGTCAGCCAAACCCCTTCGTATGTCGGGGACTCGATGTTCTATACGCTGGAAACCGCCCGCGACATTGCAGGGCAACCAGACGTCATCACCACGCTGCTGGCATTAACCACATCGCCATCACCAGACCTATCGCCGCTCATCGACAGCCCGTATCGCGTTTATGTGGCCGTATCCCGCGAAAATAGCAACGGCACATCAAGCACCACCAATCTCTTCGACATGATGTTAAAAGGTGCGGGCATCCTTGGGCTGCTGGTTGGGGGCTTGAGTGTGTCAAATACGCTGCAAGTCATCCTTGCGCGTCGCAAGCTCGAAATCGCCATGCTCAAAACACTGGGTTTTCGCCAATCCGACCTGCTGGCGTTGATGGCGATTGAAACCGGCATCCTTGGCTGCATCGGAGGGATACTGGGGACGGGGTTGGGCACATTCATCACCAGTCAGCTGCTAGAGATGTTGTCTGGTTCTGGCTCACTGCTGCTCCAATGGACGCCATCACCGGTCATCCTGACTGCCGGAGTCCTGACCGGCATCGTAACGGCGGTCGCCTTTGGGATGCAGGCCATCTTGATTGCCAGTGCCACCAGACCGATCCAGCTGCTGCGTAACCTGCCGCCAATCATTACATTCGGCACACAGGTGGCACGGCTGATGCTGTATGGCGCGCTGGTGCTGGTTTTTGGCCTGTTGGTCGGGGTGCTGGTTGGCTCGCCGCTAGAAGGTGTGTTGTATGTCGCTGGTGGAAGCATCATTTTGGCGGCATTACGAGCAGGTTTTTGGGTGCTGCTGTGGGGGATACTGGCCATCCCCCTGCCGCTTGGCCCACTGGTCAGATTGGCATGGGCCAGCCTGCGCCAGCGCAAACAGCAGTCCAGTCTTGCCCTGATGGCGCTGGCAACCGGCGCATTTTCGGTCACATTTGCCGCACTCATCCTACACAGCGCCCAACTCACAGTCACCGACCGGCGCGGGACAGACGACGGCTATAACCTGATGGTTCTGACCACCCCAGAACAATCCGCTGGCGTGCAGTCCACCCTGATACAGCACGGCGCACAGGCCGTCTATGGCACACGGCGCACTCCGGCGTCACTCAATCAACAGCCCGTGATGCTGGAAGCGCGGCAAACCGAAACCCTCACACAAGACATGTTCTACAGCGGGCATTGGGATGAGAGTTCACCCACAGCGCTGCTGCCAGAACTAGAGAACGGGGTATATGCTGTCGGTGATGAGCTGTCTGTACAGGTTGAGGGGCAAACCCTTCAGCTGACCACAGCTGGGTTTTATCAGCCGGCAGCGCAGCGGATGGGCGGCGGCGAAAACGCGGTCATCGTGCCAGCCCACATTTTAGATTCTATCCCACAAACCGCCGTTCAAACGCTGGTCTATGGTATGTTCCCCGTAGGTCAGTTGGACAGCACCACCAACATCATCGGCCAAGCCCTGCCGCAAATGCTCGTCATCAGCCGCGCCGATCTCAACGATTGGGTGCACAGCAGCTTGATGGGCCTGTTCAGCTTTGCCGCATCGATTGCCGGTCTGGCGCTGGCCGCTGGGGCAGTACTGATTGCCAATTCCGCCGGCCTGACGGTCATCGAACGTCGGCGCGAAATCGGGGTATTCAAGGCGGTAGGCTACACGAGTCGGCGCGTGCTGGCTCTGCTGCTGATTGAATATGGGATGTTGGGCGCGCTTGCTGGCCTGTTGGGGGTTATCGGGGCAAGCGCGGCCATCACCCTCATCAGTTTGTCACAGCCGGCGGCCGAGGTGTGGATTGAGCCATGGGTGCTGGCGGCGATGCTGATGGCCTCCATCGGGATTGCACTGATTAGCGCGGCATCGGTGGCGTGGCAGCCCACCCACATCCGCCCGATGGAGGTGCTGCGCTACGAGTAGGCTCAGCTTACCTCGTCGGCATCGACAACGCTCCTGACCAAGTCGGCTAATGTGATTTGCACAGCCTCAGCGCGCGAGCGGTCACGCAGCGGCTCAGAAAGGCCATCCAACAGCGCGGATGCCTCGGTTTTCAACCGATTGTCCGCGCTGTGATGCTCCACAACCGCAGCACAACGCGCCGCAGTTGTCACATCGCCACGCCGCAGCGCAATCCGCGCCAGCCCAATCAGCCCATGCGGATACATCAGCCCACCGCCCACGCTCAAGGCCTCGGCCAGCGCACGCCGCACAATGCGCTCGGCCTCATCATCTCGCCCACCTACCAGCTCCAGCGTCTTGCTCAGGTTCAGCAGCGCCCCCGAAATCCCATAGCTGTCACCCACCTGCTCAAACATCCCCAACGACTGATACAGCAGGCGGACTGCGCCGTCAGAGTCGCCGGCTTTGCGCGTCTCGATCGCGATATTGCTCAGCAGGCGCGCGGTCAGCATCAACATCCCCGCCCGCTCAGCATGTTCCAAAGCGCGCCGAAAGTACACAATGGCCGTGCGATCTTCGAGACGCCCATAAATGATACCCAGCAGATTGGCTGCATCGGCCTCACCGGCCAAATGCCCGATACGCTCATAAATATCGATGGATTGACGGGCATAGTACCGTGCATTTTCAAGCTCATGCCGTTCAATGCTGATTTGCGCCAGACCATACGCCGCATCGGCGCGCAGCAGTTCGGTATCGGCCTGCGCCAAAACGTCCTGATAATGCGCCTGTGCTTGGTCGAACTCACCGCGCCGCACCGCGATATTGCCCGCCATGTGCCGCACCCTCAAATAGCTCTCAGGGGTGGCATAGCCCACAGCGACCCGCAGGGACACATCGACATGATGACTGGCCTCGGCCATCCGCCCATGATGTAGATAGAGTTTGCTCAAAAAATGATGCACCTGCCAGATCACATCATCGGGCGTACGCGCATCCTCCAACATAGGCAGCAAAATGTCATACGCCTCATCATAACGGCCCAGCTCTGTGAGGGTGGAGGCCAGCATAATGCGCGTAATCAGCGCTTGCGTACTCCAGTCGTCCACCGCATACAATGCCACGGCCCGCTGATAATGCCCAACGCTGGCGATAAAATCGCCAAGGTGCGAGGCATACTCTCCCGCCCACTCACGGTATGGGCGCTCACGCTCTGGTTGATCAGCCCCTGCCCAGTGTGCGGCCATCACTGGTGATAGCTCCCACTGTAACCGATGAGCCGGTGAGACCCTTTCGCGGGCGCTGGCAATCGCGTGATGCAGCGGCTTGGCCGTCGCCGCCGAAAGGTCATCGAGCAGGGCCTCGCGCAGCTTATCGTGCGAAAAGCGCCAGCGCTGATCGCGCAGTTCCAGCACCGAGGCATCCGCACACTGTGTCAGCCACCCCTCCAGCGCCGGAGCAGCATCAGGCGGGGCATACCCACGCAGCGCCTCCAACACATCCAATTCCAGCTGACGCCCCATCAAGGCCGCAGCGCTCAGCATCCAGCGCGCCGTCTGCGGCACACGCCCCAAACGGCGCATCACCACCTGCCGCACACCACCTGCCAACACACGCGCAGGTAGGTCTCCAAGCCCCACGCGCGCCAGTGCACCGGCTTCTTCGGCCAGTGCGCGCACCGTCTCCACCAGAAAAAAGGCGTTGCCTTCGGTCTCACGGCGCAGCAGTGCAATCACATCAGCGCGGCGGGCCACCTCTGCCCCCAACATACTGGATGTCAAAGCGGCAGCGGCATCTTCGTCAAAGCGATCTAGGAAAAGCACTTGTGCGCCCGCCAGCTCGGACGGCAAATCTGGGCGCTCGTCGTTGCGAAATGTGCCAATCACCAACAGTTTTGCCCCGTCCATCCGCCGCATCAGGCGGCGCAGCGGCACAAGGCTGTGCGAGGCCCACTGCAAATCCTCCAGCACCAACAGAATTGGGCGGTCAAGGCGCAGCAGTGCATCAACCAGTACATCACTGGCTCGCTCCAACGCCGCATCAGAGTCCAGTGAGGGTGGTGCGCCAACCTCACGCCCAAGCACCGCCGATAAATCTGGCGCAAACGGGCGCAGCGCAGCGGCTTCAATATCGTTAAGCCCCACATGCAGGGCCAGCAGCGGCATCACATCTCGCCATGCCTGAAGCACCATCCCGCCATCAGCAACCGCCTGACCACGCAGCACCAACGCCCCACGCACCCTTGTAGCAATACATACCTCATCCACAAGGCGCGATTTGCCCACCCCAGACTCGCCACCCACCAACCAGACCGCTGCTTTTCCAGCCGCCGCCTGCTGATAGGCCGTCAGCAGCGCCTGATATGGCTCTTGCCGCCCGACAAACGCCGCCGCCTGCAAAAACCCCTCGCGCGCTGCCGCGCTCTCGCCCTGCGGCAAATCCAGCTGTTCGATGAGGACAGCCAGCGCGTCAGCAGCCGAGGTACAACGCTGTGCAGGGTCAGGGTGCAGCAGCCAACCGGCCAAATCGGTTAGGCGCTGTGGTGTCAGGCCGTCGGTCTCACTGACACGGTCAAGTGTGGCCAACAGCACCGACAGCGCAGGCTGACCTTGCAGCACATTGGTCATCATCTGCGCATCATCACCTTGCACTGCAAATGGATGAACCCCGGTCAGCAGCTCAAAAAACAGCACACCGAACGCCCATAAATCGGTCGAAGGGGCGGGTGTGCCACCCGTGTACAGCTCGGGCGCGATATAGCCCAACGTGCCGGCATTGCGGATGTTCTGTACCTCGTTCACATGCAGCGCCAGCCCAAAATCGACGACCTGCACACCGTCTTCTGGCGTAAACAGCACATTGGCTGGCTTAAGGTCGCGGTGCAAAATGCCGCGTCGATGCAAATAGACCAAGGCTTCCAGCGTCTGTGCCAGCAAAGACAGCCGAACACGCACCGACTGTCCTGCTGCGGCGCGGACAAGGCTGCGCGGATTTTCCAGCAGCGGCATGGTGTAATACGGCAGACCATGCTGGTCAAAACCATAGTCCAATACCGAGATAACACGGGGATGGCGCAAGCCAGCCAACACGCTAAATTCCTGCGCTAGTGCCGTATCAAGGTCTGGCCCACCCATGCTGCCAAAGGCCAAGCCGCCGGCCCGCACCCGCACCCGCTTTAGGGCTACCGCTTGTCCTGTCAGTCGGTCATGCGCGCGGAACACCGTGCCCATCCCGCCGCGCCCGATTTCTTCCAGCAGGTCATAACGCCCGCCCAACCGTTCGATTACATCCATGGCTTGTTTATCCGATTTTACCTCGCTCAACAATCCAGCAGGTCAGGCCGCCTGTGCCGACCACGCGGCATAGGCCAAAACGCCCCACCCCGCCACCATCAACACGCCACCTATGGGCGCAACAGCCCCCATCACACGCACATCAAAGATGGCCAGCACATACAACGCCCCGCTAAATATCACCGTGCCAGCTGCAAGCAAGCCCGCCGCCCACTGTGCCCAACGCGGGTCTATCTGCCCACCCAGCGCTGCCACTGCCACAATCGCCACCGCATGAATCAGGTGATATTTGCTGGCGGTTTCAAACGTCGCGGTGCGACCATTGGCCGCCAGAATTGCCGCAAGCCCATGCGCGCCAAACGCGCCAAACGCTACGCCGGTCATGCCCAGCAAAGCCCCAACAATTATCCACATCCGCATAACCCCTCGGGTTTTCTGTTTCCAAACCATCTCAATGACATCTAACATTTATTTTACAGGAGTTGCACAGATTCGGCGGACTCGTCGGCCATGTATGGTAGCGCAGCACCAGTGCGTCTATACTGATGGTATTCAACCAAACTCCGCGTCATAGACATCACAGAAAGAACCCCGCTCTTATGGCTCACCGCCTGCTGATTTGCTATGCCCATCCCGATGACGAGTCCTTCGGCCTCGGCGGGCTAATCTCTAAATATGTTGCCTCTGGTATAGAGGTGTATTATGTGTGCGCCACCAATGGCGACGTCGGCACAGTATCGCCAGAAATGCTCAATGGCTATCAATCGGTGGCAGAGCTGCGCCTTGCCGAGCTGTCCGCCGCATCAAAGGTGCTGGGCTTCAAAAAGGTCTATACATTTGGCTATAAAGACTCGGGCATGATGGGATCGAGCTTCAATGAAGACCCTGCCAGCCTGTGGTATGTCAGCCAGCACAAACCCGCCGAAATCACCCGCCGCGTGGTCGAGGTCATCCGCGAGTGCCGCCCACACGTGGTGTTGACCTTCAACAAATATGGGGGATACGGTCACCCTGACCATATCGCCATCCAACGCGCCACCACCGAAGCGTTTTATAAAGCCGCTGACCCCGCCTATGTCACCGGTCACGAAGCTTGGCAGGCGCAGAAGCTGTATTACAGCAGTATCGCCAAATGGGCCGTGCAGATCGGGGTGTGGCGGGCACGCCTGATGGGCAAAAACCCGCGCCAGATGGGCCGCAATGGTGACATCGATGTGCAGGCGATCCTTGACCATGTCGAACCTGTCCATGCGCGGGTGGACATCCGCGATTGGTTTGAGGCGTGGGACAAGGCCTCGGCCTGCCATGCCAGCCAGTTGGCCGGCGGGTTTCGCATTGTACCCAAGTGGGCGCGCCCGATCCTAACGCCCTATCAGTTATTCACCCGAGTCTACCCCGCACCAGAACGCCCCCGCATCGACGAGAACGATTTGTTCGAGGGTATTGCACACGAGGCCTAAAAACGTCATGCCCGCCACGCCAGACCAAACCCACCGCCTGCTAGATGCCATCGAACTGCTCAATGCCGAGCGGCGCGAAGAAGCGCGCGCCACACTGCGCGCCCTCATCCAAGAAGATGCCAACTTTGAAGATGCGTGGTTGTGGATGAGCGTGGCGGTCGATACCCTAGACCAAGCCACGGTCTGCCTCGAAAATGTGCTGCGCATCAACCCGGGCAACACCCGCGCCGCCGAAGCACTGCTGCGTCTGCGCGGGCCAGATATGGCCTTCAACCGCCGGCGCGAACGCCTGCGCGACTGGCGGGACGCCGCCACCGGCTTGTTTTGGATGCTGCTCATTGGCTCGCTGTGTGCCACAGTCACCACCTATATGGCCTATTGGCAAGCCTATCGGGCCGCACAGCTGGCTACAGGCTAAGCCACAGTCATGGCACGGGCGTGGTCAACACTGGGCGATAGCGGCGCATCAGCACCGCCTGCCCCTCGGGGCTTTGCAGCCAAGCAATAAAGGCGCGCGCCGAACCCTCTGGCTCGGCAGAGGCCACCACAAATACCGTCGAACGCAGCGGATAAGATTGATCGGCCAGCGTCTCGAGCGTGGGCAAAACACCCTCCACCGTCAGCACACGCACCGAGGCATCGACCGCAGCGAGCGAGATATAGCCCAACGCCCCGGGGGTCTCACGAACGAGGCGCATCACCCCCTCGGTGCTGGCCGCCGTCAAGGCAGAGCCGGTGGTGCGACGTAAACCCATCACCGTTTGCTCAAACTCAGCGCGGATACCCGCCCCATCCTCGCGGCTGATGACCGTCAGCGGCAGTGATGGGCCGCCTAAATCAGCCCAATCCGTCACCTGCCCCTGAAAGGCTGCGCGCAGCTGCTCGATGCTGAGGCCAGTGACCGGCGTTTGGGGATGCGTCACCAGTGCCACCGCATCGCGGGCAATCGGTGCGGCCCATAACGCGCGCGCATCCGCCATGGCCAGATGAGTGGTCACCATCAAATGTGCATCACCACGCCGCAGCGCCGCCAGCCCTCGCCGATAATCACCGCTGCGCACTTCGAGGGTAAAGCTGGTATCAGGATAGGCAGCTGCCGCCTCAACCATCAACGGCAGTGCCGACGACGTCGCCATCACGCGCAGCGGATTATCATGCGTGCCGGGGGCGGTCGGTGGCAAGGCGTGGGCGCTGCACCCGACCAAGGTCGAGACCGCTACAATCACCAGCGCACGTTTTGCAGTAGGCCAATGCACAAAGTCTATGTCCGGTGTAAATAAGAATCCAAAAACTCTTTCGCATAAGCGCGCAGGCGCCCTTCGAGGATGGCCGCGCGGATTTGCTCCATGTGTCGGATGAGAAAGGTGATATTATGCAGCGAAAGCAGCGTGTATCCCAACAGTTCCTCAGCCTTAAATAGGTGGCGGATGTAAGCCCGCGAAAAGTGCTGGCAGGCATAACAGCTGCATCCGTCCTGTATTGGGCGTTCGTCACGCGCCCACGCCTGTTTTTTCACATTGACCCGCCCGTATGGGGTCAGAGCCGCACCGTGACGCGCCACACGGGTTGGCATTACACAGTCAAAAATATCAATGCCGCGCATCACCGACTCGACAAGGTCATCCGCCTCGCCCACCCCCATCAAATAACGGGGGCGATTAGGGGGCAGCAGCGGCACCGTGACATCAAGCGTAGCATACATTTCAGCTTTCGACTCGCCAACCGCCAGACCGCCAACCGCATATCCCGGAAAACCAATCGGCTGTATCTCGTCGGCAGACCGTGCCCGCAGGTCGGGGAACACCCCACCCTGCACAATGCCAAACAGCGCCTGTACCGTATCATCGGGGTGGGCCTCGCGGCAGCGGCGCGCCCATGCCGTGGTGCGGCGCACCGCCCGCTCCACAATCGCGCGGTCAGTTGGCACAGGGCACTCATCAAACGCCATGATGATGTCCGCGCCAAGGTTCTCTTGGATTTTCATTGAGATTTCTGGCGTAAAACGATGCCGCGAGCCGTCGATGTGGCTCTGAAACGTCACCCCATCGTCATCAATCTTGTTGATGCTGGCAAGGCTAAACACCTGAAACCCGCCGCTGTCGGTCAGAATCGGGCCGTCCCACCCCATAAAGCGGTGCAAACCGCCCATCTCGCGCACCAATTCACTGGATGGGCGCAAATGCAGATGGTAGGTGTTGGCCAAAATCAGCGGCGCAGGAATTGACGCAAGATCACGCGGCATCACCGCCTTGACGGTAGCCTGTGTGCCAACCGGCGCAAAAACCGGAGTCGGGATGTCGCCATGTGGGGTATGAAATACACCAGCGCGGGCTTGCCCATCCGTCGCCAGCAGCTCGAAAGTAAAAGTGGAAGTGGGTGTAACGTCAGTCATAAGAACAGATTATATCAGACAGTTCTGTTAAAATCGTGAGCAACCGCAAAGTATCAAGGTTGAAGCCATGACCACTGCTCAATCTATCCCGCCCACTGCCGCACCTGCCAACCCATGGCCGGCGCGCCTTGTCCTGCTGGTGCTGTGGGGCGGCCTGCTGGCGTTCGGCCTGACCATCGGGCTGATTGCCTATGCCAGTGATTACTACGCCGACCGCATCCTGCCCGGCGTCTCTATCGGCGGAATATCAGTCGGTGGCCTCACCGCTGCCGAAGCGCAGGCCATGCTCGATGCGCACTATGCCGGCGCATCTGCCCACACCTATACCCTGCGCGCCGGCGGGCAAGCATGGACATTCACCGCCGCAGACCTCGGCCTCAGCGTCGAATCAGAGCAGGCCGTCACGCTGGCCTTGCAAGCCGGGCGCACCGGCAGCGGCGCAATCGCCGGCCTCACCAGCCAAGCGCTGACCTTTCTGAATGGGGCGGCCATCTCTCCCCGTGTGACCTATGACCAGTCAAAAGCGCTGGCCGTCCTACAAACCATCGCCGCCGACGTCAATCAAGCCGGCGCATCCGGCGGACTCGTCATCAACGGCCTAGAGGTCACGGCCATCCCCGCTCAAACCGCGCGCACCCTCGACATCGCCGCTTCACTCGCTCGCATCGATTATGCCCTCACCCACCCCGAAGCTGGGGCAGATGTCCCGCTCATCGTGCGTGAACAGCCAGCCAGCATCCAGAACCTCGACGAAGCGGCGGCACTGGCACGCACGGTGCTCTCTGGCGGCATCACCCTGATTGCCGACGACGGGCAAGGCAATGCCCTTGGCCCATGGACGCTCAGCGCCGAACAAGTGGCACAAGCCCTAAGCATCGAGCTGCTGCCGATGGGCGATGGGGTATATCGTTATCATGTCGATGTCGATTTGAGCGGCGCAGCAGACGACCTACAGGCGCTGGCACCCGGCCTGCGCAGCGCACCGATTGACGGACGCTTTCACTTCAATGAGGCCACCCGAGAACTGGAAGCCATCGTGCCGGCTGTGGGTGGCCGCCAGTTGGATGTCGAGGCCACCATCCGCGCGCTCGAAGCGGCAGCACTGTCTTCAGAGCGCACCGCCCGCGCCCAATTCAGCTATATCCAACCGCGCTATCACAACGGCATCCGCGCCGCAGACTTGGGCATCGTCGAGCGCGTATCGGAAGCCACCACCACCTTTACCGGCAGCGACGCCAACCGCCGCATCAATATCGCGGTTTCTGCCTCCAAGATGGACGGCGTCATCATCGCCCCCGGAGAGGAGTTCAGCTTTAACACCCTGCTGGGAGACCTCACCTATGATGAAGGGTTTGTGGACGCCAAAGTCATTTATGGCGAACGCACTCAGAACGGTATCGGCGGCGGGGTATGTCAGGTCAGCACCACCATCTTCCGCGCAGCCTTCACCGGTGGATACATCATCATCGAACGGCACGCCCACCCCTATCGCGTGGGGTATTATGAGCAGAACGGCTTTCCGCCCGGCCTCGACGCGGCCATTTATACCCCCGTGCGCGACTTCCGCTTCCAGAACGACACCCCGCATCATCTGCTCATCGAGGCATCGATTTATCCCGCTACCGATACCATTCAGTTCCGCTTTTACAGCACCAACACGGGCCGCACGGTAGAAGTGCAGACACCGCGCGTGGCCAATATCACCAGCATCAGCGAAGTGAAATATGAGGCCAACAGCGCTGTGCCGCTGGGACAGGCTTATCAGACCGAATTTCCAGTCGAGGGGGCAGATGTCAACGTCCGGCGCATCGTGCGCGCCGCCGACGGCACAGTCATCCGCGAAGACAACATTTTCACGCACTTTCTGCCTTGGGGCGCGGTCTACGAGGTCAACCCCGCCGACCCACGCCTAGGGCAGTAGAAACAGCACCGCCGCCCTCTAGATGGTCATTCCGTAGAGGGCGGCGGGATTTCACACCTAGTTTATAACCTGTTATTCCCCCGCCACATAAAACTCAAACGGGGGGAAGCTCTTGCTGGCCGTCTCCACACGGACAAACATCTTCAGCCAATCCACCCAGTCTTGGCCAAGGATAAAGCTGTTATAGACCACCCGTTTGACCGCATAGATGCCCAGCCCCTGCGGGTCTTGGCAGTCCTGCAAAAATGCCTGCTCCACGGCTTCCCGATCTGCCGCCCGCTCCAACACCGGCAGCTGAAAGCCCATCACCAGCATCATCTCTGGGTTGTAGCGCAGATAACCCGGGTTGGGTTCTCTCAGGCATATGTCTCCCGTCAGAGCCTGCATGTCTGCAAATGGCATACTCAGCCCCACAAACAGCACCCCATCCCGATAGGCAGACTGCGTCCACGCTGGGTCAACCAACGGGGCAGCAGCGCCATGGACAAACAGCACATCCGGCTGCTGTTCTGCCGTCAGCGCCAGAAAATCCCCCCAGCTATCCACCACATGCGCACCAAAGTGCTTGGCGATACCCTCATCATTGATATAGTCATACTGCGGCGCATCCGGCGCAGTTAGGTAAACCACAAACAAATCTTCGTAAGCAATTGTATCTATATAAGCGGCAAAAGCTGCATCATAAGCGGCTTTGTGCGCAGCCATCTCGGCCTGATAGACCGCCTCTTGCGGAGAAACAGGTTCAATCAGGCCATCTTGGGCGTAAGCGACCGCTGTGAATAAGCCGGTCAGGATGAACACCAACAGTACTGCTACATGTTTTTTCGCCATTTCGCAGTTTTCCATTTTAGATCAGCAATCTAGAAAGAAATGTACTTTTTTTTCAAGAGAGTCAAGCAGTTCCTGCCGCCCAAAAACTTATCGTATAGGAAAAGTAGGAAAGATGGTTCGCCGCTGGCTGACGCTGGCGGCGAACCACACAAGCGCTACGCCACCTTGAACCGCCGCACCGCCAAACCGAACAAGACCGCACCGGTCACCAGCAGCACCGCACAGCTCGGCAGCACATCCACCAGCCCACCTCCCTGCCGGATGACCACTCCGAACCCATCCATAGCATAGCGGAATGGTGACACATAGCTGAGCGTCTGCATAAAGTCGGGGATGAACTCCATCTCTAACGACCACCACGCACCGCCAATCGGCGCAAGCGTCAGGCTGAGCAGTGTGCCAAGGCTGGCAGCCTGTTCATCGGTCTTGACCACTGTGGCAAAAAACAGCGCCAAACCACTCATACACAGCGTAAACGACGCCGCCACCAGCAGCAGCGCCAGCGGGTCATTGCCAAACGAAACCCCAAACACCTGCCCCATCACCAACCCGACGCCAAACGCCACCCCATACTGCACCATCCCGATGATGAAGCGTGCCGCCAGCTTGCCACCGATGATTTGCGCCGGCGTCACTGGCATCGTAGCAAGGCGCTGAAGGGTCATCGTCTTGCGCTCGGCAATCAGCAGGGCCGCGCCAGCCAACACCGTAGACATTACATACATGCTGCCCATCCCCGGCACGCTCTGCTGAAAACCGGGTGCCGTCTGCGCCGGATTGCCGGGGGCCAACTCCAACGACACCGTCACCGGCTCGGTGGCCCACACCGCCGCGGCCTGAGCGGTCACCGCATCAACATAGGCCGCATCGCCATTCAATACCCCGTCGGCGATGTTCTGTGCTGTGCGGCGCGCCACGCTCACGCCGGCGCTGCGCTGTACCGCTGCAATCAGCGCACGCAGCACAGGGCTGTCAGAGGGCGTGTCATCGGCGTTGCGATAGATAATCGTCACTTCCTCGCCAGCCTCTAGGCCGCTGGCAAACCCTGCCGGTATCTCGATATACGCCGAGCTAGACCCCGACTCAAGCCGACTGGCCAGTTCGGCTTCACTCAATGTCGTCTGGCCCGCGGGATAACCACAGGTGGCCAGCACGCTGCCATCGCCCAACGCGCGCCCCTCATCCATCGGGCACAGCACAATAGACGCATCCAGCGCCCGCACGGATTCCAGCAGTGCCGCAGACTGCGGCGTGACATCCGCATCCAGCACATCCACGCGCACCTGTCGAACGGTCTGACTGTCTCCCAGCGCCTGCCCATTGGCCAAGCCAATCACAAAAATCAGCGCCGCCGGCAGCAGCACCATCGAGACCAATGTGGCCGGCTGTCGCAGCTGCACACGCAGTTCGTTGAGCGCAATCGCCCATATTTTAGCCATGATGTCCCCTCAATCGCGCAGGCGGCGCGCAAAAATCATAAAACCGATCGTGAAGGTCACCGCGCCATACGCCACCAGCACCAGCACATTCCCCCACACGTCGTTCACCCCATTGGACAGCTTGGTCAGCGCATTCGAACCCCAGTACACCACCGACAAGCTCTGGAGCGGCCCACCCAACTGAAAGCCAAACGCACCCCCCAGCACCGCGCTGAAAATCGCCACAATCGAGCCAAAGGTCGAAGCCTGCTCGCTGGTGCGGGCCGCCGCTGCCGTAATCGCCCCGATACCGGTTGCACCCAACGATGCCGCCATCAACGTCAGCACCACAAGGCCAACGTTTTGTCCCCAGATGAATTCCAGCCGACCCGTCATCAAAGTGTTGACCAAAGTCAGCGCCACCATCAAAAACAGCAGCTGAGCCACCACATTGACGAACGTCCCCAACATCTTGCCGACCAAAATAGACAGCATCGGGGTCGGCGAAATCGCCATCCGCTGAAGTGTGCCGTTCTTACGCTCTTCGATGGTGCTGTTGGCGCTGCCATTGGCCGTGAAAATGGCAAAGAACAACGCTTGCGCACTCCCAAACACCACCAAGGGATTGAACACAAAGCGCGTGCCTTCCACGGTCTGCTGCTCAATGGTGATGGGAGAGCCAACCCCCGCAAAAGCGCAGGCTACCCCCTCGGCAAAAGCGGTGCTGCCGGCCATCTGCACCATCACCAAGGGCTGAGTCATCACCGGTGCAAACAGCGCATTCAGCGTCACATTGCCCACCACCATCTGCCCGCTGATTTGCTGCACAATCGAACGCACAATGCTGCTCGAAATCGGCCTTGCGGGGTTGGCATACACCTCGATTTTGGTCGGGGTCAGGGTGGTATTGGTGGGTGTGAAGCCTATATCCGAGCTAAAAGTCGGCGGGATAATCACCGCTGCTGAATACAGCCCCGAATCGACGCCAGCGCGAGCCTCTTCTGGCGTCGCAACCCGTGTGCCTGCCAACAGTTCATCCAGCGAACCCGCCGCCGCCATCCCCCCATCGGCCTGTGGACAGACAAAATCCGCCGTATCAATGCCGGCGTCTGGCAAAGCCCCCTGACCAAACGCTGTGCTGCTCTCGTCACCGTCCTGTGCTGGCAGCGGGACCAGCAAATCGGCAATCAACTCGCCATAGTTGGTACTGCCCGTGCCCGCATCCAGATTGACCACGGCCACCGGTATATCGGTCAGCGGTGCACTGCCCTGCATCACCCCGCCAAACGTCAGCCCGATGATGGTCGAAATCGCCAGCGGCGCGGCAATCATCAACAACACCAGATTTCGGTCGGTGAAGGTGCTGCGCACATCCTTCCACGCAATCGTCCATATTTTACGCATCTTTTATCCCCCCTTTGGCAGCGCTAGTCGCGCAGCGCGCGGCCTGTCAGGTTCAAAAACAGCGTTTCGAGGTCGGGTTCTTTTACCGTCACCGAGACCACGGTCGCGCCGGCTTCATTGGCGGCCCGCAGCACATCCGGCAGCGCCTTGCGCCCGCTCTTGGCATACACGCTGATACGGGTCTCTTCGGCATCGGCGCTGGCCGGCTCGCGGATGGCCTTGCTCACCCCAGCCACCTGCCCCAAAGTCTCCATCAGTGTATCAGGGGTTTGGCCGGCCACCGAAAGCACCAAACGATCTTCTTCGCCGGCCTGTGCCATCAGCTCCACCTGCGTCCCCATCGCGATGATTTTGCCGTGATCGATAATCGCCACACGGTCGCTGAGTTCTTGCGATTCTTCCATCAGATGCGTGGTATACAGCACGGTCATGTGGTATTCATCCCGCATCCTAAACACCGTATCCAGAATGCGGCGGCGGCTCTGCGGGTCAACACCGACGGTCGGCTCGTCCATATACACCAACTGGGGCTTGTGCAGCAGGCCCACCCCAATGTTGACACGCCGCTTCATCCCACCGCTGAAGGTGTCTATGCGGTCATTCTGGCGGTCTTTCAGGTCGATAAATTCTAACACTTCATCAATGCGTTTGTTCAACTCTGCCCCGCCAAGGCCATACATCCGCCCAAAAAAATCGAGGTTTTGGCGCGGGGACAGCTGTGGGTACAGCGCGATGTCCTGCGGGACAACCCCAATCAGCGCCTTAGCCTGCATGGCCTGCCCTGTGATTGAAAAACCACCGATGCGCGCCTCCCCATCGCTGGGGGTGACAAGGCCCGAAATCATCCCAATGGTGGTCGATTTACCCGCCCCATTCGGGCCAAGCAGGCTAAAAATCTCGCCACGAGCAATGTCAAACGATACCCCCTTGACCGCTTCAACCTTTGTACCGTCCGCGCGGGTGAAGGTCTTTTTTAGCCCCCGCACCTCTACCATCATGCTCATGTCTGTGCGTCTCCGTATGTGGTGTAAAACTAAGGTTGTGTTCTCTCCACGGGTCTATACGACACGTCGGTGTAGATTGTTGCACGCAATATTATCACCACACACCATAGAGCATCACCGCCTGATGCGGTATGATGGGCGGGTCAAATGCGCTATATTTTGCCGTTTTCCCTCACACGAGGTCATGCTTTATGATGTCCAGCCCAGCCCAACCCATCAACGCTATCGCTGATGTGCTGTATACCCCGCTGCGGGCCTTCAAGGATGAGCGCGGCCAATTCGCCGAGACCTTCCGTGCCGAGTGGTTTCCACAGGTCAGTTGGGCCAAGTTCCAGACCAACCGCTCTGATAGCGTCGCCGGCGTGCTGCGTGGACTGCATTATCACTTCCATCAGGTCGATTATTGGGTTTTGACCCGTGGTCGCATCCGTGTCGGGTTGGCTGATTTGCGGCCTGCCTCCCCCACTTATCTACAAGCACACACCCTAGAACTCAGCGCCGATGAGCCAGCAGGTCTCTTCATCCCGATTGGTGTGGCGCACGGCTTTTATGCCCTTACCGACTGCACCCTGACCTATATCGTCAACAATTATTATGGTGACGGCTCTGACGAGCGCGGTGTGGCATGGGATGACCCACAGCTAAACGTGCCATGGCAGGTGACCACCCCGCCCCTGCTCTCACCGCGGGATGTTCAGAACCGCTATCTTGCCGACATCCCCGCCGACCAGAGGCCCGCATGACCGACTCGTTTGCCCCCGCCTTGCAAGACCTTGCCGCACCCGACGGCGTCTGCTTTGGGTGTGGCGCCCAAAATGCCGACGGCCTGCGCATCAAAAGCCGCTGGGACGCCGACGGCATCCATGTGGTGTGTACCCACACCCCAGAAGCCAAATTTGTCGGATGGCCATCACTGGTCTATGGCGGCTTGCTGGCCATGCTCATCGACTGCCACTCCAACTGGACAGCCATGGCCTATCATTATCAGGCCGAAGGACGAGCCGCCGGCACACTGCCGCGTATCGACTGTGTGACCGGCTCACTTGGCATCAAATACATCAAGCCAACCCCGATGGGCGTCCCCTTAACCCTGAAGGCGCGTGTCGAAGGGGAAATCGGGCGCAAAACACGTGTGCTGTGCGAGGTCTACGCCGGCGACGTCCTTACCGCGCTGGGCGATTCAATCTTTGTGCGCGTGGATGTTGGGCATCTGGCACAGACCGCGCACCCCTCAGCCACCGCTTAACGCACCCGCCTATCCCCGCCGCAGTCGGGCCATCCGCTCAGCCGCCTGATGCAGCGTGGCGTCATTTTTGCAGAACGCAAAGCGCACATAACGCTGCCCCAACGCCTTATGCGCTTCGGAATAAAAAGCCGTCGGCGGGATGCACGCCACACCGATATGCTCGATCATGTGGCGCGCAAAGGCCACATCATCCCCCGCAAACACATCCGAGAAATCGGCCATGATGAAATAGGTGCCGCGCGGGCGATACGCCTTCAGCCCAGCAGACTCAAGGCCCTGCATCAAAATCTCGCGTTTGGCGGCGTATAGGGCACGGTACTGGTCATAATAGGTTTTGTCCAAGCCAAAGGCGTGGGCAACGGCCAGCTGTGCAGGGTGATTGGCCGAGAACGCGATGTACTGGTGCGCCATCCCCATCCCCCGAATCAGCTCATTAGGGCCATAAGCCCAACCAATCTTCCAACCCGTCATCCCAAAGGTTTTGCCCGCGCTGCCCACGGTAATCGTCCGCTCGAACATGCCCGGCAGTGCCGCCATCGGCACGTGCACCGCATCATCAAACAGCAGGTGCTCATACACCTCGTCGCTAATCACTGTCACATCGTGCTCGATGCACAGTGCTGCAATCATCTCCAACTCCGCACGGGTATACACACGGCCCGTCGGGTTATGCGGGGTGTTCAGGATGATGGCGCGGGTTTTTTCGGTAAAGGCCGCGCGCAATTCATCCGGGTCAAACGCCCAATCCGCCCCGCGCATCGCCACATAAACCGGTTTCGCCCCCGCCATCACAATGCCCGGCACATAGCTGTCAAAAAACGGCTCAACGACAATCACCTCGTCGCCGGCATCCACCAAGCCCATGATGGCCGCGAAAATCGCCTCAGTCGCCCCGGGGGTGACCAACACCCCACGCACAGCGTCCACCGTTAACCCATAGTGCTGCGCCACATAGGCAGCCACACCCTCACGCATCTCTGGCGTGCCAATACCCGCCGGATACTGGTTGTATTTGCCCGACAGCAGCGCCTCGACCGCAGCCTCGATGATGGTGCCCGGCCCATCAAAGTCGGGGCGGCCCTGACCAAGGTTGAGGGCATTATGCTGCTGGGCCAGCTGATTAATCTCGGTAAAGATGGTTGTGCCAAACGGCACAACGCGCTGCGCGATACGCGGCATGGACAGCACTCCAGTGGGTTAACAACACAGAACAGACATGAGGCCGCTATTATGGCCCTCAGCCCACAGCATCGGCAAGCTGCGCTTCGAGTGCGGTGGGCGTGGTCACCGGCAGGCGGCACGCAAACTGCCGGCAGACATAGGCAGTCGGCAGGCCGTCGCGCTGCACCCGCTGCCGCAGTAGGGGTATCGGATGGTCATCTCCCACATCGACCGCGCTGTGTGCCACCACCAGATTGGGGCGATATGCCGCATACACGGTGCGGAACAAATCGCGCGCCATCTGCCGGTCTCCAATCACCGCCAGCTCTACCACCCCACCCACCAACAGCTCAACCGCGCCAAGCGCCTCGCCAAAGGCTGTCGGATATTCGCGCATCGCACCCACCAGCAGCAGCAAAGCCGATACCGCCGCCTCCTCATAACGCGCCTCACCCGTATACGCATATAGGCGCAGCAGCACCCGCGACAGCATGGCCGCGCCCGACGGCACTGCATTGTCCTGCAAACTGCGCGGGCGGATAATCAGCGCTTCGTGGTCATCTGCGGTGTCATAAAAGCCACCATCCGGCGCGCGAAAGCGAGATAGGGCGGCCTCAGCAAGGTCGCGCGCGGCCAGATAAAACCGCACATCCAGTGAGGTCATATACAGTTCCAAAAAGCCCTCGGCAAGACAGGCATAATCCTCCAACACCCCAGCGATTTTGGCCTGTCCATGGTTATAAGTGCGCAGCACGCGCGCTTGTCCGTGTTCATCCCTGCTAAACAGGGTATCCAGCAAAAATTCGCCGGCTCGCTGCGCCGCCGTGGCATAATCGCGTCGGTTGAATACGCGCGCGCCCTCGGCTAAGCTGGCCAGCATCAGGCCATTCCAACTGGTCACAATCTTGTCGTCCAAGCCGGGCGGCACACGCTGTGCACGCGCTGCAAACAACACATCCTTGATACTGGCCAACCGAGCCTGAAGGGCTTCCACCGTCAGCTGATGCCGTTTGGCAACCTCCGCCTCGCTGTGGGGGGTGTGCAAGATATTGTGCCCCTCAAAGTTGCCGGCCTCGCTCATGCCATAATAATCGACTGCCAAAGCAGCATCATCTGGTGAGAGCAGCGCCATCACCTGCGCGGGAGTCCACACAAAAAACTTGCCCTCTTCGCCCTCGCTGTCGGCATCGGTGGCGCTGTAAAACCCGCCCTCTGGGGCGGTCATCTCGCGCAGCACATAATCATAGGTCTCCTGCGCAATACGCCCCAAAAACGGGTCACTGGTCAGCTGATAGGCGCGGGCATACACCCTGCTCAGCTGCGCATTGTCGTACAGCATCTTTTCGAAATGAGGCACAAGCCACACCGCATCCACGCTGTAGCGGGCAAACCCGCCGCCAATCTGGTCATAAATCCCACCCTGCGCCATCTTCGTCAGGGTAAAGACCGCCATCTCCAGCGCTTTGGGGTCTCCCGTGCGGTGATGATGCGCCAACAGCCACGACAGTGTCATCGGCTGAGGGAACTTGGGCGCGCCCCCAAACCCACCATAAGCAGCATCAAAGCTGACCGCGATTTTGGCCCGTGCCGCCGTCAGCAGCTCAGCGTTGAGGTCGCTGGTCTGGGCCTGCACCACCAGTTCCCTCCCATCCAGCTGATCGGTCATCTGGGCGGCGCTTTCCAACACCTGTGGGCGGCGCAAGCGCCATGCCTCATCTACCGCCAGCAGCACCTGTCGGAAGGACGGCAGACCATGGCGCGGCTGCGGCGGATAATAGGTGCCGCCATAAAACGGCTTGCCCTCGGGTGTCAAAAACACCGTCATCGGCCAGCCACCATGACCGGTCATCGCCACCACCGCATTCATATAGATGTCATCCACATCAGGGCGTTCCTCGCGGTCTACCTTGATGTTGATAAACAGCTCGTTCATCACCGACGCAACCTGCGCATCCTCAAAACTCTCATGCGCCATCACATGACACCAATGGCAGGCGCTGTATCCCACGCTGAGCAGAATCGGCTTTTGTTCGCTTTTGGCACGGGCAAACGCCTCCTCTCCCCATGGATACCAGTCCACAGGATTATCGGCATGTTGGCGCAGATAGGGCGAGGTTTCGGCGGCAAGGCGATTGGGCATGGGGTCTTTGGTCTCCAACAGCATCATTATGCTTATAGACAGACGTGCAGCAGCGCATTATACCCCGCCCACGCATATATGCCGGTTTAACTACAGCTTAATAGCAAAAATTTGCCTTCTGCAAAAATCGTCGTTACACTGTTTTTGTCGTTAAAATCAGCGTACAAAAATGACAGGGGGAATTATGGCTTTTGGATTCATGCGTTATGCTCAGCCTCCCAGCGGCGGCATTCTAGACGCCATCATCGAGACCATGGTACTGATGTCGATGGCAGACGATAACGTCACGCAAGAGGAAGTACAGGCTGTGGCCAACCTCGCCGGCAGCTTTATGCAAAAGAACCCGCAGTACGGTCAAATGACCATCGAACAGCTGCTGCAAAAATGTGATGCCTTTGCTAAGCGCGCCGTGGAGCAGGGCCTGCAAAACCGCCTGATCGCCGTCTCGCAGGCACTCGAAACCCCCGACAACCGCGCATTGGCTGTCTTCTTTGCGCTGGTGGTCTCTGCCGCCGATGGTCACCTTGACAGCGGCGAGCGCCGGATGCTTGGCGCGCTTCAACAGGCTTTCGGCCTCACCGATGCCAACATGCAAGAGATTATTCAGGCTTTCCAGCAAGCTGTCAATCAAAACCGCGGGCAATAGGAAGCCAAGGCTTACAGACCCGTCTTAAGACCGTGGCCGGTCAGCACCAGCACAATCGGGCCGGCCACATCCCCCAGATGCGCACGCACCTGTGGCAGTGCCGCGGCGGTCAGTGCGCTGGTCGGCTCGGCATACAGCCCCAACCGCCCTAATTTGTGATGAGCTGTCGCCAGTGCTGCTTCGTCGCAGCGCAGGGCAGCCCCGCCCGACTCATAAATGGCCGCCAGCACCTGTTTCCCCCGCACCGGCTGCCCAATCACCACCCCATCGGCCAATGTTGCACCGGGTACAACCCGCACCGGTGCATCCAATCCCTGTTCAAACCCGCGCACAAACGGGTCACAGGCCGCTGACTGCACCGCATACAGGCGCGGCAGATGATCAATTAAGCCGGCGGCGTGCAGCGCCCGGAAACCATGCGCCACCCCCAACAGCAGCAGCCCTTGCCCAGCAGGCATCACCACCGCTGCCGGCGCGCCACCCACCTGCTCCCATAACTCCCACGCCAGCGTCTGCTGACCACACACAAACAGCGGACTCCAAGCGTGCGACGCATAGGCAGCCCCAGCATCAACCGCCTTTAGGCAAGCCTCGGTGACGTCTGCCCGTGTGCCCTCTATCTCCACCAGTTCCGCCGCCGCCGCAATCGCGCGCTTTTTACCAGTCGGGGCGCTGGTCGGCGCAAAAATCCTCGCCCGAACCCCCGCCGCCGCAGCATACGTGGCAAGTGACGCACCAGCATTCCCAGACGAATCTTCGACCACATCTTGCACCCTCAGAGCCAAATAGTAATTGATGAGGGTCTCTATCCCACGGTCTTTATAGCTGCCGGTCGGGTTGGTATAGTCCAGTTTGGCACATACCGGCAGGCCATCCCACATCGTCTCCACCAACGGAGTGCCGCCCGCCCCCAACGTGACCTGCCGCGCCACCGGCAGCATCTCAGCATAGCGCCACAGTGACCAATCCCCATGGCGGATACGCGCCGCATCAAATGGGGATTGGTCGCTCAGCTCCAGCGGCGCGCCGCAGCGCGTACAGCACCAATCCAGCGGTTGAGGGATGTTGTCGCACTGCCGGCAGGTCAGTTGAGGGGTCATCGGGCGGCCTCCATGGTCACGGATGGTAGAGCAAACAGTCGGGTGGGCTATTCCTGATCTGGCGGTGTCGGCAGCAGCGCGCAGTCGGTGCAGGTCACATCGTCGATGGCTTCGCCGTTGGCCAGTGCACGCAGCCAATCAATCAGTTTCACCCCATCCACCTCAACCCCATAAATCGTCGGGCTAAAGCTGATGCAGTGATCGTTCCCCTCCAGCGTATAGGTGTGGAAGTTATCGGCAGGCAGCCCCGCCTTGATTTCTTCGTAGTTGGCCAGCAGCAAGTCCAGCAAAATCTGATCAGTGATGCCGGTTAGCCCAAGGAAGCCGTACTGCACGTCATCCCCGCTGTGGTTGAACTGGCTGAACTGAATGTTGGGATAGCGCTTGGCCGCCTCGTGATACAGCAGTTCAAAGTCCACATCCTCTGCCGGCGTCGATTGCAGGTCTTCTGGCAGGATGGTAACCGTCTTCCAGACTCCGGTCGTACGCGCGGCAGAGCCTTGCAGGTTGCGGTATCCACCCGCCGAGTCGCCCCACTGTGCGATACGCGCATCGGGATACTGTTCGGCCACACTCATCGTATAAAGCGGAGATGGGATTGCACCTGCGCTACACCCCGTCACAAAGATGTCGGACGGGTTTTCGATGTTGGCATACACCCAGTTCAGCACCGCCATCGCATTGTTGTAGCCATTATGGTAGATGCGCACCTTGCGCGGGCCTTCGCCAATCGTATAAGTATTCACCGTATTACCGATGTGAACATCACCCGTGCAGTACGGCACAAACACATGGTTATAGCTGGCAAACGGGTTATCAGG
>DAOUCZ010000094.1:0-3883 GCA_034431675.1 Anaerolineae bacterium | reverse complement strand
ATGGTGGTGGGGTGAAAGCCCTTGGCGGCAAAAACGCGCTCGGCAGCATCGAGGATTTGCTTGCGACGGGCGGTGGAGAGCTGATCGGTATCTTTCATCGGGATGGCCTTGCCACATCTTTCTAGCAGTTTTGTATGGATGCACACTCTAACCGCAAGCCAGAAAGCCGTCAAGGCGGCATGTGTTGGCGTGCAGGGCAATCGCTTCAAAATCAGCCATGGGTTCATGAGAGGGCAAAATGGTCCGTAGGGGCGCATCGCGATGCGCCCGTGAAGCATCACGATGCGCCCGTGAAGCATCACGATGCGTCCGTGACGTCGGGCAGTTCACGAACTGCCCCTACGACCAGAAAATTTGAAGCGATTACCCTGTGTTGGGGTGCGTTCCGGTGCACTTCGCGCTATGATAAAAGCCATCAACACAAGGGGACGGTGTGTCTATGACGGACAACTTCAGCTTCCGTGATTTTGGCATCGGCGTAGCGGCGGGGTGGGCCTCGGCCTACATCGTGTATCAGATGCGCGGCGCGCTGGCGCGTATGCGTGACGACACCGTGACGCGCGTGCAGAGCGCTCAGCGCTTTGCCGGCGTCAGCGCCGAGGGGCGTTATGTGGCCGAGCTGGTGCGCGAGGCCGAGCGCTCGCACCTTGCCGGCGAGAAAGTGGCACTGTCTAAGATAGCTGTGCCGCCGCGTTTTGTGCCGCCGCCGCCTTTTGCCGCCCCGCCAGAGGACGACATCGATTACGATGTATTCCGCGTTGTGCCGCGCGTGCATGATTTGCCATGGTTGTATCAGCCATATAACATCCCAGTGGCCACCATCGATGACCTTGGGCGAGCGGGGGGCGCGTATGCCTTGCTGGGGATGCCCGGCAGTGGGCGCACCAGCGCGCTGTATCTGATGGCGCTGTATGCGCTGGGGGTGGTGTCCTTTGACCCCCCAGACGATGTGATTGCGCAGCGCCTGCGCGCCGAAGAAGACAACCTAAGCCAGAAAGAGCGCCTAGAGCAGCAGCGTATCCGCATGTCGTTTGAGCAGCGGGCCTATGACCGCCTGCGCGAGATGAACGACGAAAAAGCGCGCGAGATGGGCAGTCAGGTTGGGCTGGTCTCGCCCTACAAGCGGATGCTGCCGATTTATGTGCATCTGAGCGATGTGCATCCTTCGCGGATGGGAGGGCGCATCGCTGACCCCGCCGAGCCGTTGGTGCGTGCGCTTCAGCAGCAGATTCACCCGCGCACGGCCAAGCTGCTGCCGCGCCGGTTGTATCCCCGCCTCGAAAACGGTGGGGTGCTGGTTTTGCTAGACGGCTTCGATGCGCAGTCTGCGGCGCGCCAGTCTGAACTGGCGGGGTGGCTGACGGCCTTTGTGCAGATGTATGGGGGCAATGGGATTGTGGTGGCCGGCGATGTGCGCGGCAGCGGCCTGCTGACGCGCGCCGGCCTGACGCCGGTCTATCTGCGGCCGTGGAGCGATCAAGATACCGCACAGGCCGCGCAGAAATGGGCGGCGGCGTGGCCAGAGATTAATCACAGCGGGCGCGGGCGGCCATCAGGCAAGCCGTTGGCCCCCGAGGCGCTGCAAGAGGTAGTGGCCGATGCGCGCGGCCTGACGGTCTCGGAGATTGTGCTGAGGCTGTGGGCGGCGGCGCGTGGCTCGACAGGGCGTTTGCCGGGGGCATGGGCCGGGGAATATCTGAAGGCACTGAACCTCAACGCCGATTTGACGGCCTTGGCCGTGCGGGCGGCGGCGCTGGAGCAGGACGAAGCGCTCATCACGCCGGCCCGTCTAACTGAGCTGACGCTGGGGATGCCGGCGGGCAGCGCGCCATCTGGCGACGATGACCAAGAGACGCCATCGCTCAAAACCGGTGACGTGCGCGCTGCTCAGCGCCTGAGCCGGCAGTATGGGGCGCAGTTGAGCGAGCTGTTTAAGCGCGGCCTGCTGATTGAGGCCGGTGTTGGGTATCAGTTTCGTCACAGCATCGTCCGTCAGTATCTGGCGGCGCTGTCGTTGAGCGAGGCCTCAGACACCGAGGTGATGGCGCGCAGCACTCAGCCGGCATGGGAGGAAACGATGCCGTATGTGGCGGGGATGCGGGCGGTGGATGGCGCGGCCCAAGCGCGCCTTGATGCTCTGCCCGATGTGCGTTATTCGCACCTGACCGGTCTGGCGCGTTGGGCGGCGTTTATGGAGGCCAAGCCGGCATGGCGGGCCACCCTGCTGCGCCAGCTCGGCAATTTGATGGTCGCGCCGGCGCAGTTCACTGCTCTGCGGGAGCGCTTTGCGGCGGCGTTGGTGGCCACCCGTGACCCCGATGCGCGCAAGATTTTTGAGCGCGCGCTGCGTGCGCCAGAGGCCGCCACCCGCCGCGTTGCTGCGCTGGGGTCGGGGGCGCTGCGTGATGCCGATGCGCTGACCCCGCTGAATAACCTGCGGCGCGATGTAGACCCCGAGGTTCAGCTGGCCTCGGTGTTGGCGCTGGGCGCGCTGGGTACGGATGAGGGCTATGAGGCGGTGGCGGTGGCCCTGCTGGAGGGGACGGAGCTGATACGGCAGGCCGCATCTGAGACGTTGGCAGACCTGCCGACGGTGGGCTATGAGACGCTGTATGACGCGCTGCGGCAGGACGACATCGACCTGCGGCGTGCGGCGGTGTTTGGGCTGGGGCGCGTGCACACCCCGTGGAGCGCCATCGAGATTTATCGCACCTTTTTGGATGACAGCCAGTGGTATGTGCGCTCGGCAGCGCAGACGGTGATTACGGACTTGCAAGAGGGGGCGCTGGCCTCCAAACTGCGGCGTTATCCAGCGCTGGACAGCATCGATTGGCTGCGCGAGTGGGTGTCGGGGTTTGGCGCGCGCATGAGCGAAATCAACCCAGAGGATGCGCTGATGGAGATGCTGTCGGCCAGCGACAAGGCGATGCAGCCGCTGGCGGCACAGGTTATGGGGCAGCTGGGGCTGATGCATCGGGTGAGCGCGCTTTATGGCGCCCTGAAAGACCCCGAGCCGACGGTGCGCGACAGCGCCCAACGCGCCCTGCTCGACCTTGAGGTGCAGAGCGGCATCAAACTGCCGGCGCCGGCTTAACCGTTTCTTTATCCCTAATCGGCGGTTTTGCAGGCATAATAGCGCGCACGGGCGGTCGAAAGGCCCTCCGTGCGTTTTTTGTGCCTGTTTGCACTGCAAAAAGGGGTTCGCTGGTGATGGGCAAGATGTTTAGGCCGATGCTGGCTGAGTTTTTGGGGACGTTTACGCTGGTGTTTATTGGCGGGTTGGCGGTGGCGCTTAATCCAGCGGCGACTGGCCCGCTGGTGCCGGCGCTGGCGCATGGTCTGGCCGTGTTGGGCGGGGCCTATCTGTATGGCGGCATCAGCGGGGGGCATTTTAACCCCGCAGTCACGTTTGCCATGCTGGTGACCGGTCAGGTTAACCTGATGAAGGCGGCCTATTATTGGGTGGCGCAGTTTGCCGCGGCGATTCTGGCCGGCATCTTGGTGCTCAGCTTTGCCACAGCGGCGGGGCGGGCCAGCGCCGGCGAGACGCTTGGGCCGGTGACGGATGCGGTGCAAATCATCGTGATTGAAGCCATCCTGACTTTCTTCCTCGTCAGCGCTATTTTTCAGGCGGCGGTGCATGGTCGGGCGGGCAATCTGGCGCCGGTGGCCATCGGCCTGACGCTGACCGCGGCGATTTTGGCCGGTGGCCCGCTGACGGGCGCTTCGCTCAATCCGGCGCGCACGCTCGGGCCGGCGCTGGCGGCGGGCAACATCGGCTATCTGCTGCCGTATATGGTTGGCCCGCTGCTGGGTGCTGCTGTGGCCGGCCTGCTGCACAGCCGGTTTTTGAAGGATTAGCCAGCCGCCGTTGATGCGCTCG
>DAOUCZ010000093.1:0-4010 GCA_034431675.1 Anaerolineae bacterium | reverse complement strand
TCACCGCGCCCCCCGTCCGTCAGCGCAAGAATCCCCGCCCCAACCAAACCCGCATCACCACCCAACGCAGCCGGCACAATCTCAAATCCTTCAAGGTAGGCGGGGGTGCTCACATGCTGGCGTATCGCCTCCCACATCGGCACAAACAGCAAATCCCCCAGCTTGGTCACCCCACCCCCTATCACCAAACGCTCTGGGTTAAACAAGTGCAGCAGATTAACGATCCCAACCCCCAGCAGTGCCGCCGCACGTCCAATCACCGAAAGCGCCACAGCATCACCCGCCGCTGCTGCCGCCCCAACTTGCGGTGTATCCACCCGCTCCACACTTTGCAAAACAGATGCTTCGCCGGCAGCAAGGCGCTCATGCGCCATCCGCGCGATATGCGGCCCGCTCACCAATGTCTCAAATAAGCGCACATCCGTTGGGTCAACCGCCATCAACATAACCCCCGGCTCCCCTGCAAGGCCGCGAGCACCCGCCAGCAGTTTCCCATCCACAATCATGCCGCCGCCCACCCCCGTGCTGACGGTCATATAAATCATGTTGCGCGTCCCACGCCCAGCGCCCAGCAGATATTCCCCCAAACCTGCCGCATTTGCATCATTCCCCACTGTCACCGGCACACCCAGCGCATCTTGCAAGATTTGCCGCAGCGGCGTCCCGCGCATTGGCAAATTGGGCGGTGTCAAAATCACCCCGTCAAACGGGTCTAATGGCCCGGGTGAACCCAACCCCACCCCCAACACCGGCGTCCCATCTGTGGGCCACACTGCTCGCACCGCTTCCAGAACCACATCAATCACCGTCTGTGCACTGCGCACATCTGTCGGGCGCACATCGCGCCGCACAATCTTCAACCGACCATCCAGCAAAGCCGCACGGGTCTGCGTTCCGCCAAGGTCTACCGCCACAATCGCCCCATCCACCATCGTCTCATCTCCTTTTAGGCTTATGCCGTTATAGTGATGACCGCACCACCAGATAGATGTATCGTATGTCCGACTGAGTAGCAAGGCCCATCTGTGAACGATTTCAGAATCAACCTCAAGCGCCGCCAAATCGAAGATGACATCGTCGCCCGCTTCCACAAAGTCGATTTCTCTAAGCGTGACGACGCATGGCTCGAAGACAAACCGTTCTGGGATTTCATATTCTCTTGGCACGAGCTGGCACACTACTACGAACACCATGCCGATACCGGCATTGGCGCACATATGCTAGAACTCTATACCCAGTGTGTTCAGCGTTTTCGGCAAGCGGCCTCTAACCCCACACTGCGCGAGCGCCGGCGGGACAAAGCCGCCGATGCCCTATATCAAATCAACTACCACGTCAATCAGATGCTGCTGGCCATCGACCGTAACACCCGCCGCGATGACCCACCCCATGGCAGCGGCGGGATGCCCATCCCCAGCATGTCCTAAAACACCCGCAAAGATTAAGCCAACCTGCACACCGTTTCCGGCCAAGCATGGTATTATCTCAGCATATAATCGTTTGCAGGCCCATCTAGGACATCATACCCTATGGTCAATCCCCTCCAGAACCGAACACGCTCACTGCAAAACCCATCAGATGGCGGCAGTGACCGCTGGAATCCCCCCCCGCTGGCCACACTGGAAGATACCGGCTTGACCAAGCTGGCACTGGCGGATCATGTGCTCAAAATCCTGTACTTCGGCGGCGACCTCACCGGCAGTGAAGTCGCAGAGCGCATCCGTCTGCCGTTTGCCGGCGTGCTCGACCCTGTCTTTGAGTTCCTCAAGCGCGAAAAAATGGTCGAATCGCGTGGGTCTGGCACAGGCAGCGGCTTTAGCGAGGCTCAATACCGCTATATCATCTCTGGTAAAGGGGTGGAAAAAGCCCAAGAAGCCCTTGGGCGCTCTCAATATGCCGGCCCAGCCCCTGTACCTCTCGAGCAATACATCGAATCCATCAAAGAGCAAAACAAGGTGCGCCAGCCCGTCACGGCCAGCGTGCTCAAGACCGTGATGAATAACCTCGTTGTCTCCGAGGAGATGCTCAACAAGCTCGGCCCAGCGGTGAATTCAGGGCGCTCTATCTTCCTCTATGGGCCTCCCGGCAATGGTAAAACCACCCTGTCCGAGCGTGTCGGGCGCATGGTGCTGGGCCAAGACCTGTGGGTGCCTTATGCCATCGATGTTGATGGTCAAGTCATCCAGATGTACGACTCGATTAACCACGAGCTGTCCGAAGAGCAAGAGCGCGTCCGCTATGCCACCGGCCTCGTCGCAGACCCGCGCTGGGTCAGCATCAAACGCCCGATGATTATGGTCGGCGGTGAACTCACCCTGCAAAGCCTCGACCTCACCTATGACGAAATCAATAAGTTCTACGAAGCCCCCTATCAGATGAAAGCCAACGGCGGCATGTTCCTCATCGACGACTTTGGACGTCAGCAGGTGCGCGCCGTAGACCTGCTCAACCGCTGGATTGTGCCGCTCGAAAAACGCGTAGACTTTCTCACGCTCAACAATGGGCGCAAGATCGAAATCCCATTCAATGTGCTCATCGTGTTCTCCACCAATCTCGACCCCAAAGACCTCGTCGATGAAGCCTTCTTACGGCGCATCCGCCACAAAATCGAGGTTGGCAACCCCACCATGGAGCAGTTCCGCGACATCTTCAAAATCATGTGCAAGGTGATGAAAGTGCCCTACGACGAACAAGGTTTGGCCTATCTAATCAAGAAATGGTATATCGCCAAAGGCCGTGACCTGCGCATGGTTCACCCGCGTGACATCCTGTCGCAGCTGCTCGACATCGCCAATTATCAGCAGCGCCCCGCAGAACTCACCCCCGACTTGATTGATCAGGCCGCCGCATCCTACTTCGTCGAACTGTAAATCAACCCACTCTGGCGGCGGTTTGAGACACATCTCAAGCCGCCGCCTCTCCCCGCGGCTTACAGCTCCCATCCCCACGCATACCAGACCGTAATCAGATTGAACACGAGGCCGACCACAATCAAAAACCGGTCATAAGCCGATGGATATGTGGGCAGGGCAACCAGATTGAATAAAAACAGCCCCACCGAAGCCACAATCACCACCCAGCGAATGATGGGATAATCCATCACCAACGACAAAAATATCATCACAATCGGGACAAGCATAATCAACGCCGCTGCCATCCACATCACAGGGGTCGCTGTTTGCCCATCAATCTTGCCCGGCACAAAATCCCCACTAAAAATGCGCAGCACGTCCCCCAACAGATAAGTAAACATCAGGCATGCCCACAATGCTGCAATGATGATGCGCGTATCTGGTATCTGCATTTTCGCCTCTTTCCCTAGGCCTTATTATCGTCCATTCACTGCCCAATCAAACCACATCTCGCGCCCCGTCAACAGACACTTTGGTGTGTATTTTGGCCCAACGCCCTACCACCGGCCACCGCCACCCGCCCCACCCTATCCGACCCCGTCGCCAAACGCTACAATACACCTTTAGGCTAAACTAGCGAGTGCTCCGTAACACCCATGTTCCTCGACGAAATCAAAATCTATGTCCGCAGCGGTAACGGCGGTGACGGCAATGTCTCCTTCCGCCGCGAAAAGTTCATGCCGCAGGGTGGCCCTGCCGGCGGTGACGGCGGCAAAGGCGGTGACATCGTGTTCACCGTCAACCCCAAGGCCAACACTTTGTCGTTCTTCCAGAACAAAGTTCACTTCCGCGCCGGTCATGGTGACCGCGGCGGCACCACCGAAAAAACGGGCCGCTCCGCCGAAGACCTCATTATTCCCGTACCTGCCGGCACTGTGATTAAAGATGCCAACACCGGCGCCGTCCTCGCTGACATGATTGAAGAGGGCCAAAACTTTGTGCTGCTGAAAGGCGGACGCGGTGGGCGCGGCAACCAGCATTTCGCCAACAGTCGCAATCAAGCCCCCCGCTATGCTGAACGCGGCGAACCCGGTCAAGAACGCTGGCTAATCCTAGAGCTAAAGGTCATCGCCGATGTCGGCATCGTCGGGATGCCCA
>DAOUCZ010000092.1:0-12935 GCA_034431675.1 Anaerolineae bacterium | reverse complement strand
TTATCGACGGCGCGACACGCTGCTGGCGTTTGCGGCGCTGCTGGTGGTGATGGTGATGGCTTCTCCGATTATGTGGGGGCATCACATCGTGCTAGCGCTGCCGGCGCTGATGATCCTTGGGCAGCGCTGGCGTTGGGGGGTGCTGTTGGCGCTGATGTTGATGCAGGCCGACTTTTTGCTGTTTGTGCTGGCCCAAACGCCAACCGGCCTGTTCATCGTGAGCGGTTGGATGGTGATATGGGCGGGGATGCTGTCTCAGCTGGTCACGGCCTTGCGGCAGACCGACTAGGCCTCAGGCAGCGGGGGGGTAGCGCGCGCGTCGGCGCGGTAGCGCGCGCGGACGGCGTCGATACTCTCGCCAACCGTCCCTGCCTCAGTGCAGACGTGCCAGAATTCCCAGCCGTTATAGGCGGGTCTGCTGGTGAGATGGGCCGCCATCCGGTGGATGGAGGCGGCGGTTTCGCCAGCCCGCACGCGCCCATCGGGCAGGATTTGGGCGTGCAGTTTGCCGTGACGGTCACAAAGGGTTTGGCCGGCGTGCAGATAGCCGGCGGCCACCAGCGCCCCAAAACTCACGCGCGGCTGGGTGCGGGTGTCGGCGGGTGGGGTATCGAGCAGGGCGTGCGGCGCGGCGGTGATGGCCTCGATGCGGGCCGTTGCCACGCGCACATAATCGGGGTCACGCTCGATGCCGATGAAGTGCCGCCCGAGGCGCTTGGCCACTGCACCGGTTGTGCCACTGCCAAAAAACGGGTCGAGCACCACATCGCCGGCATTGGTCGAGGCGGTCAGCACACGGTAGAGGAGCGCTTCGGGCTTTTGGGTGGGATGGGCCTTTTTGCCGTCGATTTTGAGGCGCTCTTTGCCGCTGCAAATCGGCAGATGCCACACGTTGGGCATCTGCTTGTCATCATTAAAGGCCTTCATGGCCTGATAGTTGAAGGTGTAGCGCGTTTGAGCGGCTGATTTTTTGGCCCAAATCAGCGTTTCGGTGGCGTTGGTAAAGCGCCTGCCGCGAAAGTTGGGCATCGGGTTGCTCTTGTGCCAGATGATGTCGTTGAGCACCCAGAACCCCAAGTCCATCAAAATTGACCCCACGCGGAAGATGTTGTGATACGAGCCAATCACCCACAGCGTGCCAGAGTCTTTGAGCACGCGGCGGCAGGCGCTCAGCCATGCGCGCGTGAAGGCGTCATAAGCGGCCAAATCGGGGAACTTGTCCCAGTCGTCGTCTACGGCATCCACGCGCGATTGGTCGGGGCGGTGCAGGGTGTGCTGAAGCTGCAAGTTATACGGCGGGTCGGCAAACACCACATCGACCGAACCTGCCGGCAGTTGGTCTAACACGGTCAGGCTGTCGCCTTGCAAGATTCGGTCTAGCGGTAAAGTCATGCGGGCCTTGTGATGAGGAGTTTTGGACGCCAATCACATGATAATCGCGCACGCCCACCCACACAAGGTCTCCGGCACGGATGGCAAGGGCGCGGGAGCGTTCTTCGGTCAGCAGTGCGCCGATGAGCTGGCCCAGCATCCCATCTGACAAAATGTGTGACTAAGACATAAACCCGTGTTATGATAAAAGCATCCGCTGTTTTCGAGAAATGAGTCTCTCGATGCCGCACATCTTCATCAGTTACGCAAAAAACGAAACTCATAAGCAGGCGTTGGCATTGTTGGAATGCTTGCAAGCACTGGACGGCATCACCGCTTGGATGGACAAGAGCATTGAGGGGGATGAAAGCTGGGACGAGACCATCGAAAACGAGATTGAACGCTGCGATTATATGATTGTGCTGCTGTCCCCAGATGTGAACCGCAAGAGCACGCCGCAGAGAAAGCGCAGCTTTGTCCTCAAAGAGATTCATTATGCTCAGCAGCGCGGCATCGACATCCTGCCGCTGATTGTGATGCGCACCCATCTGCCCCTGCTGCTTTCGGATGTGCAATTCATCGACATCACCCAGAACCCGACCGACTTCAGCGCTGTGATTAAGCGCTTAAAGCGCAAGTTCCCGCAGGTCGGCGAGGTTTGGGGCGGCACACAGTCCTCAATAACCGACCCGCCGGGCGTGAACGTGAGGGCCATCCGCCAACCCCAAACCCTGCCAGACGGCCCGCCGATTTTCTATGTGCGGGGGGATGGCAGCGGCACACACCGCACCATCACAGCCGCGCTCAACGCGGTGCAGCAAGATAACACGCGCATCCTAATCGGCCCGGGCACCTATCGCGAGAGCTTACGACTGACGAGGCCGGTCACGCTGGAGTGCGAGAAGCCGGACGGCAAGGTGACCATCTTCAGCAGCAGTGCCCCCTGCCTTGAGATAGATACGCTGGAGGCACTGGTAAAAAACCTGCATTTTGAGTATGAAGCGCCGTATCACGCCGATCGCGCGGCCATCAAGGTTTTGCAAGGGATGCTGTCGCTGCGGAACTGCAAGGTGGTTTCTGCGGCCTGCACAGCGGTCTATATCGGTGGACATCACACCAACCCCGGGCTGATTGACTGCACGATTTCGAGCAGCACGGGCAGCGCCCTGTGGTGTGTTGCGCAGAGTGAGGGTGTCATTCAAGGCTGCAAGCTGCGCGGCGGGGGGAACTGCGTGGTGTTTATCGACGGGGATGCTGATCCGCTGCTTGAGGCCTGTGATATTTGGGGGGCGGGGCGTCATGGGGTGATTGCGACGAAAACCGCGGGCAAGATGAAAAACTGCACCATCACCCGCAATGGTGAACACGGGGTGGTGCTGATGTCGCAGGCGCGGCTGAAACTGCTGGAGTGCCGCATTACCAACAACGGCGCTTACGGAGTCAGCATACATCCGGAGGCGGCGGGGTCTGTGGAGGGCTGCACCCTGACAGGCAATGCTTATGGGGCGTTTGAGGCGAATCAGCTGGCCAGCACCCGGCTCATCAACAACACCATCGGCTAACCAACCGGCGTGGCGCAGCATCGGGCAGTGCAATGGGCACTGCCCGATGATATGTCGATAGGATGCTGCTTTTGAAGACTTAGGGCGCGCCGGGCATCGGCAGTGGCAAAGGTGCAGCATCGCGCGCAACCACCAGATTGCGCTGATACCATGTATAAAGTTCACTGACGCTAAGCGTACCGGTACCAGCCCCTAACACGGCTGAGAGGGTCACCCGTTTGACACGGGGGCTAGCAAGCCGTACTGACTGGCGGTGCAGCACCTCACCCAGTGATATACCAAGTGGCAGCACATAGCGGGTGGGTGCAGTGCCATCAGCATAAGTGATGGTTAAACGCAAAGAGGCTGGCGCAGAGCCGGTCTTGGTGTATCGGATGAGCACATAGAACCGACCGGTGCGCGTGTTCCATTTGATATAGGGCGGTAGGTTGGCACGCGTGTTGCTGATGCTTTTGGGCTGGCTGCCTGCGGTCATATGTGCCGCACTACCGCTAAAGTTGTCGCTGCCCGACCAATTTTTGGTCACCCACCCTGCGCCGCTATCCAGATACGGATCGGGCTTGGTGATCAGGATAACAGCTACCGAGGCCCGGATTTTGTACACCGTATCAGGCATCAGATTAAAGTTGTTCCGTGAGCCTAGGCGCACCAGCACTTGATCCCCTTCGTACATATAGATATGGTCGCTGGCCGCCGGCAGGGTCGAAAACGGCACACACTGCCGTAGGGTCAGGGTACCGGGTGTATAAATGCCCATCATGGTGTATTCGGTAAAGTCGTTTGGCCCATGACGGATAAACGAGCCGGCAGAGTTGAATCGGTAAAACCCATCATCTGGCGCGGTAAAAGAATACCATACCGAGTTGTACATCTGGCAGGCGCTGTTTAGCCCTTGCTCAGTTGGGCTGTCGGTGACGTGGTGGATATTTTGCGCTTTGCCTTGTGTGACCTGTACCCCTGCGGTGAGGGCCAGCGGCAGTGTGTGATCATCATTGGCTGGCGGGGGCGCGGGCGGGGTGTAGGTGATTTCGTACTGAAGGTTAAGCGTGGCCGAGACGGTATCAACCTTAGAAATCATGATGATGTAATAGCCCGGGGTGAGCGAGACGGAAAGCGTGGCTTTTTCGGCCCCTAGGCCGGCATCGTCGGCGCAGGCAAGAGCCACACTGTTTGCCCCGTTGGCCAACCCACTGCCCGACGCCCTAAAGACGCTGACCACGGTATTATAGTTAGTGCCGGCAAAATTGGTATTGACCAGCAAAATGCCACCCGGATGGATGATCCGTGTGAACACCGAAAACCCGCCGGCATCTGCACCGCCCACACGGCATGATGAACAGGATCATTGGGATCAGTGGCAGGAGAGGTTTGAACGTTGGTCAGTGTGCGGATGCCACTGGGCAGGGTGGTATATTCAATCAACCCACCACTGCCATAAGAGACTGTGGATGTGGGTACAGCGCGGTTCTGCTGTGCCACAGAGGTGAGCGGATGACACAGCAGCAGGACAATCCAGACGACAAAAAGAAGAGGATGGCTATGCTTTAGCATCTTTCCCTCCGAACCTATTGGGATATGGACGGTCAAAGCCTAGTGTATGAGCTTTCGGCAGTTACCGCAACTTGGCCCGCCGATGCCCTACCCCTCAAAGGCCCACAGCGCGGTCAGCACATAGTCTTGCTCGTCGCTGGTCATGTCGTTATACAGCGGCAGGCGCAGCAGACGGTCGCTGACGTCCTCGGTGACCGGACAATCGCCCGGCTGGCCGCCGTATTTGCGACCCATGTCGCTCAGGTGCAGCGGCAGATAGTGGAAAGGGGCATAAACCTGCCGCGATTTGAGGTGGTCAATCAGAGCGGTGCGGGCCTCTAACGACGGCATCAACAGGTAGTACATGTGATAGGACTGGGTGCGATCTGCCGGCACGTGCATCTGGCGCGCGCCGTGCTGCTCGGCCCAAGCCGGCAGGGCATCGTCGTAGCGCTGCCACAGGATGCGGCGGCGCTGCTGGATGTCGTCTGCCGCCTCGAACTGTGCCCACAGATAGGCGGCCAGCAGCTCGGAAGGCAGATAGCTGCTGCCAAGATCAACCCACGTGTATTTATCCACCTGCCCGCGAAAGAACCTGCTGCGATTAGTGCCTTTCTCGCGCACGATTTCGGCCCGTTCAAACAGGCGCGGGTCGTTTATCAGCAGTGCGCCGCCCTCGCCACAGGTGAAGTTTTTGGTCTCATGAAAGCTCTGAGTGGCCATCGCGCCAAACGTGCCGGTCAGCTGCCCACGGTAACGGCTGAACAGCGCGTGCGCGTTGTCCTCAATGACCGGCACGCCGTGACGGTTGGCAATCTGCATGATGGCGTCCATCTCGCAGGCCACGCCGGCATAATGCACCACCACGATGGCGCGCGTGCGCGGGGTGATGAGCGCCTCTAGGCGCGTTTCGTCAAGGTTGAGGGTGTCGGGGCGCACATCTGCAAAGACCGGCACTGCCCCGCGCAGCACAAATGCCCCGATGCTGGTGACAAAGGTGAACGACGGACAAATCACCTCGTCGCCCGGCTGGATATCGAGCAGCAGGGCCGACATCTCCAGCGCGTGGGTGCAGCTGGTGGTTAGTAGGGCTTTGGGCACGCCGACGGAGCGCTCCAAAAAAGTATGGCACTGCCGGGTGAATGGGCCGTCCCCGCTGAGGTGGCCGTTTTGGACGGCCTGCCGCATATACTCAAACTCGCGACCGGTGGCATAGGGCTTGTTGAACGGGATTTTATACATGGCGGGTGCTTTGTCCTATCGAAAGGCCGTGAGCAAGGGCCGACCGGACTGCACGCCATGGTCACCCGTCACGGTGTGTATACCATTTGTGATACCACGTCTGGGCGCGGCGGATGAGAAACCCGCAGCGCTGATAGGTGCGTTGGGCGCGCACGTTGCGCCCTTGGGTCACCACCTCGGCGCGCGCGCAGCCTTGTGCGGCAAGCCAGCGCAGCGCCGCCCGCACCATCGACTCCCCAATATACAGGCCGCGTGCCCGCTGGTCTACGGCCACCAAGTCCACCACCCCCACCCGCTGTCCCGCGTCGTCGGGCGGGCGTATGACGCACGTCACGAACCCGACGGGTAAGCCAGCATCATCGTCGGCCACCACGATGTGGTCTGCCGGCGGAAACGAGGCCTGTGCCGCGGCATCGCCACAGCGCCGACGCAGCCACGCCCCATACATATCGGGCACGCGCTGCGGCGCGGGGAACAGCGGATCGAGCAGAAAGCGCGAGTCGGTGAAGCTGGCGCGCGCGATGTGTTCCAACGCCGGCAGGTCGGGGGCTTGAAAGGTGCGCGTGGCGCGGCGCGGCGCATCCAGCGGGGCGCGCAGGTCGTGCTCTAGCATCAGCCGAAAGTCAATCATGTGCCAGCCGTGACGAAAGGCGGTGTGGGCCGTCGGGGTATCGTCGGGGTCGGCCAGCAGCACGGCCAGCTCAACGGCCTGCTCGGCGCACCATGCGTCAACTTGCAGCGCTTGCTGGGGCGTGAGTGTGCCCCCCGTCAGGCGGGCCATGCGCAGGCCAAAGAATTCGCTGTCCCACGTGGCAAGCGCAATCATGAGAACAACCCCAACAGCGCCTGTCGAAAGGCCTGAAAGCTGGCAGAGCGATTTTGGTCGGGCTGAAGGTGTGGGGCAATCTCGCGCGCGGCGCGGATTTTTTCTAGGCGATTGGGATGATAGGGGCGTAAAAGCTCTTCAAGTTTTTCGGCAGTGCCGCCGCTGATGGCGTCGGGGTGGCGATAGGCCTTTTTGCGCTCTGATGCCTTGATTTTGGGATAAGCCTGACGGATGGCATCCAAATCGCCAAAAAACCACGCCTCCAGCTCTTCAACCGCAATCCGATTGACCAGCTGGAACTGCTGACCATGCTGCGACTTGGTGGTCAGGCCGGCGTCTTTGGCTATCTTTTCCATCTTAGCTTTCTTAGCTTTCAACAGACGACAGTCGTCATCATCCCGATCGACCAGCACGATGATGCGCGCGTTTTCCCTGCGGAGTCGGTCTTTGAACGCTCTTAAGCGCGCAGGGAGGTTTTTGAGCAGGTTTTGTTTGCCCTGAAACACATAAATTTCAAACTCCCAGCCGGTTTTATCCTGCAAAATACGCGGCACCAACTCAATCAGCAGTGCCTCTGCCGAGGGTTCTTCGACGAAAAAATGAAGCATCAACATGATTAACCTCTCAGCCCCGCCGCACCTTAGGGCCGCCGCCGTGGGTCAAAGGGTCTCCCACCTCAAAAAATCCCTCCATCCACAAATCGCCCAACTGGCCGCCCTCTTTGACCAGTGCATTGATTTGGTTCATATCCGAGGCGCGTTTGGCTTGTGTATAGCCGTCTTCATCGCGATAAAGCACCCAAACCTCGTTGGGGTTTAGGCCGTTGACAAAAAATGGGGAGTGGGTGGTGACCATGAGCTGGGTGCGCGCTGCGGCGTGCCGGCATTCCTCTGCCAGCTCGCGCAGTAGGCGTGGATGCAGCTGGTTTTCGGGTTCTTCGATGCCGGTCAGCTTTGGCGGGTCTGGGTCATAGAGCAGCGTCAGATAGGCCAGCATTTTCAGAGTGCCGTCCGAGGCAAATTTGGCCAATACGGGGCGGTCAAAGGGGGCATCTTTGATCTGCAAGAGCAGGCGGCCATCCGGCATCATATCGGCAGAGACGTCTTGTAGGCGCGGCACGCGCTCGCGGAGACGTTCTAGGATTTTTGCAAGCTGCTCGGGGTGCTGTTCTCTGAGATATTGGATGACGTTGGGCAGGTTATCACCGGTTTCAGAGAGGTGTTCCTGCGGGCCGGCTTCGGGGATGCCGCGGGTGTTGTCGGCGTTGAGATAGGACAGATACCAACCGGTGATGAACTCACGCAGGGCACGCACCCGCGGGTGGCGGGCCAACTGCCCCAATGTGTTGACGGCCAGCACATCGGGCGAGGAGACCTGCTCATCCATGCGCTCGCCCCGCTCATCGGGGGTTTCGCCAGCGGTTACCGTTCCCCTGCCATCCGTGAAGTCTAGGAAGAGATAGGGCCGGCCTCTGTTTTTGTGCCGCCATCCTAGGCGCTCACGGGCGACAAACGCCTGTCCCTGCGTGTTCTCGTTGATGACCAGCTCATAGGTGATGACTGGCGTGTTTTCCGCCTCGCGGTATTTAATCTCAAATTCGATTGGGTCAGTTGGGCCTGCCCCGCGACTGCGCAGTTCGCGGAAGCGGTTGCGCTTATCCAGCGCCTTGCGCAGACCGAGGGTGAAACACTCTGCAAGGAAGGCAAACACGTCAAATACGGTCGATTTGCCGCTGCCATTCGGCCCAAGCAGCACTGTGAACGGCGTCAGGTCTTTCAGGTGCAGGTCACGCAGGGCACGGTAGTTTTTGATGCGGATGCTTTCGATGCGTGGAACATGGGGTATCGCGTCGCTCATCTCACAGTTCCTTCTGGGCCGGCAGCGCCGGCCTGCTCGCGCACCACATATGAGGGGCGGCCCATGCTGCGAAAGTGCATCCGCGCCAGATACTCGCCGATGATGCCGATGGTGAACATCTGCGCCCCGCTGAACAGGGCGATGATGGAGGCCAAAAACGGAAAGCCCGGCACACTCCCCCCCTCAATCAGGTAACGCCCAACCACATACACCAGCACCCCAAACCCAAACAGCGTCATGATAAAGCCCAGCACGCTGGCAATCCGCAGCGGGGTGGTGCTGAAGCCGGTCAGCATATTGAGGCTGTGGGCCACCAGCTTGCGAAAGGTGTAATTGGACTGCCCCAGTCGGCGCGGCTCGTGGCGCACCGCGATGGCAGCAAAACGTGTGGTGCCCCATGTCAGCAGCACATCGATGTTGACGGTTGGGCCGCTGTAGTGGGCAAAGGCCGAGACCACATGCCGGCGGATGGCCCGAAACGCGCTGATGCTGCCGGCGGTCTCTGCCCCCATGGCGTTTTGCAGCACCCACTTGGTGACCTGCGAGGCCATATCGCGAAACAACCCGTGCTGCTCGGCTTGTGGCCGCCCATAAACCACATCATGCCCCTCGGCCAGCTTGTCCAACAGCAGCACGATTTGATCGGGTGGGTGCTGGAGGTCGTCATCCATGGTGATGATGACCTCGCCTTGTGCGGCGCGCAGGCCGCACAGCAGGGCGTTGTGCTGCCCATAATTGCGCGACATCTTAAAGGCCCGCAGCGTATCAGGATAGGCGTCGGCAAGGCCGGCAATCACGGCCCAGCTGTCGTCTTTGCCATCGTCTTCCACCACAATCAGCTCAAAGCGGGCGGCCAGCGCCGGCAGCGTCTCGTGCAGGCGGGCCACCAATTCGGCGATGCTGAGCGCGCCGTTATAGACAGGGATAACGATGGATAGGGACGGCAGCATGGGGCAGACTTTGACGTGTAAGACCAGCGGACACGCGCATTATAACCCATCCATCGGATAGAAAAAGCCCCCGCACCACGGGGGGCAGGGGCTGAACCATAGGCGGTGGGCACGGCGTGCTTTAGGACTGAAGATAGCGCGCGCGCAGGGCGTTGTGCATCCGCGTGACCACCCGCAGCACGGCCTGCGGGTTGGACGAGCCGGGCGTGCCGCCCTCTTCGCTGAAGGCGTTGCGCAGGATGCGCCCCCAGTTGCCGGTGCTGCGCAGTTTGGGGTCGTTGATGTACTGCTCAACCGTTTGGGCCTGTTGACCGCTGGGTGGGACTAGCATCCGGCTTAAGCTGCTGTAGACATCGTCGATGTCGCGCGGGCGGATGTGCCCGGGCACGGCATCGACGAGGCAGCGGTGCATATACAGCCGCTTCTTCTCATAAAATTCGGGGATGGACATCTCGGTGCCGGCGGCGGTGGTGACGGTGATGTCGCTGCCCTGTCGGTCGCTGGCATCATGCAGGCGCTGGAAGGTGTCGTAAGGCAGCGGCCCAAGGATTTCGAGCAGGGGTTTGTCCTCGTACATCGGCTCAAGGTTCGAGCCGTGCCGGCGAAAGTAATCTTCGAGGATGGCATGGCTGAACTCAAAATCGGTCAGCACGGCGGCTTGCCGGCTGGCGCTGATGTTGACCGGCATACCGGTCGATTCCAGCGTGCAGATGCGCTTGCTGCTGCCCAAGTCGGGGCGCAGACGGCCCAGCACATTGTGCATGGCGCTGTTAGGCGTGCCAAGGCCGTCTTCGTAGAGCATGGCGCGCACCACGCTGTTGACGCGCTCACTGCGCAGCAGGTCGGCATATTTGTCTAGGCCGTCACTGCTCAGGTGCGGGGTGAGCGGCACGGTCAGGCGGCGGCCCGTGACGGTGGTGGCGCGCAGATATTCGCGCACGCACAGCAGTTCACCATCACAAGTGCCATTGACGAACGGCCCACCCTTGAGGATGGCGCTGTTGACCACCGCGGTGGCGCTGTTGAGCAGGCAGTAAAATTGCAGCAGGCCCAGCGCCTCAGACCGGCCCGCCACGTCCAAATGGATGTGACACCCCTGAATGCGGAAGGCTTCAATCACGCTGGTTTGAGGGGGCAGGCCATAGCGCGCAATCGCGTCGTCCAGCTTTTGGCGATAGGCTGGGTGCTGGCCGTTGACCATAATCATCAGGTCGCGGGCGGTGTTCACCTTGGGGTCATCGGTCAGCTTAAAGTCGCTCTCGATCGGGTAGGCCGACAAGATGGCGGTCAGCAGGCCGGTCGATTCGCTGGCCGAGACCAGCGACGACATGATGCCGTCCAGTGAGGCGCGCGTCAGCTGATAGCCAACGCCCGGGGCGACATGGCATTCCACTTGATACTGGCAGGCTTCACGGTCAATCTGGGGGGTGACGCCGATGCGGCGGGCCGCCTGTTGATAGCTGCGAATGAACTCCAGCACCTCAGACTCTTGCGGGCCGCGCCCATCAGGGTGCAGCAGGCCCAGCTCTAGCTCGGCGCCAAGCGCGCGCATGGCGTTGTTGGGGTGCTCGGTCTGCTCAAGGTTGGTGTGATTGACCGAGGGGTTAAAGTTGTATGGCACAACCGCTTGCGCAGGGGTTTTGCCGCTGCGATAGCGCGCGCTGACCATGCTGCCCAGCACAAAGCGGTGACCGTTGAACTCGGCAAGGAAGACGTTGCCCTGCTCAGGGGGGGCATCGGGGTAGTACAGCGAGACCGGCAGGCCGAGCTTTTCGCTCAGCACATCCAGCGGCAGTGCAGAACTGTGGCCTTCCCCCGCCATAGTTCGTACTGCCTCATTGAACGTTCGCTTGGTGTCTTCAATTTTCTGCCACGGTACGGCTTGGCTAAAATCGAGCAGCGTATCGTTTGAGGGGAGCGGCGTTGACATGGGTGGGGAAGTCCTTTGTAAGTCCTTTTAAGGGGGGCTTAACCACCGCACATTCTGCCGTATCGCGCGCAGCGGCGCAAGTGGGCAAAGTATATAGGAATTTTGCACAAAATAACGCGCACTTGCCTGTATGGGTGGGTGCGAGGTGGGATGAAAGACCTCAAAAGTGGGCGGATGGCATGTGCGGTGGATTATTTGATGCGCTTATACTTCTCGCCCTCGGCAGCCAGCACGCCCTGCTTGATATAGTCTTGCAGGTTGGTCTTGACAAGGCTTAGGCGTCCGTTGGTCAGCTTGGCGCCCGACATAATGCTAAAGGTCTCTGTGCCCCATTTCCAGATGTCATAGTGGCTGAAGAGCACATTGGGTTGGGCTATGCGTGTCAGATAGCTTTGGATCAAGATGGCGATGCCCTGTTTGCCCATGTTCTGCATCGGGGGCAGGGCCTTTTTGCTCATGTCCACGATGCCAAACAGCGATTTGACGCGGTCTTCGCGGTTGTTCAGCTGCCAGCTGACCACGCGTGCATTGGAATAGAAGTTAGAGCCGCCGCTCGACTTAGGCACGATATGGTCGATTTCGGGGAAGTTGACATCGCCTTTTTCGCTCAGGATGCCATCGGTGACCGGGTCATTGATCGGGTCATCGGTCTTGAGCGCGCCACCGTTGCGGGCCATATTGGCTTGCAGGATGATGGTGCGCTGGTCGGCGCTGAACTCGCGGAATGACCCGAAGTTTTGCCCGCCCAATTTGCCGGCAAAGGCCAGCAGGTCAAGGTATTCATAGGGGCGCAGGCTGGGGCTGTCGGGATAGATGCCCTGCTTGCTGCGCGGCAGGTGATTGTATTTTTTGATATAGGCCGCCATGCTCTCTTCGCCGTTGAGGTCGAACATGTTGGCGCTGCTCTCAAGGTTTTTGCTGGCGGCTTCTTTCACTTCAGAAGCGCCGACCTCACCCCGCACAATTTTTTGGCTGTCCTCATTCAGTGGGTCAACGGTCTTGATGTCGTCGGGCTGGCGCAAAAACTCGGTATAAATCACCGTGCGGGCGTCGTTTTTGCCCACGCTTTCCAGCATGATGTCAAAGGCATAGGGGATGTCGTCGGTGGCTTGGTCATAATAACAGTGCACGGTAATCCACAGCTGAGTGCCTTTCATTTCCTCGGCCTTTTTGCGCACCGCATCTTCCATGCGCTTATAGATGCCGCGGTTGAAGGCCTTGAACATCGGCACGACGTTTTCGGGGATGTCGTCCCCACCGATTTGCAGCCCAACGATGTGCCCACCGTCATAGCCGGCTTTGCGCGTGGCGCTTTCGTCATCGACATTGCCGCCGTCGGCATATTGGCTGAGTGGGATCGGCGCTGCGCCGCGGTCTTTGGTATCGGTGATGTGGACGGGGATTTCGGCATAGGTTGGGCGCTCGCGCTTGCCGCCGGCAAACGCCTCCGACTCGTACACGCCCCCGCGTGAGCCGGTTTTTTCATAGTCGCGCTGGAGGGTGCTGGCAGGAGCACTGCCAATCTGTGGGGTATCGTGGCGCAGCACGCGCAGCATCGCACGGTTGCCCATGGTGCGCTGAAGCTGTTGGGCCTGTGTCGCGCGCCGCCCCACGCGCGAAGTCGGCAGCGGGGCATCTGCCACAGACGGGGTGGTGACCGTGTCAGG
>DAOUCZ010000091.1:0-11919 GCA_034431675.1 Anaerolineae bacterium | reverse complement strand
CATAGGCATCTCCTGTGGAGTGGCCATTCAGCTGGCCCGTTAAATCGGTCAGCAACGGCCATGTAATGCCCACCGCGAGGGCCAGATAGCCCCCCAGCAGCGCAAGCCACGGGCCAATCGTGTTCCAACGGCGGGTGATGTTCATGGGCAGGGTGTCTTTCGTCGGTTGATTCATCGGCCAAAGTGTAACACAACCTTAAATTATTGATGAGAAAATCGGCTTGAATGGACTCCTAGCCGGCACGCGTCGTTTATGATTATGCTTGCCGTGACGGTGTATTGCATTGCCCAAACACCACAGCTTCACATCACACCACGGTCTCCATATCGCCTGCCGGCAGCGGCGGGCATCGCTGTACCAACTTTGCTCTGCACCATTCTCTTATATCGCTTTAGAGGAGCACCCACAATGGAATTCTATGATGTGATTCGCACGGCTGGCACGGGGCGCTATTACAAAGAAGACCCGATCCCCGATGATGTGTTGACCCGCGTACTGGATGCAGCGCGTTGGGCGCCTCAGGGCGGTAACCGTCAGCCCAACCGCTATGTGGTGGTGCGTGACCCAGCCAAGAAGCAGGCCCTGCGCGACCTGTACTTTCCGCTGTGGCGCGACTATCTAGCGGCTGCCGGCATCGGCGCAATCGCGATTCGCGGCAACGAAATCCCCAAGCTGTTGAAGGACGCCGACATCTTTGCGGACAACTATCACAAAGTGCCGGTGATTGTGGTGGTGTGTGCCCACATGGCCGACATCCACCCGACCGACCTTGAGCTTGACCGCGACCCGATTGTGTATGGCGCGTCGGTGTATCCGGCGGTGCAGAACCTGCTGCTGGCCGCGCGTGCCGAGGGCCTTGGGGGTTCTTTGACCACCTTGTTGTGCCACGAAGAGCCAAAGGTGAAAGCGCTGCTCAACATCCCCGATGGTTACGCCACGGCGGCGCATGTGGCGCTGGGCTATCTGGCTGTGCCGTTCCCCAACAAGCTGACGCGCCTGCCACTGTCAGAGGTGGTTTTTGCCGACGAGTTCGGCGTACCGATGTACCCCGCCGAGTAACTCCCTGTATTGACACCGCTTTAGCCCCCTTTCTTGGCCCAAGAAAGGGGGTTTTGCATTGGGATTGCCGTGTTGGCAAAAGCCGGTGCGCTGTGCTATCGTAACCGCCCTGAGCCGGTCGGATGAGGGTAAGGGTATGGCATATTGGCTTGGCGAGGCGCTGCTGCCGCTGCCGGCGCTGCTGGTGATGGTGTTGGGGGTGGGTTGGTCTTGGGCGCTGGTGATGCTGCCGCGTCGGGATTGGCGAAGCCGCCCATTGGTGGCGTGTCTGAGTTTGGCAGTTGGGCCGGCGTTGGTCACCGGATGGATGTTGATATTGGGCATGATTGGCGGGCGGCAGGGACAGACGCTGCTGACATGGCCAAACGTGGCGCTGGGCGTGGCGGTGCTGTCGGTGGTGGGATGGGGGCTGGCGCTGTATAAACGCCGCGTGACGGTGGCGCATTATCCGCTGCCGCGCAAGCCGCTGGCGCTGGATGAGCGCGCCCTGTTGTTGATGATTTATGCCGCGTGTGTGCTGCGCTTTTTTGCGGCGGTATGGTATCCATTTTTTGAGTATGACCCGCTGTGGGTGTATGCCTATCAGGGCAAGCTGTACCCGCTGTTGGGCTATATCCCCGAGAGCATCGGCTATTACCCGCAGCTGCTGCCGCTGAGCTATGCCTATGCCCAGCTGGCCGCCGGCCAAATCAGCGACCACGCGGCGCGCGCGGCATTCCCGCTGTTTCATTGGGGGGCGGCGCTGGCGTCATACAGCCTTGGCGCGTATGTGTTCAGCCGGCGGGCGGGGATTTATCTGGCGGCGCTGTGGACGCTGTACCCGCATGTGGCCGATTGGTCGATTGTGGGAGACCTCGAAATCCCGCTGACGTTTAGCTTCACGGGTGGGGCGCTGTTTTTGTTGATGGCGTGGACGCACAGCGAGCGGCGCACGCGCCTGCATTATGCCGCGCTGGCCGGTTTCTTTTTGGGTGTGGCCATGTGGACAAAGCCGACCGGTGGGGCATTTATCCTTGGGGTGATGGGGTTGTTTGCGGCGGAGCTGGTGCGCACGCGCGGGCGCTGGCGGGCATGGTGGCCGCGCTTCGAGGTGGCGCTGGTGACCGGCCTTGCCTGTTTGCCGCTGGGGGCGGTGTGGTACATCCGAAACCTTGCGCTTGGCCATCCCCCCATCGACTTTCCGCACCCGTTTTGGCCGACACAGGCGCAGCGCTCGGCAGCAGAGTTTGGGTGGCCGATATTGGCGCTGGGGGTGCTGCTGCTGGCGCTGTATACAGCCCGTCTGCGGGTGCGCCCGTCGCTGCGGTGGGTGGGCGTGGGGGTGGTGCTGCTGGCGGGCGGCCTGCTGCCGAGCCTGCTCAATCCGCACCGGCTGGCGCTGCCAGAGTGGCTGCTGCTGGCGGGCGGGGCGGGGGTGTTAGCTGCCGTGCTGCTGCCTTATCTGCGTGACCACGCTCCCCAGACGGTGAAGCAGGATGTGGGACGCATCGGGTGGGCGCTGCTGCTGGCGCTGCCCTATTTTGCGGTGTGGTTTATGTCGTACAGCTACCACTACCGCTTGTCCTTCCCGATTGTGCCGCTGATGGCGCTGCCGGTGGCGGTCACGCTGGCGCGCTGGCTGCCGCCGCGCCACAATGCGCGGCATCTGGGGTGGGGATATGGCCTGCTGCTGCTGGCCGGCCTGCCCGGGGTGATTTTGCCGCTGTATAAGGCTGACGGTGGGTGGGGCTATTTGTGGTCGGCGCGCTTTCCCGATGACGACAGCAAGCAGAAGTCGCTGAACCCCGCGCTGTTTTATGTGGTTGAGCGCATCAACGAGAACTTGCAGGACAGCGGTGACAGCCCGCCGGTGATTATCGCGCCCGGGGTGCAGCGCCTGCCGTTCTTCTTCCCGCTGCTGGATGTGCGCAATACCGTGACGCCGGTCAGCCTTGATGAACTGCCTGCCGGCAGTTTGTATGTGTACAGTCAGGAGGGGCGCTGGCTGTATGAAGAGGCCGAGCTGCCGGCCATCACGCCGGTGACGGGGGCGTTGGGACGCAGCGAGGTGTTTCGCTATCGCGGGTGCGCGCGGGACTCGAGCTTTTTTGGCTGTGTGTATCGCAAGCGGCCTGATGCGCTGCGCCGCAGCGTGCCAGACGACTTTGTCCGCCTAGAACCTGCGCCGCAGTGGGGGGATTTTGCCCGTCTAGTCGCCTACGGGTGGGAGGGCGGCGACCAGCTGGGTGGGGCGGGCGATGCCCCCACCTTGATTTTGGCCTTTGAGGCGCTTGAGCCAGCACCGCTCGACTACACGCTGTATATTCATCTGATCGATGAGGACGGCGCGTATATCACGGGGTGGGACTCGCTGCCTGCGCCGGCCAACCACGGCTATACCTACTACTCCACTCGCCTGTGGCAGGCCGGAGAGGTGGTGCAGCACCGTGTGGCGCTGACCTTGCCGGCAGACGTGCAGCTGACCGCTGGGCGAGTTTATACGCTGCGGGTGGGGATGTATGATGTGTTTGCAGCGGGCGCGCCGCGTCTGCCGCTGGCCTATCCAGATGGGCGTACCGAAGATGGGGTGACCTTGCCCGTCCGCTTGACCGGCGCGCGATGATGCTGGTGATGCCCATCCGCGTCGGCGTGTGGGCATACCGATAGAGAACACGTGAAGAACACGTCAAATTGGTTTTTGGGCTTATCTGGAGCATATAGGGTTTATGTCTACATTGGTGATTGTGAACCTGAACGCGGCGGGTGGCACAGCCCGCAAGGTCTGGCAGCAGGTTGAGCCGCAGATGCACGCGCATTTTGGGGCGTTCGAGGTGGCCATCACCGCCTCGCCAGACGAAATCACCCCGCTGGTCAACGGTGCATTGACGCGCGGTCTGACGCGCGTGGTCGGGGTGGGTGGGGACGGCACCAATCACACCCTGATTAATGCGCTGGTGGGGCTGGCTGAGCGCAGCGATGCCGCGCGCTCGGTGGCCTATGGCATGATACCGGTGGGGACGGGGCGCGATTGGGCGCGTGCCGCCGGCATCCCGCTCAATCCGGCGCAGGCGGTGGCGTATCTGGCGGGGGCGCATCCGGTGCTGACCGATGTGGGGGTGGTGCAGTACACCGCGCACGACGGCAGCACTCGCCGGCGGCATTTTTTGAACGTGGCCAGCGCCGGCCTGACCGCCGACGTGGTCAAGCGTGTTAACGCGCAGCGCACCCGCCGCCCGTGGACGTTTTTGCTGGCCTCGCTGATGGCGATTGCCGCCTATCCGGTGCGCGAGATGCGGGTGACCTTGGACGGGCAGACGCTGCATGATGGGCGGCTGCTGCTGGCGGTGGCGGCCAACAGCACCACCTTTGGCCATGGCATGAAGGTTGCGCCCCATGCCAGCCCGCGCGATGGGCTGCTGGATGTGCTGCTGATGCTGGATCAGGGGCGGGTGGCGGCCCTGAGGGCGCTCAACAGCGTGTACAGCGGCACACATCTGACGCATTCGGCGGTGCGCAGCGCGCGCGGGCACGAGCTGCGCCTGAGCGCCGATGGGCCGCTTGACCTTGAGCTGGACGGCGAGTATGTGCGCGGCTCAGACCTGTTGTATACCGTGCGCCCGAATCTGCTGCCGCTGCTGCTGCGCTAGGCCGGCGGCGCGTCTATGGCCCACCCACAGGGGTAGTTGCTCATCTGTGGGGATGAGGGGTACACTGTGAGAGACAGAAGCATAGAGAGCAGGAAGGCTGCCCCATGGATAAGCGGATGGTCGATTTCATTCGGGCGCTGCGCGCCGCTGGCGTGCGCATTTCGCTGGCCGAGAGTCAAGATGCGATGTATGGGGCAAACGCGATTGGGGTGGAGAGCCTTGCCGTGTTCAAGTCGATGCTGCGGGCCACACTGGTCAAAGAGCGCCGCGATCAAGAGATTTTTGAACAGTTTTTCCCCCTGTTTTTCACCAGCAACAGCCCTTTGATGAACAACATCCCCGATAACCTGACCCAGCACGAGCAGCACCTGCTTGAGAAAGCGCTGCGTTCATTGGCTGGTCAGCTGGCTGCGCTCAAAGAACTGCTGCGTCAGCTGGTGGAGGGCCGTCCCTTCAGTGATGACCAGCTGGATGAGATGGGCCGGCGGGCGGGCTTGAACGGCGAGGACGATATGCGTAACCGCCGCTGGATGGAGCGTCGGATGCGCTCTCAGGCCGACCTTGAGCGGATGCAGCAGGCCATCGACCTGCTGATTGAGAAACTGCAAGAGATGGGCATGAGCGAAGAGAAGACCGAAGAACTGCGCCAGATGCTGGAGCAGAACCTTGACGGCCTTTCGGATCAGGTCAGCAACTATACGGGGCGTTCGCTGGCCGAACGGATGTCGGAACAAGACCCCAAGCCCAGCTCTGACGTGATGGACATCCCCCTTCAGCGCCTCAACGATGATGACGTGGAGCAAATCCGGCGCGAAATCCGCCGCCTTGCGGCCAAGCTGCGCAGCCGCGCCAGCCTGCGCCACAAGCGCAGCAAAGACGGGCAGGTCGATCCCCGCCGCACCATGCGCGCCAATATGAAGTATCAGGGCGTGCCGATGGAGCTGCGCCGCCGCACCAGCCATGTCAAACCCTGCCTTGTGCTGATTTGTGACGTCAGCACCTCGGTGCGCTACTGCGCCGAGTTCTTGCTCACCCTCATCTATGAGCTGCAAGATCAGGTGGCGCGCACCAACTCGTTTGTGTTCATCAGCGACCTTGTGGACATCAGCATGGACTTTAAGGAGCATCAGCCGCTGGAAGCGGTTGAACGGGTGCTGCAAGCCAATCCGCCGGGCTATTACAGCACCGACCTTGGCACAGCGCTGGATACCTTTAAGCGCGACCACATGGGCCTGATTACCGGCAAAACCACCGTCATCATCCTTGGCGACGGGCGCAACAACCACAACAATCCGCGCATCGACATCGCCGAGGACATCCACCGCAAGAGCCGCCGCCTGATTTGGTTTAACCCAGAGCATCCCTCCAGCTGGGGGTCGGGCGACAGCGATATGCTGCAATACGCCCCCGCCTCGGATGGGGTGTACTATGTGCGCACCCTGCGCGACCTTGCCGACGCGGTCGATCAGGTGCTGGCAGACGGCTAACCCACCCCCTAGTCCTTGTGCGCCTTTCGAGGTCTAGACGACAGGCCCAAAAGCAGATACCCTCATCGGCATCTATCGCCGGTATACACCATCGCCCCATGGGCGACGGTGTGTTTTGACTGCACCGAGGCATACCCCATCATGACGTTTTATGCGCACATCGCCCGTTATTATGACGCCGAGAACACCGACAAGACCGACGACATCCCGTTCTATCTTGACCTTGCCGAACAGCACGACGGCCCGATCCTTGACATCGCCTGCGGCACTGGGCGCGAGGTGTTCCCGCTGGCGCAGGCCGGCCACACCGTCCACGGCATCGACATCGAGCCGGCCATGCTGGAGCGTGCCGAGGCGGTGCTCAAGCGCCAAAAAAAGCTGAAAGAGCGCGTTCAGCTGCACCTTGGCGATGTGCGCACCTACACCGGCCTGCCCGAGAAGCACTACGGCCTGACGATTGTGCCGTATAACGGCATGATGCACTTCCACACCCAAGAAGACCAATTGACCGTGCTGCGCAACCTGCGGCGCTGGACGAAAGACGGCGGGATGCTGGTGTTGGACTTGCCCAATGCCGGTGATGTGTATGCCACCGAAGATACCGACGCCATCATCTTTGAGCGCACCTTTCTTGAGCCAGAGACCGGCCATCTGGTGATGCAGCAGTCGGTCAGCCGGCTTGACCGCACCGCCCAGATTTTGCATGTCACGTGGATTTATGACGAAATCACCGCCGATGGCACGCTCAAGCGCACATTTGCGCCGCTGACGTTGTATTATTATTTCTACAACGAGATGAAGCTGCTGCTGCGGCTGGCCAACTTTGAGGTAGAAGAGGTCTATGGCGACCTTGAATACGGCGACTATGGCGAGGGCAGCCCGCGGATGGTTATCTTCGCACGGGCCATCTAACCATTGGGCCGCCCGTGCCGCACAAAGCCATAGGACAGACAAGACACTTATGACGACATTCGGTGTGATATTGGCGTGGTTGATGGGTGGTATGGTGTTGGTGCTGGGTGTGCTGGCGGTTGCACCGCGCATCGGCGAATCGACATGGGTCATCCAGATGGCCCTGCCCGAAATCCCGCAGTATCCCATCGCGCTGGGTCTGACCGCCGGCCTATTGGGTGTGCTGAGCGGGCAGCCGGTGGCTGCCGCCTTTGGGGCGATTGGGGCGGGGTTATGTGCGTGGCCGCTGCTGCTTTTGCGGCGTGCCGCGCGTGACCATGACGCCCAGATGCGCCGTTTGCTTGGCCCACACTATCCGGCCAATCACCCTGCAGATGTGCCTGCTGTGGCGCGCCGCTGGTCGGTGCAGCAGACGTTTTGGGGCGGGCGGATGCACCGTGACATCCGCGTAGAGCGTGACGTGCCATTTGCCGAGCGTCCCACCCGCACCCTGCGCTGCGATGTGTATCATCCCACCCGCCCGCCGGTGCGCGGCGACCGTTATCCGGCGGTGCTGGTCTTCCATCCGGGGGCGTGGTCGATGGGTGATAAATCGTGGTATTTCGAGCCGCATGACCGCCATCTGGCCGCGCAGGGCTATGTGGTGTTCGACTGTCAGTATCGCTTTGTGCAAGAGGCGGGGTGGCCGGCCCAGCTGGACGATGCCCGAGACGCCATCCGCTGGGTGAAAGCCCATGCCGACCGCTTCAATATCGACCCCGAGCGCCTTGCGGTGCTGGGGCGCAGCAGCGGCGGGCACGTGGCGCTGTCGGCAGCCTACCGCGCCACTGGTATGCACGCCGATACAGCGGTGCGTGCGGCGGTGGGCATTTATGCGCCGGTCAATCTAACGCTGATTGGCGACGTGCCCGGGCCGGCCATCCGCGAGCTGTTTGGCGGCGACCCCGACGAGTGCTATGAGGCCTATCATGATGGGTCGCCGCTGTTCTTTGCCCATCCGGCTTGTCCGCCCTCACTGTTGATTCATGGTCAGCGCGATGGCGTGGTGCACTGGATTCATGCCGAGCAAATGCGCTGGATGCTTCAGCGTGCCGGCGTGCCGGCGGCCAATCTGCGCCTGCCGTGGTCGCATCACTCGTTTGATGTGTCGCCGACCGGCATCGGGGCGCAGATGGTGCAGTATCACATCGACCGCTTTCTGGCGTGGAGGCTTTATGACCATGAGCGATGACGACACCAACGAGCAATCGACTGTGGCCCTGCCGCCGCAGCCCCCGACCTTTGAGCACGGGTGGCTGGCATGGCAGTCCGCCATCGGGCGGCTGGCCGGCGGGGACAGCCCTGATGCGCGCATCCGCATCGAGGCCACTGCCCGTCCCACCCATATCGCGTGGTCGGTTGAGGTGATTTGGAGTGCGCGCATCGAGCGCGCCTCGGATTATAAGACCCTTGGGCTGGCGTTTAAGGCGCTGACCAAGGAATTGACCGCCTATCACTGGGAGTTTAACGAGGCTCTGACCGGTCTGTCGCGCTATGACGAGGACGATTGGTTAGACCCGACCACTGCCGGCGCGTTGGGCCGCCTAATTGACACCCTGAGCAGCACGCTGGGGGACGGCTGGTCGCTGTCGCTGACCTATCAGCCGGTGGAGATGGCCGAGCAGCGCGTGCAGGGCCGGCTTGTCGGGCGGGCCGGCGCGATGGCGGTGGCCGGGCGCGGGCGCACGCTGCTGGAGGCGGTGCGTGATGTGCTGCGCAGTGCCGCGCCGCATCTGTCGCAGGTCAAGCGGGGCTAACCCACCAGCGCCGCGCGGATTTCTTGTGTCAGGGTGCGCAGGCCGGACTCGATTTCGAGCGCCTTTTGGGCGCGCTTGACGCCCGAGATGATGGTGCTGTGCTGCCGCCCACCCAGCGCGTCGCCAATCTGCGACAGCGGCAGCTCGGTCAGCTCGCGCAGCAGCAGCATGGCAATCTGGCGCGCCTCGCTGATTTTGGCGGTGCGCTTTTTGCCTTGCAGGTCTTCGATGGTCACCCCAAAGCCGATGGCTACCGCGCGCAGCACATCTACTGCTGCCAGCGTGCGGTTGGGGCGGGCCGAGTCGATGCGGTTGAGCACCCGATCGACCACCTCGACGGTGATGGGGTGGTGGCTGGCGCGGTGATGCAGCACCAGACGGTTGAATGCACCTTCCAGCTCGCGCACGGAGTGGCGCGCCACCTGCGCAAGGCGTGTCACCACTGGCGAGGCAAAGCGCACATGGTGCTCTTGCATCCACATCTGCACGATGGCCATGCGGGTTTCCAGCTCCAGCGGGGATACGTCCACCAGCAGTCCACCCTCGAAGCGTGAGCGCAGGCGCTCCTCTAGATGCGCCAGCTCACGCGGGGGGCGGTCGCTGACAATCACGATTTGCTTGCCGGCGCTGTAGAGCGCCTCGAAGGTGTGGAAGAACTCTTCTTGGGTGGTCTCTTTGCCGGCGATGAACTGCACATCGTCCATCAGCAGCACATCCACCGAGCGGTATTTGTCGCGCAGCATGGCGGTGGTGCGCGAGCGCACCGCGCTGACCACGTCGTTGGTAAACGCCTCAGACGACACATACAGCACGCGCTTGCCGGCGGCATGGCACACATGCCCGACAGCGTGCAGCAGGTGCGTTTTGCCCACGCCCACCCCGCCCCACACAAACAGCGGGTTATAGTTGCGGCCCGGCGCTTCGGCCACCGCACGCATTGCTTCGTAGGCCATGCGGTTGGCGCCGCCCACCACATAGCGGTCAAAGGTGTAGCGCGGGTTCAGCGGCGACTCGGGCAGGGCGGCAGACATCGCGGCGCGCTCGTCCTGCGGGCGGGCGGTATCCATCGGCGGGTTGGCCGCTTGATACTCGGCCAACAGCTGGAACATCGGCAGCGGGTCGTTGGGGTCGATTTTGTCGGCGGTGGAAACGGGGCGGGCCAGCTCGAACTGGAGTTTGGCGGTCTGTCCCCACGAATCGGAAACCACGCGCGCCACCGCCCGATACAGCCGGTGCTGAAGCATATTGCGCACGATCTCGCTCTTGACCCCGATCACGAACACGCCGTTTTCGTAGCGCAAGAAACGGGCCTCGCGCACCCATGTGTCGAACTTGTCCTGCTCGAACTGAAGCTCAAGTTGGTGATAAGCGGCTTCCCACGCTTCGACGGGTGACTTGATCATGGCGAACGATTTCCTTACTTTCAGGGTGCGGACGGCGACCAGAGACGGCAAAGCGGCATTGACATAGCCAACGCTCTGCAATCGCTGGTCATCGCTTAAAAATGCTGTGATGTTGGGGGTGACGGCTGGCGCGCCCATCATGGGGGTGGTGGGGGATGGTGCACACCAGTCATTGAAAGCAGTATAGCGCAGATTGCCAGCATCCTCAAGCGAATCAGTGCCCGAGTCCGAAAATTTTTACGTTGGGATAATTCTTACATGTGGGATATTGTGGGTTGGGATATTTTGAAATTTAGACACGTCTAAACCCCCCTCAAAAACCGAACATGTGTTGAGATTCTAAAAATATCCCAACCCATCGTGAAATCCTTCACTTTTTAACATTGGGATAAGTTTTACACGCACGGGAAGAAATTGTTTTATCCCAAATCGGGCGCGTGTTTTGCGCCCGATTGAGGGGAGAATGGGCTTTACTGCGCCTGTTTGCCTCATTTGCCGGCCACGAAGGCTTCGATTTTGGGCTGGGTGACATGTACGCAGTTGGCCTCAGGCGCGAGGGTGTTGATGGTGACGTGGACGCTTTGTTTGTCGGCGGTGGTGGCATGGTCCTTAAAATCGACCTCGACTTGTGCATAAAAGTCGCCGGTTTTGGTCTCGCCGGCGATTTCGTTGGGGCCGGCCACGTCATCCGAGATGAGGGGGACGAACACATCGCGCATAATCTGCTCGATTTTGGTTTCCAGCGTGGGTTGGTCATACACCTCGTCGGGAGAGAAGAAGGTATTGCGCGAGGTGGCGTTAAACTGAAAGTATTTCATCACGTGCCGCTCGGCGATGTGCTTGAGGTTGACGGTAAAAATCATGCCCTCATAATCCAGTTCATCGTTGGTATAGTCGTCAATGTCCAGCACCCATGCGGTGGGCAGGGCGCTGACGTCCTCTTTGTTGGGGGTGGTGGCATAGCTGTTTTCGGCATAGGTAAAGGCCGCTTCTACATCGTCGATGTTCTGCCCTTCCACCTTTTTCTGGGCTTTGCCGTTAAAGGTATCCCACTGCTCAAGGTCGGGCTTCATCAGGAGGTCGTCAAGGCGGTCGGTCTCGTCATAGGCGGCAATGGCCTCGCCCAACACGGTGGTGAGCTGTGTCCATTGGGCGGCGGCGGGGTTTTTGGGCAGGGTTTCCAGCATATCATTGAGCTTTTTGAGCGCTTTGCTCAGCGGGGTGGCTTCATAGGTCGAGATGCCGTTTTCGGTGCCTGTTTTGACCACCTGTGAGTCAAACGTTGTGCCGGCGTTGGCCACCGGGTTCTGATAGCCCAGCTCGAAATTGAGCGGCATGTTTTGCAGCAGGGTCTTAAACTTTGGCTCTGAATACACTGGCGGGTCACCGAGGATGTCCTCGTGAAATGGGGTGACTTCTTTCACTTTGTCCAAAAACTTGACCGCTTCGGTGCGGATGGCCACCGTCTGCGAGTTGACACCGTTTTTGAGGGCGGGTGCCAGCGTTGTGCCCAAGGTGTCTTTCGAAATCATGTGGTGCAGGGTGTTGAAATTGGTCATGTCACTCAGGTTGCCGGTCTCGATGCCGCCGCCCTTTTTCAGGCCCGTGTTGGTGATGAACTGCCGCAGTTGTGGG